>CALMFH010000065.1 GCA_937864925.1 uncultured Alphaproteobacteria bacterium | reverse complement strand
TCCTGCGCGAGGTCTATCCGGGCTTCCTGCAGCTCGGCGGCTTCATGTCGATGAATCTCGACCGTCACGTCTCCGCCCACAAGGAGTTCTACCAGCACCTGATCGAGGGTGACGGCGACAGTGCCGAGAAGCATCGTGACTTCTACGACGAGTATCTGGCGGTGATGGATCTCACCAAGGAGTTCTATCTCCAGACGATCCGCACCGTGTTCCTCGATCACGCCCTGCCGGAGGGCACGATGATGCACCGGGGACGGCTGGTGAAGCCGTCGGAGATCCGCGACACCGCCCTCTTCACCGTCGAAGGCGAACTCGACGACATCACCGGGCCGGGCCAGACTCAGGCGGCGCACACCATGTGCACCAATCTCGCCGCCGAGAAGCAACAGGACTACGTCCAACCCGGCGTCGGCCATTACGGCGTGTTCAACGGCTCGAAGTTCCGCGCCAACATCCAGCCGCGCATCGCCGAATTCATCCGCCGCCACGCCCGCGTCGCCGCGCCGACGAAAGGCGCCGAGGCGAAGTCGGCCGCCTGAGGGCGCCGGCGATCCGGTCCGAAGCCGACGGCCGCGTCGCGAGACGCGGCCGTTTCGCTTCCGTCGATCGGCAGCGGAAAACGCCCGCGGCGATCTTCCAAACCGCCACCCTTGAAACCGCCACGACACGGGGCCAGATCATGCGACGTGACCGCGGCGCTCCGCCGGCTCGCGCCGCAGGAGCAACCGGCCGGTCGACATCGGAAAGGGCAAGGCCCCCATGCGCAGCACTCCCGTGATCCGTCCCGGCTTCCACCCGTTGTCCATCGGCCTGATGGTCCTCGGCTTCGTCTTCGCCTGGCCGCTCGGCCTCGCCATGCTCGCCTACATGATCTGGGGCGATCGGATGCAGGTCTTCTTCGAGGGCGTGCGCGACGGCTACCGGAACTCACGCCTCGCCGCCGAGATGCGTCGCGGCTTCGGCGGTGGTTTCGCCGGGGGGCCCTTCGCCTCCACCGGCAACGCCGCCTTCGACGCCTATCGCGCCGCCGAATTGGAGCGGCTGGAGGCCGAACGTCGCCGTCTCGACGACGAGCGTCGCGAGTTCGAGGCCTACATGAGCCATCTGCGCCGCGCCCGCGACCAGGAGGAGTTCGACCGCTTCAAGGCCGAACGCGCCGCCCGCCGGATGCGTGACGGCGACCCGACCCGCGTCTGACGCGGTGTTCGGCTTCTCGTCCCGACGGTCGTCACGGGTCCCACCCCCCGACCACGTGATCGTCCCCATCGCCGGCCGCGACGTCCGCGTCGCGGTCCGCGTATCGGCACGGGCCTCGCGTTTCACCCTGCGCATGGCCGCCGGCCATGGCGATCCGGTCCTGACCCTACCGGAGGGGGCGCGCTTCGCCGACGCCCTCGATTTCCTCGACCGGCATCGCGGCTGGCTCGCCGAGCGGTTGGCACGGCGACCGCGGGCGGTCGCCTTCGCTCCCGGCTCGACGGTGCCGTTGCGCGGCACGCCGCATCTCCTCGACCACCGCCCCGACCGGCGCGGCACCGTCTGGGTCGAGACGGCGACCGGTGACGTGAAGACACCGCTCCTCTGTGTCGCCGGCCGGCCGGAGCACATGGCGCGGCGGGTGCGCGACTTCCTGCGCCGCGCGGCCCTGGCCGATCTCGAGCCGGCGGTGGCGAGCCACGCGGCGCGGCTCGGGGTGAAGACCGGGGCGATCCGCATCAAGGACACGCGCTCGCGCTGGGGGTCTTGCACGGCGGAGGGCGAACTCTCGTTCTCCTGGCGGGTGATCCTGGCGCCGCCGCACGTGCTCGATTATCTCGCCGCCCACGAGGTGGCCCACCTCAGAGAGATGAACCACTCGATCCGCTTCTGGCGGCTGGTGCGCGAGACCTGCCCGCGCATGGACGAGGGCCGCCGCTGGCTGAAGCTCAACGGCGCCGCGCTCCACGCCTACGGGGTGGAGTGACGCGGGGCGGAGGTGCCACTCTTCCTACCGACCGGTCGGCAGGTTCGCCTCGATCACGCGCCGGTGACCGCCTTCACCGTCAGCGTCTGCAATCGCTCGGGCAGCAGCGGCACCAGCTCCAGCGCCTGGGCGTGTCCGGTTTCCGACATCTTGGCCCAGGTCTTGGCGACGATGTCGACCACCTTGTCGTCGTCGTATTTGGCGCCGAACTCGGCGTATTCGAATTCGAGGAAGACGAGCGAGGCGCAATCCTCGACCGACTGTGCCTCCGGATCGCGCTTGATGCGCTCCTTGCGCACCAGTTGGCCGGCGCGGACCACGTCGTCCTCGGGCCAACCGGCTTTGCGCATGATCTCGGCGAGGAGTTCGCCGTGGCGCACCTTCAGGGCGTTGCGCCAGGCGTGATAGCCGGGCTTGTCCATCGGGTAGGAGCCGCGGGGGATGTCGAAGCGACGGATGTGTTGGGCTCGCGCCGCCGCCTTGAGGATGTCGGAGGCGTCGGGGACGAGCTTGGCCAGCCGCGCCGTCATCCGTTCGCCATAGACCTGGGCGTAGGGGCGTTCGACCCCGTCGACCGTCACCTTCACCGGATCGTCGGCGTTGGCGGCATCGATGAGCGCGTAGGTGTCTTGAAGGCGCGACTGCGTCATGTCGGGTTTTCCTCCGGATGTGCCCTGGACCGCGGTTCCCTTGCAGATCTCGTGCCCTCTGCGGGGCGTGGGACGGGCGGTCGTCGATATATTAGGAAACCATCATGACATAGGCGATGACCGCGAGGGAAGCGGCGCCGATCCACACCGCGAGACGCTGCGGCCGAGTGCGGCGGACCTCGGCGGCGGCGATCGCCTCGACCGTCTCGGCGTCGAGACGGACACCGGCCTCGGCCCATTTGGCCAGACCCGCCGAGGCGAGATCGAGGCGCTCGACGAGGCGCGGCACGGCGAGCGCCAGACGACCGAGGGCGCCGGCCGATTCGCCGACGTCGGCGAGGCGGGCGCCGGGGCCGAGATTGGCCTCGACCCATTCGCGCACCACCGGTTCCGACACGGTCCAGATGTCGAGGTCGGAATCGAGCGAGCGGGCGACGCCCTCCACCACCACCATGGTCTTCTGCAACAGGATCAGCCGCGGCTGGGTCCGCATGTCGAAGACGTCGGTGTATTCGAAGAGCTGACCGAGCAGGCCCGCCATCGAGATCTCCGCCGGGGGGCGGTCACGCAAGGGTTCGCCGACGGCGCGCAGCGCCTGGGCGAAGACCTCGACCTCCTGATGCGCCGGCACGTAGCCGGCATCGAAATGCACCTGGGCGACGCGGCGATAGTCGCGGGTGATGAAGCCGTAGAGGATCTCGGCGAGGAAACGACGCTCCTCGGGCGCGAGCCGGCCGGTGATGCCGAGGTCGACGGCGACGAGATCGCCGGACGGCACGACGAACAGGTTGCCCTGGTGCATGTCGGCGTGGAAGAAGCCGTCGCGCATCGCATGGCGCAGGAACGACTGCATGACGATGCGGCCGAGGCGTTTCAGGTCGTGACCGGCGGCCTGCAGGGCGGCGCGGTCGGAGAGCTTGACGCCGTCGACCCATTCCAGCGTCAGCACGCCGCGCTGGGTGCGCTCCCAATCGACTTTCGGCAGGCGGAAATCGGGATCCTTCGCGGCGTTCTCGGCGAGTTCGGAGATCGCCGCAGCCTCGAGCCGCAGGTCCATCTCCAGCCGCACCGAACGGGCGAGCGTGTCGACCACCGCGACGAGGCGCAGCCGCCGGGTCGGCGGCACCACCGCCTCGATCAGGCGCGCGGCGAGATAGAAGGCATCGAGATCACGCTTGAAGCGGGCCTCGACGTCGGGGCGCAGCACCTTGACGGCGACGTCGCGGACGATGTCGTCGCGGCCCCTCACCCGCGCCTTGTGGACCTGGGCGATCGAGGCGGCGGCCACCGGCTGGCCGAAGTCGACGAAGAGGTCGCGGATCGGCTTGCCCAGGGCGCGGGCGACGATGGCTTCCGCCGTGTCGTGGTCGAAGGGATCGACGCGGTCCTGCAGCGCCTCGAGATCGTCGGCCATGGCGCGACCGACGACGTCCGGACGGGTGGCGAGGAACTGGCCGAGCTTGACGTAGGAGGGACCGAGGCGGTTCAGCGCCCGGCTGGCGCGGGTGCCGCGCGAGGCACCGACCGCGTCCTTGCGCTCGACGATCTTCGCCACCGCCAGCGCGAGCCGGCCGATCGGCGGGGGATCGGGCGGGGCCATGGCGGTGACGAGGCCTTCGCGGGCCATCACCCAGCCGGCGCGGGCGAGCCTGAGGAGGGAACCGATCGCGTGGGCCATCGCCTCAGATCTTCCAGCCCGAGTGCAGCGCGGCGATGCCGCCGGTGAAGTTGGTGTAGTCGACCCGGGCGAAGCCGGCGTCGCGGATCATCGCGGCGAACTTCTCCTGCGGCGGGAA
This sequence comes from uncultured Alphaproteobacteria bacterium, assembly GCA_937864925.1. Lineage (GTDB taxonomy): Bacteria > Pseudomonadota > Alphaproteobacteria > Rhizobiales > Ancalomicrobiaceae > CALBKH01. The sequence continues at coordinate 86,994 of CALMFH010000065.1, read as the reverse complement.
CTTGCGGATCGACTCGACGAGGTAGCGATAGGGCTCGGCATCGCCGGCGATCGCCTTGCCCATCAGCGGGATCAGATGGAAGGAGAAGGCGTCGTAGATCTTGTCGAGCACCGGCATCTCGACCGCCGAGAACTCCAGCACCAGGATGCGGCCGCCGGGCTTCAGCACCCGCCAGGCCTCGCGCAGGGCCTTGTCGATGCGCGGCACGTTGCGGATGCCGAAGGCGATCGTATAGGCGTCGAAGCGGTTACTCTCGAAGGGCAGTTCCTCGGCGTTGGCCTCGACGAAGTCGAGATTGGCGGCGAGCCCACGTTTCTCGGCGCGCTCGCGGCCGACCTGAAGCATCGAGGCGTTGATGTCGGAGACGGTGACGCGCGCCTTCTTCTCCGACTTCTCGACGATGCGGAAGGCGATGTCGCCGGTGCCGCCGGCCATGTCGAGCACCTCGTAGGGGCGGCGACCGATCTTCGGCGGCGACAGCTTCGCCACCATCGCATCCTTCCACAGCCGGTGCATGCCGCCCGACATGGCGTCGTTCATCACGTCGTAGCGGCTCGCCACCTTGTGGAAGACGTCGTCGACGAGGTGCTGCTTCTCGGTGAGCGGCACGTCGCGGAAGCCGAAGGAGGCGGTGGCGCCGGTGGGCGCGGTCTCGCTCGGGGAGGTGGCGGCGGCGGGATCGTGCGACATGGCTTCTCTCGAACTCTCGGCTCGCGGCACCGGGCAGAGCCCGATCCCTTCTCCCCTCGTGGGAGAAGGTGCCCCGAAGGGGCGGATGAGGGGGCCGGGCACTTCCACACGCGCCGTGCCGAATGGAGAGGCCCACCCCCTCATCCGGCCTTCGGCCACCTTCTCCCGCGAGGGGAGAAGGGGTCGCGCGTGGCTCGCCCGTCACGAAGCCGCGACGGCGAGACCCGAGTTGCGCGGACCATAGCGGAAGCCTCTCGGCGACGCTATCTGTGAGCGACGTCGATGCGACGTTCGATCACCGCCACGAGGAGCCGTCATGCCCGAACTGCCCGAGGTCGAAACCGTGCGCCGCGGGCTCGCCCCCGTCATGGAGGGGGCGCGGATCGTCCGGGTCGAACAGCGGCGGGCGAACCTGCGCATTCCCTTCCCCGAGCGCTTCGTCGAACGGCTCGAAGGCGCGACGGTGACGGCGCTGTCGCGGCGGGCGAAGTATCTCCTGCTCGATCTCTCCACCTCGGAGGTGCTGATCGCCCATCTCGGCATGTCGGGCTCGTTCCGCATTCACCTGCCCGAGGCGGAGGTGCTGCCCGGCGAGTTCCACATCCCCCGCGATCGCTCCGCCGCCCACGACCACGTCGTCTTCCATCTCGAAGGCCCCGGCGCCCCGGCCGGCACCACCGTCACCTACAACGACCCGCGCCGCTTCGGCTTCATGGATCTGATCGGGCGTGAGGGGCTCGCCACGCACCCGTCTCTCGCCGGCCTCGGCATCGAACCGCTCGGCAACGCGCTTTCGGCCGATCTGCTGGCGAGGCTCTTCCGCAACAAGGCGGCTCCGCTCAAGGCGGCGCTGCTCGATCAGCGCCTCGTCGCCGGGCTGGGCAACATCTACGTCTGCGAGGCGCTGTGGCGGGCGAAGCTCGCCCCGACGCTGCCCGCCGGCGAGACGGTGACGGGGGCGGGGAGGCCGACGAAGAAGCTCGCGATGCTGGCGGCCGCCATCCGCGAAGTGCTCGAGGAGGCGGTCGCGGCCGGCGGGTCGTCCTTGCGAGATCATCGCCGGACGGACGGCGAGCTCGGCTATTTCCAACATTCCTTCGCGGTCTACGACCGGGAGGGCGAGGCCTGTGCCCGGCCGAGCTGTTCGGGGGCCGTCGGGCGCATCGTCCAGTCGGGGCGATCGACCTTCTTCTGCCCTGTCTGTCAGACCTGAGGGCCTCCGCCGAGGAGATGGCGAGCGGTCGCGCACAGCGGTCGTGCGAAAGATCGCGTTGATCCGGCCGGCAGTCTCCGTTAGCCCTTTCACCCAAGGGGCGGCACCGGATGGACGACGCCCATCGGCAAAGGAGATCCCATGGTCTACGACAACATCCTGGTGGAGACCCGAGGTCGGGTCGGCCTCGTCACCCTCTATCGGCCGCAGGCGCTCAACGCCCTCAATGCGGCGCTGATGGCCGAGGTGTCGGCGGCGCTCGACGCCTTCGAGGTCGACGACGGCATCGGTTGCGTGGTGATCACCGGCTCGGAGAAGGCTTTCGCCGCCGGCGCCGACATCAAGGAGATGCGGCCGAAGACGCTGGCCACCGCCTATCTCGGCGATCTGATCACGCCGTGGGATCGGGTGTCGCGTTTCCGCAAGCCGATCATCGCCGGCGTCGCCGGTTTCGCGCTCGGCGGCGGCTGTGAGCTCGCCATGATGTGCGACATGATCATCGCCGCCGAGACCGCCAAGTTCGGCCAGCCGGAGATCACCCTCGGCACCATTCCCGGTGCCGGCGGCACCCAGCGGCTGACCCGCGCCATCGGCAAGGCCAAAGCGATGGATCTCTGCCTCACCGGCCGGCGCATGGGCGCCCAGGAGGCGATGGCCGACGGGTTGGTCGCCCGTATCCTGCCGGCGGAAGGCTTCGTCGAGGCGGTGATGGCGATCGCCGCCGAGATCGCCGAGAAGCCGTTGATCGCCGCGATGTTCGCCAAGGAGGCGGTCAACCGCGCCTTCGAGACCTCGCTCGCCGAAGGATTGCGCTTCGAACGGCGCATGTTCCACGCCACCTTCGGCACCGAGGACCAGAAGGAGGGCATGGGCGCCTTCGCCGAGAAGCGGAAGCCGGAGTTCAAGCACCGCTGAGGCGCGGCGAAGCGGGGGTGGCGTCTCCACGCCCACAGCGGGCGGAAAGGCAGGGGAACCGGCCGAACGGAGCGTTGACGCCTCGGGCGCGCGCCGCTATAAGCTCGCCCACCCGGTGGCGGCCTTTCCCGCCGCCGCCCTTTCACGTCGTCGGCCCTGCCCGGTCGGCCTCCCTCGAGATCCCCGTCGTCGAGACGGACCGGTCGGCGCGGGCGGCATTCGGCAGTTCGGGTCGAGCACAGTCGAGATCCAGGAGAGGCTCGTCCATGGCCAATACGCCGTCCGCCAAGAAGGCGGCCCGCAAGATCGCGCGCCGCACCGCGGTCAACAAGTCCCGCCGTTCGCGCGTCCGCACCTTCCTGCGCAAGGTCGAGGAGGCGATCGCCTCGGGCGACCAGACCGCCGCAGCCGCCGCGCTCAAGGCCGCCCAGCCGGAGCTGCAGCGCGCCGCCTCCAAGGGCGTCGTCCATCGCAACACCGCCTCCCGCAAGATCTCGCGCCTGGCGCACCGGGTGAAGTCGCTCGGCGCCTGAAGCCGGTTCGCCGCGACCTCGAACGACCTCTCCGAGACCCGGGCCCAGCGCCCGGGTCTCGCGTTTCGCGGGTGCGCGAAACCTACCTCACGGCTATCTGAATTAGTACGTATCGTTATCGTACGGAGCAGTCCCGGCGGGTTTCGACCTGACAGAAATTCATTCGATTTTTCATCGACTTGATGGCAAGTGGTGAAATCCGTCACGGAAACGCTGGCGGCGGAGCGGAAGCGGACCGGGTACGGCGAATTTTTCGCCGGCGAAGACGAAAAAAAACACGGCCACCGATCCCCGAACCAAACTCCGTTGAGTCGAAAGGACTTCCTCGATGCGACACGGCTTCCGCTCGCGACGTGGTCGTCCCCTGCCCCTACGTCGGCCTCGGAGCGGCCATTGCACCACCGGGATGCCCTGTGTAATGTCCCCCTCATGAAGGCGCTGCTTTCACGGTCCCTCGCCGACCGGAAGTCTATCGAGCTGAAATCGTAGTATTCGAGGCGGTATCGTCAGAAATCCGAACGAATATATTACGTAACGGTACATCGTTGACTTAACGGAGTGGGGGATCGACGATCGATCGGGAAGGTGGCATTGCTCCGATACGATCGTTGAACAATCACCAGAGTGACACGAAAAGGGGTGGGCCGGACATTCGTCCGGCTCGGGGGGCATCGTCATGTCGAATGTGTTCGTCGGGGTCTACGCCGGTGACGTGGACCCCGCGGAGGCTTGGGCGTCGCTCGCGTCGAACGAGCGCGCCGTCCTGGTCGACGTCCGCACGCGGGCCGAATGGGCCTTCGTCGGACTTCCGGCGCTCGCCGCTCTCGGCAAGCAGCCGATCACGCTCGAATGGCAGGTCTTCCCGACCATGGCCGTCAACCCGGACTTCGTGGCGGTGCTCGACGAAGCGCTGACCACGGCGGGACTGGCGCGTGACGTGCCGGTGTACTTCCTGTGCCGGTCGGGTCAGCGCAGCCGCTTCGCAGCGGCGGCGATGACCGCGGCGGGTTGGTCGCGCTGTCACAACGTATCGGAAGGTTTCGAAGGCGGTCTCGACGGTGCCGGTCACCGTGGGAACGTCTCCGGTTGGAAGGTACGCGGACTACCCTGGACGCAGACCTGAACGAAGCCGCGTGGCGGACGCGGAATTGACCGGTGCGGCGGGGAGAGCCGCGCCGGAGCGGTGGAGTGTGGCCCGACCTTCGACGAGGCGGGCTCGGCAGCGAACAGCGGCGGAGGCTCGCGATCGGACCGGCGGCGGACGATCGGGCCCGAAAAGGCGGTGTAGGATGGAGGCGGCGACGATGTCGACGATCCCCCCGGGGCGTGACGAGTGGGATCGCATCAAGACGCGGTTGCGCGCGGAGCTGGGTGAAGACGTGTTCTCGAGCTGGTTCGCGCGGGTCGAACTGGCGGCGATCGACGGCGACACGGTGCATCTTTCGGTGCCGACCCGGTTCCTCAAGAACTGGTTGCAGAGTCGGTATCGCGACCGGCTGCTCGCGCTGTTCGGCGAGAGTTTCGGCACGGTCCGCCAGATCGAATTCTCGGTGCGCTCGGCCATCCGCCCGGGGTCGGCGCCGCGCGAAGGAACCACGGAGACCGCCCCGCCCCCCCGTCCGATTCCGTTCCCGGCGGGCGGGCGCTCCGGTGCGACCGCGGCGGCACGGGCGAGCGACGATCGCGACGACGACGGGCTGGCGGGCAGCCCGCTCGATGGCCGCTATTCCTTCGAGAGCTTCGTCGAGGGCCGGTCCAACAGCCTCGCCTTCGCCGCGGCCCGTCGCGTCGCCGACAGCCGGCCGGGTGAACCGGTCGCCTTCAACCCGCTCTACATCCACGCCTCGGTCGGCCTCGGCAAGACGCACCTCCTCCAGGCGATCGCCCATTCCGCCCGGGCGCAGGGCCGCCGCGTGCTCTACCTCACCGCCGAACACTTCGTGTACCGTTTCGTCGCGGCGCTGATGGCGCAGTCGGCGATCGCCTTCAAGGAGGCACTGCGCGGCATCGACCTGCTGCTCATCGACGACATGCAGTTCCTGCAGGGCCGACAGGTACAGCAGGAGTTCTGTCACACGCTCAATTCGCTGATCGACGGGGCGCGTCAGGTGGTGGTCGCCGCCGATCGGCCGCCGGCGGATCTCGAGACCGTCGACGAGCGGGTGCGCTCGCGCCTCGCCGGGGGGCTGCTCGTCGAGGTCGGGGCGCCCGACGTCGATCTGCGTCGGCGCATCGTCGCCCACCGGGTGGCGCAGGCCAAGAAGGCCGATCCGCGGCTCGAAGTTTCGGCGGCGGTGATCGACTGGGTGGCGGAGAACGTCGTCTCCTCCGGGCGCGACCTCGACGGCGCGGTCAATCGCCTCGTCGCCCACAACCAGCTGACCGGTCAGCAGATCGGCCTCGAGATGGCGGAAGCGGCGCTGCGCGACCTGCTGCGGGCCCGCGAACCGAAGAAGGTCAAGATCGAGGACATCCAGCGGGTCGTCTCCAAGCACTTCAACGTCACCAAGGCCGACCTCCTGTCGGCTCGCCGCACCCGCACTGTGGTGCGGCCGCGTCAGATCGCCATGTATCTGGCCAAGGCGCTGACGCCGCGGTCGCTGCCGGAGATCGGGCGGCGTTTCGGCAACCGCGACCACACCACGGTGCTGCACGCGGTGCGCAAGATCGAGGAGATGGCGAGTGCCGATCGTGGCTTCGCCGACGAGATCGAAATGCTGAAGCGGCTGCTCGACGCCTGAGGCGCCGATCGCCTCCCGACGCCCGCCGTTCGATGCCGCCGCCCCTCGCCGGGCGGCGGTTTCGTATCGAGACCGGCGTCACCGACATGGCGGCTCCGCGCTTTCCCTCTCCGCCGCTCGTCGCGCTTGCAGGGGCCCGCCGGGCGTCGTAGTGCAGGGCACGAGATCCCCTCGCACAGGAGGGGACGAAGGGGAGTGGTCGAGAGATGGGCGACATGCGTCTCGTCGTGGTGGGCGCCGCCGGCCGCATGGGCCGGACCCTGATCCGGACGGTCACCGAGACCGAGGGCTGCGTCGTGGTCGGCGCGATCGAACGGGCGGGCTCTCCCGACCTCGGACGCGACGCCGGGCAACTGGCCGGTGTCGCCACGCTCGGCGTGCCGGTGACCGACGATCCGCTCACTGCCTTCGCCCACGCCGATGGCGTTCTCGACTTCACCAGCCCTGCCGCCACGCTGCAGTTCGCCGAACTGGCGGCACAGGCGCGGATCGTCCACGTGGTCGGGACCACCGGTTGCTCGACCGCCGACGAGGCGCGGCTCGCCGCCGCCGCCCGCCATGCGGTGGTGGTCAAGTCGGGCAACATGAGTCTCGGCGTCAATCTGCTCGCCCAGTTGGTGCGCGAAGCGGCGCGGGCGCTCGGCCCGGAATACGACGTCGAGGTGCTGGAGATGCACCACAAGATGAAGGTCGATGCGCCCTCGGGCACGGCGCTGCTGCTCGGCAAGGCGGCGGCAGAGGGCCGGCGTGTCGATCTCGCCGAGCATTCGGTCCGCGTCCGCGACGGCAACACCGGGCCGCGCCACATGGGTGACATCGGCTTCGCGACGCTGCGCGGCGGCACGGTGGTCGGCGAACACACGGTGATCCTCGCCGGACCGCACGAGCGCATCGAACTCACCCACCGGGCCGAGGACCGGTCGATCTTCGCCCGAGGCGCGGTCAAGGCGGCGCTGTGGGGCATGGGACGCAAGCCCGGTCTCTATTCCATGGCCGACGTGTTGGGGCTCACCCCGCGCGGCTGATCATTTCGACGAGAGGAGTTCGCAAGATGGATCGTCTCCTGGTGCTCTGCCGCCACGGCGAGAGCGAATGGAACAAGCTCAATCTCTTCACCGGTTGGAAGGATCCGAACCTGACCGAGAAGGGCATCGGCGAGGCGCAGGCCGCCGGCCGCAAGCTGAAGGCCAAGGGCTACGTCTTCGATCTCGCCTACACCTCGGCGCTGACCCGCGCCCAGCGCACACTCGATCTGATCCTGACCGAGCTCGGCCAGACCGGCCTGCCGATCACCCGCGATCAGGCGCTCAACGAGCGCGACTACGGCGACCTCTCCGGCCTCAACAAGGACGAGGCGCGGCAGAAATTCGGTGAGGAGCAGGTGCACATCTGGCGCCGGTCCTTCGACGTGCCGCCGCCCGGCGGCGAGAGCCTGAAGGACACCGCGGCCCGCGTGCTGCCCTACTATGCCGCCCACATCGAGCCGGACGTGCTCGCCGGCAAGCGTGTCCTGGTCTCGGCTCACGGCAACTCGCTACGCGCCCTGATCATGAAGCTCGAGAAGCTGTCGCCCGAGCAGATCCTCAAGCGTGAACTCGCCACCGGCGCGCCGATCGTCTACCGGCTCGACGACAAGGGCGAGGTCATCGCTCACGAGGATCTCGCCGGCTGAGGCGAACCGACGTCGACCTGACCGAGGGCGCTCACCGGCCGGTGGGCGCCCTCGTCGTGTCACGGGCCTTCGATGGGAGGCGGCGGCGCTCCCGTCACGGGGGACGAGGACCGCTGCCGCCATCTGGACCGCTGTGGCCACTGCGACCGACGACGAACGCGACTCCGCGCCAAGATGCCATTCGCGATAATATCGCCCAGTCGGTTTTCGTGAGCATCGGAGGTTTTCGAAGGCGTCTCTCCGCCGAAATCGCCGTTTCGGCGCGGATGAGAATGATACTCTCGCCGAGCTCCGACGTATCCGCGCCGTGAACAGCCGGTTCACACCTGCCAGCTCTTCGCCGCCTCCCAGCCGAGGATGGCGCGTTTGCGGGTGAGTCCCCAGTGGTAGCCGGTGAGGTCGCCGGAGCGGGCGACGACGCGGTGGCAGGGGACGACGAACGAGATCGGGTTGCGTCCCACCGCGGCGCCGACCGCGCGCGACGCCGTGGGCGCGCCGATGTGGGCGGCGACGCGAGAATAGGTGGTGGTGCGGCCGAAGGGGATGGCGAGCAGCGTCCGCCACACCCGGATCTCGAAATCCGTGCCGATCAACACCACCCGGAGCGGCCGGTCGGGACGCCATTCCTCCATATCGAAGATGCGCGCCGCGTGCGTGGCGACCGCCGCGTCGTCGCGCAGCTGGAGGGCGGCCGGCCAACGCTCGACCAGGTCGGCGAGCGCCGCCTCCTCTCCCCCCGGATCGGCGAAAGCGAGGCCGGCGAGGCCGTGGTCGGTCGCCACCAGCACGGCGATGCCGAAGGGCGAGGGGGCGAAGCCGTGGCGCATGACGAGGCCCTGGCCGCGGCTCTTGTAGGCGCCGGGGGTCATCGCCTCGTGGGTGACGAAGAGATCGTGCAGCCGGCCGGGACCGGAGAGCCCGACCTCGAACGCGGTGTCGAGCACCGAGGCGTCGTCGTCGAGCAGGCGCTTGGCGGCGTCGAGGGTGACCGCGGCGAGGAACTGCTTGGGGGTGATCCCGGCGAAGCGGGAGAAGAGGCGGCCGAGCTGCACCGGCGACAGGCCGACCGCGGCGGCGATCTCCTCGGCCGAGGGCTGAGCGGTGCGGCGTTCGGTGATGAAGGCGACGGCGCGACGGATCGCCTCGTAGTCGGCGACGCGGTCGGTCTCGACGGTCGGCCAAGCATTGTCGAAGTCGGACATGGACGGGTTCCCGGTTCTATGCGGCGAACCTAACCTCGCACGCCGGTGACCGACACCCGATTTCCGACCGGCGACGATCGAACCTGCAACTCGACATGTCGTCGCGGCCGATCCCGGCCCCGCCACCGCGCCCGCGACCCCTCACCGGTAACGGCGACGACGGTGGGACCGGGTTCAGTCGCGGCGAATCCTGGTCTAGGAAAGGACGATCGGAGAGCATCGATGACCCGCACCCCCTCCCCCCGGGGCCGCCGCCCCGAACCGAAGAGCGGCGCCGCCGCGCCGAAGACGGCACGCACCACGAGGCCGGCCGCCGGTTCGCTCTATACGCCGGCCGAGATCGAGGCGCTGTTCCGCCGCTTCCACGACGCGGAACCGGAGCCGAAGGGCGAGCTCTTCGCGGTCAACACCTTCACCCTGCTGGTCGCCGTGGTGCTGTCGGCCCAGGCGACCGACGCCGGGGTCAACAAGGCGACGCCGGAGCTCTTCCGCCTCGCCGACACGGCCGCGAAGATGGTGGATCTGGGGGAGGATCGCATCCGCGACCTGATCAAGACCATCGGCCTCTTCAAGACCAAGGCGAAGAACGTCCGGCTGCTCTCCGAGGCGCTGGTGGAGCGCCATGGCGGTGAGGTGCCACACGACCGCGCGGCGTTGCAGGCGCTGCCGGGGGTCGGGCGCAAGACCGCCAACGTCGTCCTCAACATCGCCTTCGGTGAGCCGACGATCGCCGTCGACACCCACATCTTCCGCCTCGCCAACCGCTTGCGGCTGGCCCCCGGCAGGACACCCGAGGAGGTCGAGCGGCGGCTCGAGGCGATCATTCCGGAGGCCTGGAAGCGACATTCGCACCACTGGCTGATCCTGCACGGCCGTTACGTCTGCAAGGCGCGCAAGCCCGACTGTGCCCACTGCCTGATCGCCGACCTGTGCAAATCGCCGGAGAAGACGGCGGACGCACCGCAGAAGCCGGTCGACTTCTGATGTCGCCGTTCGAGGACACGGACGCGTCCGGCGACCGGGCGGACGCGAATTTCTCTTCTGCCTCGGAGCCGCGTGACGAACACCGACGACCGTTTCGGACGATCGACCACGTGACGGCCCACTCCCAGCGGCGGAGGCTCCGCGACCGTCGCCGCCGCGACGGTGGTGGCGCCGACCGTCGGCTCCGCTGCGATGGACCGGGCCGACCTCGAACCGCGGCACCCCGGCATCGTTCCGAAACGACGACGGCGCCTCCGACCCCCGGGCCGGCTCACGACCCGCGAGCCGCCACGGAGCCCCGACGCCGGGTATGCGTGAACGGCACACGGGGGTGACGAGGGCGGAGGGAGGATCCGGTGGGACGACCGACTTTTCGTCGGTTTCGCTCCCTTGCGTGGCGCCGTCGCATCGCATATGAAGTCGGCGCTTCCCCGATGGGGTTGCGGTGAGGTGGCCGAGTGGTTGAAGGCGCACGCCTGGAACGCGTGTATACGTGAAAGCGTATCGAGGGTTCGAATCCCTCTCTCACCGCCATACATTCCCGACTTTCCCCGAAATCGAGACACCCGCCCGAGCGCGGTGATTTCGCGCGTCTTTTCATGGGCTTCCACGGGCCGTCTTCGGGGTGCCGGCGGGAGCTCCGGACCACGGCGGACACGCCGCTCGAGGGCACGATGCTCCGGTCTCACTCCCGGCGGGAGTGTCGGCTCTGCGCATCACTCGCGCGGGGCGATAACGCCGCCGAGCCAACGGGCGGGGTTGCGCAACGCCCGATCGAAAGGCGAGACGCGGCGGCCGATCCCGACGGCCTCCTTGCGGAGGAGATCGACCACCATCTCCCGGCGTTCCGGTGTCAACCGTTCGGTCGGCGTACCGATCGACAACGCCGCCACGACATGGCCGTTGCTGTCGAAGATCGGCACGGCGACGCCGGTGGTCCCGGCGATGACCCCGGCCTCGGTCGCCGAGAAGCCCGTGGCGCGCGCCCGCTCGATCTCGGTCCTGAGCCAGACCTCGTCGATCGGCGCCATGTCCATCAGACGCGGCAGATTGAAGCGGATCACCTCTTCGCGCTCGTCGGGTCGCAGATTGGCGAGAATGACCAGGGCACCCTGGCCGAGACCGAGGAGGATGCGGCCGCCGATGTCGCCGGTGAAGGATCGGATCGGAAACGGCCCGTCGGCGCGATCGAGGCAGACGGCGTGGAAGCCCGAGCGCACCAGCAGGAACACCGTGTCGGAGAGGGTGGCAGAGAGGCGGATCAACGACGGGCGGCAGATGTCGCGCAGGTTGCCGGGATTTTCGGCACGAGCGGCCAACGTGAAGAAATCGAGCGCCAGACGATAGCGCCGGTCGCGGGTCTGCTCGGCGAACCCTTCCGTGATCAACGACTTGGCCAGCCGGTGGGCGGTCGCCTCGGTCTCTCCGGCCACGGCGGCGAGATCGGAGAGGCGCAGGCCGTCGACCGGAGCATCGGCGAGGCGGCGCAGGAGACGCAGGCCGCGCTGCAGACTGGTCGGCTGGGCGGGAGCGTCCTCGGGTTTCCTCATCCGGAATCCGATCTGTTCGAATCGTCGCGAAATTTCGATTACCGAAATTGTATCGGACGTCATTTCGCATGTGGAGATCCGTCGTTGACAATCTCCCGACCGACTGCCGTCATACGAAGGAATACGCAGGGGAACGGCATGCGTGGCTCGGGCCGTGTGGCGATGATCTCGGGAGCGACGCGCGGCATCGGCGCCGAGATCGCCGACGCGCTGCGGGCCGAGGGCTACACACTGTCGCTCGGCGTACGCCGGCCGGAAGCGGCACGGGCGCGGTTCGGGCCGGACGGTGGCGACCTCCTGATCTTTCCCTACGAGGCGGCGGACGCGAGTGCTGCGCGCGCCTGGGTCGAGGCGACGCGGATGCGGTTCGACCGCATCGACGTGCTCGTCGCCAATGCCGGCATCGCCCCGTTCGTCGGGCTCGAGGACGGCGACCCGGCCGACCTCGACCGACTCTTCGCCATCGACGTCAGGGCGCCGTTTCTCCTGGTTCAGGCGGCTCTGCCGGCGCTGAAAGCATCGGGCGCGGGCCGCGTCGTCACCGTCGCTTCGCTCTCCGGCAAGCGTGTGATGGGGCTCAACGCCGGCTATCAGATGATGAAACACGCCCTGGTGGCACTCTCCCACGCGGTGCGCCGGGTCGGCTGGGAGCACGGCATCCGCGCCACGGCGCTCTGCCCCGGCTTCGTCGCGACCGACCTCACCGCCCATGTCACCGACCCGCAACCCGATGCGATGACAGATCCGAAGGATCTCGCCCGCCTGGTCGCCACCGTGGTCGGACTGCCCAACACGGCCTCGGTGGCCGAACTCCTCGTCAACTGCCGTTACGAGCACATGCTGTGATCGAAGATGCACCCCCGCCCTCGTCTCGGCCGCTGTTCCACCGTCTCGGGCTCCGAGACGGCGCGCCGATCGACTTCACCATCGACGGGCGCCCGGCACGCGCCATGGCCGGCGACCTGCTGATCACCGCCATCCTGACCAATCGCTCCGACCTCAGGCGATTCGAATTCGGCGAGGCGATGCGGGCCGGGTTCTGCCTGATGGGCGGGTGCCAGGACTGCTGGGTCGATCTCGCCGACGGACGCCGGGTGCGTGCCTGCTCGACTCCGGTGGAGGCCGGCATGGCGGTGATCGTCGAGGGAAGGCGGGCATGAACGCGACCTCTTCTCCGCGGATCGTCGTGGTCGGTGCCGGGCCCGCCGGTCTCAGGGCGGTCGCGACCCTGGCCGAGGCCGGGCTGAAGCCGACGCTGATCGACGAGGCGCGGCGGCCCGGCGGGCAGATCTATCGTCAGCCGCCGGCGGGGGCCGACCGGCCGGCCGAGGCGCTCTACGGCTTCGAGGCGGGGAAGGCCCGGGCGCTGCACGGGCTGCTCGACCGGCTCGGCGCCGCCGTCGACCATCGGCCGGAGACACTCGTGTGGAATCTGTTCGACGCCTCGCTCGACCTTCTCGGGCCGAACGGGTTCGAGACCGTCGGGTTCGACCGGCTCGTCCTCGCCACCGGGGCGATGGACCGCATCCTGCCCTTTCCCGGCTGGACGCTACCCGGCGTCTACACCCTCGGCGCGGCACAGATCGCGCTCAAGGCGCAGGGCGTGGCGATCGGACGCCGGGTGGCGCTGGTCGGCGCCGGGCCGTTGTTGCCGCTGGTGGTGCACCAGTATCTGAAGGCCGGCGCCGAGGTGGTGGCGGCGCTCGACGTGACGCCGCTCGGGCCGAAGATCCGCAACATCTTCGGTCTCCTCGCCGAGCCGGCGACCGTCGCCAAGGGCGTCTGGTACACGCTACGCAATCTTCTTGCCGGTCGTCCGATCCGCTCGAGCGTGCGGGCGATCCGGGTCGAGGGGGACGGGCGCGTCGAAGCGCTGGCGTGGACGGATGCGGCGGGGCGTGAGCATCGCATCGCCTGCGACGCGGTCGGCGCCTCCTTCGGCCTGCGCAGCGAGGCGCAACTCGCGGATCTCGCCGGTTGCCGCTTCGGCTTCGACGCCGTCACCCGGCAGTGGATCCCGGTGCACAGCGCGGCGGGGCGATCGAGCCGGGCCGACGTCTATCTCGCCGGTGACGGCGCCGGCATCGGCGGGGCGGACGCCGCCGAACTGCAGGGTGAGCGGGCGGCGCTGGCGCTCGTCGAAGATCTCGGCCGCCCGGTCGACGGCGGTCGGGTCGCGGACCTCGAGCGGGCGCTCGCCCGTCAACGCCGCTTCCGTGCCGCGCTCGAGGCGGCCTATCCGTTCCCGACCCACATCGCCGCGGCGATCGGCGACGACGAGATCGTCTGCCGCTGCGAGGGCATCACCGCCGGTACGCTCCGTCGGACGGCGATCGACCGCGACGTCGCCGAGATGAACCGGCTCAAGGCGCTGACCCGTTGCGGCATGGGGCGCTGTCAGGGACGGGTCTGCGGCCAGGCGGCGGCGGAGGTCCTCGCCGCGGCGCGCGGCGTCGAGGTCGAGGCGGTCGGCCGGCTGCGCGGTAACCCGCCGATCAAACCGATCGCGGTCAAGGAGGCGCTGAGATGAGCGAGCGGATCGAGGTCGACGTCGCCATCGCCGGCGGCGGCACCGCCGCCCTCGCCGCGGCCGTGGCGTTGAAACGCGCCGGGCTCTCCGTCGCGGTGATCGAGAAGCGGGTGTGCGGTGCCGGGGCGAGTGGGGTCAACTTCGGCGGCGTGCGCCGGCAGGGCCGCGAGCTGGTCGAACTGCCGCTGGCCAACCGCTCGCGCCTCTTGTGGGAGGGGCTCAACGAATTTCTCGGCGAGGACGTCGAGTTCGACGTCTCCGGCCACATCAAGCTCGCCCGCTCCGACGCCGACATGGCCGAGCTCGAGCGCTACGCCGAGGCGGCGCGCGCCTACGGGCTCGACCTGACGCTGCTCGGCGCCAACGCCGTCCACGCCGAACTGCCCTGGCTCGGCGAGAAAGTGGTCGGCGCCTCGCTGTCGCCGACCGACGGGCAGGCCAATCCGCGCGTCGTCGGCCCGGCCTTCGCCCGTCTCGCCCGGCGGGTGGGGGTGATCGTGCGCGAGCACACCACGGTCGTGTCGGCGACGACGACCGGGCACGGCTTCGAGATCGAGGCGTCCGGTGGCCTGACGGTGACGAGCCGGTACCTGATCAACGCCAGCGGGGCGGGGTCCAACCTCCTCGCCGAGGCCTTCGGCGAACCGGTGCCGCTGACGCCGCTGACCCCCAACATGCTGGTCACCGAGCCTCTGCCCTATTTCGTCTCGCGCTCGATCGGGGTCTGCGGCGGTGACGTCTACGTCCGCCAGATCCGTCGCGGCAACGTCATCTTCGGCGGTGGCAAAGGCTGGTTCGACGCGGACCACACGTTCGCCCGGCCGGTCTCGGAGCAGTCGATCGACGGAATGATCCGGACGCTGCAGCTGGTGCCGGGGCTCGCCGAGGCACGCGTCATCCGCACCTGGAGCGGCGTCGACGGACAGATGCCCGACCACATCCCGGTGATCGGTTCGTCCTCGACGACGCCCGGCCTCTTCCACGCCTTCGGATTTTCCGGTCACGGCTTCCAACTCGGCCCAGTGATCGGCATCATCCTCTCGGAACTGGTCCTCGACGGCCGGACCGAGAGCCCGATCGAGCCCTTCTCGATAACCCGCTTCGTCGGCGACGCCGGCGAGGCACCACGTTTCGCCGGCGTCACCGGCGAAAGCGCCGAACCTCCGGCCCACGTCGAGCATTGAGGGAGGAGGACCCTCACGACGGACACCGGTCCACGGAAGACCCCGCAACGACAGACGGCCGGCCACGGTCGCAACCGACAGGAGAGCATCACGATGAAGCGTCATCTTCTGGCAGCCACGGCTGCCACCATGGTCCTGCTCGCGGCCCACTCGACGGCGTCGGCCGAGAGCGTGCTCAACGTCGGTATGGCGGCCGCCGATGTCGGTCAGCTCGACCCGCACCGCGCCACCACCACCCAGGACAAGCCGGTCGTCTCCTGGATCTTCAACGGTCTCGTCCGCTTCAAGCCCGGCTCGGCGAGCCTGGAGGAGTTGGAGCCGGATCTGGCCGAGAAATGGGAGAAGAGCGCCGACGGCCTGACCTGGACCTTCCATCTCAGGAAGGGCGTCAAGTTCCACGGCGACTGGGGCGAGATGACCTCCGATGACGTGGTCTATTCGCTGAAGCGTGCGGCGGACTCGAAGACCTCGTCCTTCGCCTCGGACTACGCCCCGGTGGCCTCGATCGAGGCGATCGACGCTCATACGGTGAAGCTGGTCCTCAAGAACCCGATCCCGGCGCTGCTCGGCATCGTCGCCAACTATCACGGCGGCAACATCGTCTCGAAGAAGGCGGCGGAGGCGCTCGGCGCCGACTTCCGCATCAAGCCGGTCGGTACCGGTCCCTTCGCGCTCACCGAGTACAAGTCGAACGAGAGCCTGACCTTCACCGCCCACAAGGGCTATTTCCGCGGCGCGCCGAAGATCGACAAGATCGTCTACCGTTTCATCCCGGCGGATTCGGCCCGCGACCTCGCCTTCACCTCCGGTGAGCTCGACGTCGTCTACGGCCGTCAGGACCAACGTTGGGTCGAGCGCTTCCAGAAGGAGAACGGGGTGGTCGTCGAGGTGGTGCGGCCGTCGGAACTGTCGGTGCTCCACATCAACCAGACCAAGAAGCCGTTCGACGACATCCGGGTGCGCAAGGCGATCGCCATGGCGATCGACAGCAAGCAGATGGTCGCCTTCAAGGGCGCGGCGACCGCGATCGCGCCGGTCTCGGTGGTCCCGGTCGGCTATCTCGGCACCCACGAGGCCAAGCTCCATCCGCACGACGTCGCCAAGGCCAAGGCGTTGCTCGCCGAAGCCGGCTTCCCCAACGGCCTCCCTCTCAAGGTGATCCAGACCAGCCTGCCGACGATGCTCAACTCGATGCAGATCGTCCAGGCGCAGTTGAAGCAGGTCGGCATCGACATGCAGATGGAGGTGGTCGACCACCAGTCGTGGCACGCTCAGATCCGCAAGGACCTGTCGGAGGCCAACTACTATTCGGCGGCGCGCTTCCCCGTGGCCGACGTCTATCTGCAGCAGTTCTTCCATTCGCGCTCGACGGTGGCGACGCCGACGGCGGTGACCAACTTCTCCCATTGCAAGGTGGCGGACGCGGAGATCGACGCGGCGGCGATCGAGACCGATGCGGCCAAGCAGAAGCAGCTGTGGGCGACGGCGCAGCAGAAGATCGTCGACGACGTCTGCGCCGTGCCGATGTTCGAACAGCTGCAGGTTTGGGCACGCCACACCAACGTCGACTGGGGCTACAAGTTCGAGGGCGCCATGCACCTCGGCCCGGTGGTGACCGAGGCGACGTCGAAGAAGTGATCGCGCAGTGCCCCATCGCTTCGCAGGAGGCGATGGGGCATGCTCCGCACCTGCCGCAGCGGTCGCCGACCGGGGCGGCGTCCGCCGGCAGCCGCACCCACTCGCTCGGACCAACGGGGGGAACCCGATGCTGCGCTTCGTGATCAAGCGTCTCCTGACGGCGATCCCGACCCTGTGGGCGGTACTGACCACCGTCTTCATCCTGGTCCGAGTGGTGCCGGGCGATCCGACCATCGCCATCCTCGGCGATCAGGCGTCGGAGGCGGCCCGCGCCGAGTTGCGCGACAAGCTCGGCCTCGCCAAGCCGATCCTCGCCCAGTACGTCGACTTCATGAGCCAGATCGTCCAGGGCGATCTCGGCCGCTCGCTGTCGACCAACCGGCCGATCACCGACGACGTGCTCGCCGTGCTGCCCTACACCATCGAACTCACCCTCGCCTCGCTCCTCGTCGGCACCGTGATCGGGGTACCGCTCGGGGTGCTGGCGGCGGAGAAGCGCGACGGCTTCGCCGACTGGTTCGCCCGCCTCTTCTCGCTCGCCGGGGTGTCCTTCCCGGCCTTCGTCTCCGGCATCCTGCTGCTCATCGCCTTCGCGGTCGAGCTGCGCTGGTTCCCGGTGATCTCGACCTCCAAGCCCGGCGACCCCTGGGGCCGGTTCGTCGCGCTGGTGCTGCCATCGCTCAATCTCGGCCTGCTGATGGTCGCCTACGTCACCCGCGTCACCCGCTCGGGAATGCTCAAGGCACTCGGCGAGGACTACGTGCGCACCGCCCGTGCCAAGGGGTTACCGCATCGGATCGTGGTGTGGCGCCACGCCTTCCGCAACGTGCTGGTGCCGGTGGTCACGGTGGTCGGGCTCTATCTCGGCGTGCTGATCGGCAATGCCGTGCTGACCGAAATCGTCTTCAACCGGCCGGGCATCGGCAAGCTGATCGTCACCGCGCTGAACCAGCGCGACTACTCGTTGCTGCAGGGGCTGATGGTGGTCTCCGCTTTCGCCATCGTGGTGGCCAACATCCTGACGGACCTCACCTACGGGCTCGTCGATCCGCGGGTGAAGACGTCATGAGCACCTCCGCCGCCGAATTCCGACCTTCGGTCCTGAAACGCGCATTGCGTTCGGGTGGCCTGCTCTTCGGCATCGCCCTGGTGGTGGTGATGATCGTCGCGGCGATCGCGGCGCCGTGGCTCGCACCCCACGACCCGAACGCCCAGGACGTGCTGCTGGTGCTGACGCCGCCGGACGCCGCGCATCTCTTCGGCACCGACGCCTTCGGCCGCGACGTGCTCTCACGCGTGCTGTGGGGGGCACGGATCTCGCTCTACGTCGGCTTCGTCTCGACGCTCGCCGGGGTGATCATCGGCACCGCCATCGGGGTGGTCGCCGGCTACTACGGCGGGATCGTCGACCGGCTGGTGGTGGCGGCGACCGACGTTCTCCTGTCCTTCCCGCAGTTGATCATGGGCCTGCTGCTCGTCGCCGTGCTCGGCGCCTCGCTCGGCAATCTGATCATCGCCATCGCGGTCACCGCGATCCCCGCCTTCGTCCGGCTGGCGCGCGGCTCGACGCTGACCATGCGCGAGCGCGACTTCGTCGACGCCTGCCGGACGCTCGGCTTCTCCGACCTGCGCATCATGTTCCTGCACGTGCTGCCCAACATCCTCGACGAGATCGTCGTCATGGCGTCGCTGTGGCTCGCCTCGGCGATCCGCACCGAGGCGACGCTCGCCTTCATCGGCCTGTCGGTGCCACCGCCGACGGCGACCTGGGGCGGCATCGTGCGCGAGGGCTTCGACAATCTGCTCGATGCGCCGTGGATGTCGATCTTCCCGAGCCTCGCCATCCTGGCGGTGATGATCGGCCTCAACCTCGTCGGCGACGGCCTGCGCGACGCCACCGACCCGAAGGGGGCGCCATGAGCACCGAACCTGCGGCGACGGCACCGCTCTCGGTCGAGGGCCTGACCACCTCCATCCTGGTCGGCACCACCTGGTACGACGCGGTGCGCGACATCTCCTTCCACGTCCGGCCGAAGGAGACGCTGGCGCTGGTCGGCGAGTCGGGTTGCGGCAAGAGCCTGACGGCGCTGTCGGTGATGGGACTCCTACCACCCGCCGCGGTGCGGGTGACGTCCGGCCGTATCGTCGTCGACGGCGTCGACATGACGGCGGCCGACGAGCCGACCCGCGAGGCGATGCGCGGCGATCGCATCGGCATGATCTTCCAGGAGCCGATGACCTCGCTCAATCCGGTGCTGCCGATCGGCTTCCAGGTCGGCGAGGCCTTGATGCGCCATCGCGGCTTCACCCGGCGGCAGGCCCGCGAACGGGCGCGGGAACTGCTCGAGCTCGTCCGCGTGCCGGCAGCGGCGGAACGGCTCGACGCCTATCCACACCAGTTCTCCGGCGGTATGCGCCAGCGGGTGATGATCGCCCTGGCGCTCGCCTGCGGCCCCAGAGTGCTGATCGCCGACGAGCCGACGACGGCGCTGGACGTCACCATCCAGGCCCAGGTGCTGGCGCTGATGGCCGATCTCCAGGAGAAGGAAGGGCTGGCGCTGCTGCTCATCACCCATAATCTCGGGGTCGTCGCCTCGGTCGCCGACCGGGTGATGGTGATGTACGGCGGCGACGTGGTGGAGAGCGGTCCGGTCCATGCCTTCTTCGCCCGGCCGACCCACCCCTATTCGGAGGCGCTGCTCGCCGCCATGCCGAGGATCGAGGGCGACCTGCCGCTGCAGCCGATCCCGGGCCAGGTGCCGAGCCTCACCGAGATGCCGGTCGGCTGCCGCTTCCAGACGCGCTGCCCGATCCGCGACGAGCGCTGTGCGGTGCTGCCGCCGATGACCACGGTGGCGGGGGATCCCGACCATCGGGTGCGCTGCTGGGCGAGGGTCGAAGCATGAGCGAGACGCTTCTCTCGGTGCGCGACCTGCGCAAGATCTACAAGACCCGGCGCGGCTGGCCGATCCCCAGGACGGCTCTGGTGCGCGCCCTCGACGGCGTCTCCTTCGACGTACGGCCGGGCGAGGCGCTCGGCGTCGTCGGCGAATCCGGCTGCGGAAAGTCGACTGTCGCCCGCGTTGCGCTGCGCCTGCAGGAGGCGGACGGCGGGTCGGTCACCTTCGCGGGCGCGGACGTGCTCGGCGCCTCGAAGAGCGAGCTCCGGGCGCTCAGGCGACGGATGCAGATGGTGTTCCAGGACCCCGCCTCGTCGCTCGACGGACGCCAGCGCATCGTCGATGCACTCGGCGAACCGATCCGGGTGCACGGCATCGCCCATGGTGCGGCGGTCCGGCCGCTGGTCGCCCGGCTGCTCGACGAGGTCGGTCTGCCGAAGAGCGCTCTCGATCGCTATCCGCACGAGTTCTCCGGTGGTCAGCGCCAGCGTATCGGCATCGCGCGGGCGTTGGCGCTGGGGCCGGATCTGGTGTTCGCCGACGAGCCGGTGTCGGCACTCGACGTCTCGGTGCAGGCGCAGATCCTGAAGCTGCTCGAGACGCTCCGGCGCGAGCGTCATCTCGCCTTCGTCTTCATCTCCCACGACCTCGGCGTGGTGCGCTATTTCTGTCAGCGGGTGGTGGTGATGTATCTCGGCCGCGTGGTGGAGAGCGGGCCGGTACCGGAGATCTTCGTCGACCCGCTCCATCCCTACACCAGACTGCTCAAGGCCTCGTCGCCGGAACCCGATCCGGTGAAGGCGGTGGCAATGACCTTCCAGGAGGGCGAGCCGCCGTCGCCGGTCGATCCGCCGAAGGGCTGCCACTTCCACCCGCGCTGCCCCATCGCCGATGCTCGGTGCCGCACCGAGCGGCCGGAGCTGCGCGACTTCGCCCCCGGCCGGACGGTCGCCTGCCATCACGTCGGCTGACGGGCACTTCCGCCGCCGGCGTCGCGCCCGACCGCAGACCGCCGACCGTGAACCTCGGCCTCGCCGCTCGATCTTCGCTGCCGCGCCGTCGAACGAGCCGGTCACCGCAGGAGGGTGGTCACTTCGTCGAAATTCGTGCAGACCGCATCCGGGCGTGCGGCACGGATGCGATCCTGGTAGCCGGCACCGGCGGTGTGGCCGCCGCCGAGGAAGCCGATGACGGCCATGCCGGCACGGCGCGCCGCTTCGATACCGACCGCACTGTCCTCGATCACCAGACAGTCGGCGGGCGCGACCCCGAGGGTGCGCGCCGCGAGGAGGAAGAGATCGGGTGCCGGTTTGCCGCGGTCGACCATGGCCGCCGAGAACACTCGGCCGGCGAACCGCTCGGCGAGACCGGTGGCGCCGAGCGCGACGTCGAGCCGGCGCGGTGAACTCGACGAGGCCAGGCACCAGGCGATCCCCTCGGTCGCCAGGCGATCGAGCAGCCGTGCCACGCCGGCGATCGGTGCCAGTTCGGTTCGGAAGCGTGCGAACAGGCGCTCCTCCAGTCGGGCCGCGTCGGCCTCGTCGATCCGTACGCCGTAGGCCTCGCCGATCCCGGCCCGAACCTCGGCGGCGGTACGGCCGAGGGTGCGGGCGGCGAGGTCCACCTCGTCGACCGGAACACCGCTCGCTTCGATGTGGGCCTTCAGCACGCCGAGCGCGATCGGCTCGCTGTCGACCACGACTCCGTCGCAGTCGAAGATGATCAGGCGCCGTCCGGCGAAGCGCCGCTCGGCGCGGTCACACGACCGGCGTTGCTCGATCAGGCGATCGATCTCGCGGCGATGGGCCTGCATGGCGAGGAAGACACGATGGTCGACGTCCCAGTGGCCGGCGGCTTCGGGGTCGGGTAGTCGCACGGTGCGGCCGACATCCATCGCCACGGCGGTGTCGACGAGGTCGCCGTGCAGGCCGACCGCATGGGCGGCGAGCATGGCGGTGCCGCGCAGCATCGCATTGTCCTCGAGCGTGGTGACGACCCGGCAGCCGGTGACGTC
This sequence comes from uncultured Alphaproteobacteria bacterium, assembly GCA_937864925.1. Lineage (GTDB taxonomy): Bacteria > Pseudomonadota > Alphaproteobacteria > Rhizobiales > Ancalomicrobiaceae > CALBKH01. The sequence continues at coordinate 65,228 of CALMFH010000065.1, read as the reverse complement.
GGCATAGAGCTCGACGAGCAACGGGTTGCGGGCGTGGCCTCCGGTCAGATGCAGTTCCTCGATGGTCCGTCCCGCGTCGCGCACCGCATCGAGGATGTGACGGATGCCGAGGGCGAGGGCGACGGCGGTGCGCCAGTAGAGGGCACACAGACCGTCGAACGAGGCATCGACGTCGAGGCCGGAGACGACGCCGAGGGCGCGCGGATCGGCGAGCGGCGAGCGGTTGCCGTGGAAGTCGGGCAACACATGGAGGCGTTCGGCGAAGCCGGCGCCGTCGCGGGCCCGGAGTTCGCCGATGCGGTGGATCACCCGGCCGACGAGATCCGGCGTCGGCTCGCCACCGGCACCGTGCAGACGGAGGACATGGTCGAGCAGCGCCCCGGAGGCCGATTGCCCGCCTTCGGTCGCCCACAGCTGCGGCAGGGTCACGCCGAGGTAGGGTCCCCAGCTCCCGGCGAAGGCGACCGGCTCGCGGGTCAGGATCATCAGGCAGCTCGAGGTTCCGGCGATCAGCGCGGCGCGCCGTTCGAGGTCGCGGGCGTCGCGGCCATGGGGGCCGAGCAGAGCCAACGCTCCGGCATAGGCGTCGACCAGTCCGGCGCCGACCCGGCAGGCGGTGGTGAGCCCGAGATCGTCGGCCGCCTTCTCGGTGAGTGGTCCGAGATCGGTGCCCGGCGGCACGGCGCGGGCGGGAATCGCGCCGCGTTCGAGCAGGTCGTCGAGGCCGATCGCCGCCAGATAGTCCGGCGCCCAGGGCTCGGGTTCTTCCGGGCGATGGGTCCACTTGCAGGCGAGGGTGCACTGCGACCGGGCCGTCGAGCCGCTCGCCTTCCAGGTCAGGAAGTCGGCGAGATCGAAGAGGTGGTGGATGCGGCTCCAGCTCTGCGGCAGATGGCGCTTCAGCCACATCGCCTTCGGCGTCTGCATCTCCGGCGACATGACGCCGCCGACGCGATCGAGGACGGCGTGGCCGGTCGAGGTGCACAGCTCGGCCTCGGCCATGGCGCGATGGTCGAGCCAGACGATGGTGTCCCAACGGCTCTGGCCGGTGATCGACACCGACACCGGCCGGCCGTCGGCGTCGCGCGCCACCAGCGAACAGGTGGCGTCGAAGGCGATCGCCACCACGTCGTCGCCGGAGATCCCCGCCGCCATGACCGCAGCGCGGGTGGCGGTGCACACCGCCGACCAGACGTCCTCGCTGTCGTGCTCGGCATGGTCGGGCGCCGGCCGCTGGATCTGCACCGGATGCTCGGCCGAGGCCGTCATCCGGCCGTGTTCGTCGAAGACGCCGACGCGTGCACTGCTCGTCCCCACGTCGACGGCGCAGAGATGTCGAGCCATGCCCTCGTCCCGTCAGTCGCCACGCACCCAGTCTGTCAGAACCGCGAGAGTTCCGCGATCCCACAAGTCACCGAGGTGGTGGGAGAAGCGTTCGCGGAAGGCCGGTGCGGACGCGACGTCGCCGAAGACGTCGCCGAGCCCGTCGAGGAAGGCGACCGGCACGGTCTTCGCGGCCGATGCCAGGGCCTTCAGTCGCTCCGCCGACTCGTCGTTGGGCGGGATCGGCCGGCCGGCGTCGTCTGTTCCGGCGCAATACCGACACCACAGCGCCGAGACCAGCGCCAGTCCGTCGACCGCGAGCCCCTTGGCCAGCCGATCGCGCTGCGACGGCACGATGAACTTCGGCTGCCGGTTCGAGCCGTCCTGGCAGAGCCGGGGAATGGTGTCGCCGATCTTGGGATTGGCGAACCGCTCGGCGATCAGCCGGTAGTAGGCGACGAGGTCGGTTCCGGGCACCGGCGGGACGATCGGCACGATCTCGGTCAACTCGAGCCTGTCGAGGAAGGCGGCGATCAGCGGATGGGCCATGGCGTCGTGGACGAAGTGGATGCCGATCAGCGCCGACGGATAGGCGATCGCCGCATGACCGCCGTTGAGGATGCGGATCTTCATCAATTCCCACGGCGCGACGTGGTCGACGAAGGTGACGCCGACCTCCTCGAACGACGGGCGGCCGAGCGGGAAGCGGTCTTCCAACACCCACTGCTTGAAGGGCTCGCAGAACACCGGCCAATTGTCGTGGAGGCCGAAGTCGGCCTCGAGGGCATGGCGCTCGCGGTCCGTGGTGGCGGGAGTGATGCGGTCGACCATGCCGTTGGGGAAGGCGACCTCCGCCTCGATCCAGTCGGCGAAGACCGGGTCGGAGAGGGTGGCGAGGCCGGCGAGGGTCTGTCGCGTCACCTCACCGTTGCCGGGGATGTTGTCGCAGGACATCACGGTGAAGGGCGCGACGCCGGCGGCGCGGCGGGCACGCAGGCCCTTCAGGATCAGGCCGAAGACGGTGTGGGGATCGTCCGGCCGGGTGGCGTCGGCGACGATGTCGGGGTGGCGGGCGTCGAAACGGCCGGTCGCCGAATCGAGGAAATAGCCACCCTCGGTGATGGTCAGCGAGACGATGCGGATCTCGGGGGCGGCGAGGGTGGCGATCAGCCGGTCGCGGTCGTCGACGGGGATGAAGTCGATCATCGGGCCGATCACCCGGGCCGAGGCCGGCTCATCGCCGAGTTCGACCAGAGTGGTCAACCAGTCCTGGGCGGCGAGCGCATCGCGCATCGCCGTGTCGGAGGGCCGAACGCCGGCGCCGACGATCGCCCAGTCGTGCGCCTTGCCGGCGCTCATCAGCAGGTCGAGATAGACGGCCTGATGGGCGCGGTGGAAATTGCCGACGCCGAAGTGGAGGATACCGGCCGAGAGGTCGGAGCGCGAATAGGTCGGGCGGGTCACGCCGGCCGGCAGGCGGTCGAGCGTCGACGACGAAAGCGCGATGACCATCTTCATCTCCAGGTGATCGACGATACACGGCGCCGCCGGAGAGCGACGCGCGGATCCTCAGCTCATCCAATTGCCGCCATCGACGTTGTAGGTCTGGGCGACGACGTAGTCGCTTTCGCCGGACGCCAGGAAGATCGCCATGCCGACGAGATCTTCCGCCGTCCCCATCCGGCCGTAGGGCACCGCCTCGCCGACCAAGCGCTTCTTCTCGCCGATCGGCCGGTGCTCGTACCTGGCGAACAGAGCATCGACGCCGTCCCAATGCTCGCCCTCGACGACACCGGGAGCGATGGCGTTGACGTTGATGCGGTGCCCGATCAGGTCGAGCCCGGCGGACTGAGTGAGCGAGATCACCGCCGCCTTGGTGGCGCAGTAGACCGCGACCAACGCCTCACCGCGACGCCCGGCCTGGCTCGCCATGTTGATGATCTTGCCACCGCGACCGCGGGCGATCATGGCGCGCGCCGCCGCCTGCAGGGTGAAGAGCGTGCCGGCGACGTTGACGGCGAAGAGGCGGTCGTAGCTCGCCCTGGTGATCTCGACGATGGGGGCGAGATCGAAGAGGGCGGCATTGTTGACCAGGATGTCGAGGCCGCCGGTGCGGGTCTCGACGGCGGCGATGGCGGCGGCGATCGAGGTCTGATCGGTGACGTCCATGCGGACGGCCCAAGCCGCCGGGCCGATGTCGCGGGCCGCCGCCTCGGCGCGTTCGATGTTGACGTCGGCGATGGCGACGGTGGCGCCCTCGCGGACATAGGCTTCGGCGAAGGTGCGGCCGATGCCGCGGGCGGAGCCGGTGATCAGGGCGGACTTGTCGGCGAGACGTCTCATCGGATGGCGATCCCCTTGTCGTCGAAGCGGTGCAGCGCGCTCGCATCGGGGGTGACGAAGACCCGGTCGCCGTGATGGACGGGAACTTCACCGGAGACCCGGATGGTCAGCGTGCCGGCCGCGTCGGTGGCGATGTGGAGGAAGGTGTCGGAGCCGAGGTGTTCGGCGACGACGATGGTGCCTAGCCAATCGCCGGCGTCGCGCGACACCGCGAGGTTCTCCGGCCGGATGCCGATGGTGGCGGCGCCGTGGGCGGCAGCGATGGCGCCGCCGACGAAGTTCATCTTGGGCGAGCCGATGAAGCCGGCGACGAAACGGTTGGCGGGCCGGCGATAGAGCTCGAGCGGCGAGCCGACCTGTTCGATCCGACCCTTGTTCAGGACGACGATCTTGTCGGCCATGGTCATCGCCTCGACCTGATCGTGGGTGACGTAGACCATGGTGGTCTTCAGCTTCTGATGGAGCTGGGAGATCTCCAGCCGCATCTGCACCCGCAACGCCGCGTCGAGGTTCGACAGCGGTTCGTCGAAGAGGAAGGCCGAGGGCTCGCGGACGATCGCCCGACCGATGGCGACGCGCTGACGCTGACCGCCGGAGAGCTGCTTGGGCTTTCGGTCGAGATAGTCGCCGAGGTTCAACGTCTCGGCGGCGGCCTTCACCTTGGCGTCGATGTCGGCCTGCGCGAGACCCGCCATCTTGAGCGGGAAGGCGATGTTCGAGCGCACGCTCATGTGCGGATAGAGGGCATAGGACTGGAACACCATCGACAGGCCGCGCTTCGCCGGGGCGAGGTCGGTGGCGTCGCGGCCGTCGATCGAGATGGTGCCGGCGGTGGCGTCCTCGAGCCCGGCGATCAGGCGCAGCAGGGTCGACTTGCCGCAGCCGGAGGGGCCGACGAAGACCGCGAACTCGCCGTCGGCGATCTCGAGGTCGATCGGCGGGATGACGGTGACGTCGCCGAAGACCTTCTCGACCTGTCGCAGAACGATGCTTCCCATGGGAGTGTCCTCACTTGACGGCGCCGAAGGTGAGACCGCGGACCAACTGCTTCTGGGAGAACCAACCCAGGATCAGGATGGGGGCGATCGCCATGGTCGAGGCAGCGGAGAGCTTGGCGTAGAAGAGCCCCTCGGGGCTGGAATAGGAGGCGATGAAGGCAGTCAGCGGGGCCGCCTTGGCCGCCGTCAGGTTCAGCGTCCAGAAGGCCTCGTTCCAGGCGAGGATGACGTTGAGGAGCAGCGTCGAGGCGATGCCGGGAACCGCCATCGGGGTGAGGACGTGGACGATCTCGGCCCATAGTCCGGCGCCGTCCATGCGCGCCGCCTCCAGGATCTCGCCGGGGATCTCCTTGAAGTAGGTGTAGAGCATCCAGACGATGATCGGCAGGTCGATGAGGGTCAGGACGACGGTCAGGCCCAGCCGGGTGTCGAGCAGCTCCAGGTCGCGGAAGATGAGGTAGATCGGCACCAGGACGCCGACCGGCGGCATCATCTTGGTGGAGAGCATCCACATCAGCAGGTCCTTGGTGCGCTTGGCGGGCTGGAAGGCCATGGCCCAGGCGGCGGGGACGGCGATGATGAGGCCGATCACCGTGGAGCCGAGCGAGATCACCACGGAATTGAGGAAGTGGCGGACGTAGTTCGAGCGGTGTTGCACCTCGGTGTAGTTCTCCAGCGTCCAGTCGAAGAACAGGAAGGAGGGCGGCGAGGCGACCGCCTCGGCCTCGGTCTTGAACGAGGTCAGGACCGTCCACAGGATCGGGAAGAACAGGAGCATCCCGACGCCCCAGGCGAGTGCGGTGAAGCCCAGCTTCTGCGTCACGGTCACGCGGCGTGCCATGGCTCAGCCCTCCAGCGTCCGGCCGATCATCCGCATCAGGAAGAAGGCCACGATGTTGGCGAGGACGACGGCGACGATGCCGCCGGCGGAGGCGCCACCCACGTCGAACTGCAGCAGCGCCTGTGCATAGACGAGGAAGGCGATGTTGGTGCTGTCGGTGCCGGGGCCGCCGTTGGTGGTGACCAGGATCTCGGCGAAGACCGACAGGAGGAAGATCGTCTGGATCAGGATCACCACGGTGATCGCCCGCGACAGGTGCGGCAGCACGATGAAGCGGAAGCGGGCGATCGCCCCGGCACCGTCGAGCTCGGCCGCCTCACGCTGCTCCTCGTCGAGCGACTGCAGCGCGGTCAACAGGATCAGGGTGGCGAAGGGCAGCCACTGCCAGGCGACGATGACGATCACGGCGAAGAGCGGGGTGGTCGCCAGCCAGTCGTGCGGCGCCATGCCGACCGCCTTCTGCAGCCAGGCGAGGAGACCGTTCACCGGGTTCATGAACATGTTCTTCCACACCAGCGCCGAAACGGTGGGCATGACGAAGAACGGAGCGATGACCAGCAGGCGGACGATGCCCTGGCCGAACATCGGCCGATCGAGCAGCAGCGCCAGAAGGATACCGCCGACGATGGTGATCGCCAGCACGCCGACGACGATCAAGAGCGTGTTGAGGATCGCCGCGAAGAAGGCCGGATCGGTGAGGAAGAAGCGGTAGTTGGTCAGCCCGATCCACTCGCGTGTCGCCGGCATCAGGAGATTGAAGCGCTCGAACGAAAACCAGACGGTCAGCGCCAGCGGCACGATCATCCACAGGAACAGGAGGACGACCGAAGGCGCCACCAGCAGGCGAGCCGCGGCCCTGGAGTGTTGCGTGGACATGAGCGACCTCCCGGATGAGGCGGTGGGCGTCGGCTGCGATCCCGCCGAAGCGAACAACGACGGGCATCGCCCGCCGCGCGACGCCGGGAGGCGGCCGACCGACCGCCACCCGTCGGAACCGGATCTCCTGCGCGACACCGCGTTCGCCGTGCCGGAGGAAGTGGTCGGGGCCGGAGACTTCGGGTCGCGGCCCCGACCGAGGTCACCTCCCGTTGTCCGGGAGGGGGGAGGATCTCACTTGATGTAGCCGGCCTTGGTCATCTCGCGGACGGCGAGGTCCTGGGCCGCCTTGAGCGCGTCGTCGACCGACTTCTGGCCGGCGAGCGCGGCGGAGAACTGCTGGCCGACGGCGGTGCCGAGGCCCTGGAACTCCGGAATGGCGACGAACTGGACGCCGACATAGGGCACCGGCTTGACCGTCGGACGGGTCGGGTCGGCCGAGTTGATGCTGTCGAGCGTCATCTTGGCGAAGGGCGCCGCCTTCTGGTACTCTGGATTGGCGTAGAGCGAGGCGCGGGTGCCGGGCGGGACGTTGGCCCAACCCTCCTTCGAGGCGACCAGGGCGAGGTAGTCCTTGGAGGTCGCCCAGGCGATGAACTTCTGCGCCGCTTCGGTCTTCTTGGAGCCGGCGGGGACCGCCAGCGACCAGGCCCACAGCCAGTTGCCGCGTTTGCCGAGGCCGGTGTCGGGGGCGAGCGCATAGCCGACCTTGTCGGCGACCTTCGATTCCTTCGGGTTGGAGACGAAGGAGGCGGCGACGGTGGCGTCGATCCACATGCCGCACTTGCCGGACTGGAACAGCGCCAGATTCTCGTTGAAGCCGTTCGACGAGGCCCCCGGAGGGCCGGCGTCCTTCATCAGCTTGACGTAGAAGTCGAGCGTCGTCTTCCACTCGGCGGAGCCGAACTGCGGCTGCCACTTCTCGTCGAACCAGCGGGCGCCGAAGGAATTCGAGGTGGCGGTGAGGAACGCCATGTTCTCACCCCAACCGGCCTTGCCGCGCAGGCAGATGCCGTAGACCTCGCCGGGCTTGTCGGTGATCTTGCGGGCCGCCTCGGCGACGAAGTCCCAGGTCGGGGCCGCCGGCATGGTGAGCCCGGCCTTGGCGAAGAGGTCGGTGCGGTACATCACCATCGAACTCTCGCCGTAGAACGGCGCGGCGTAGAGCTTGCCGTCGGCGGAGAGACCGGAGCGGATCGCCGGCAAGAGGTCGTCGACGTCATAGCCGGCACCGAGCTTGTCGAGAGCGACGAGCCAGCCCTGCTTGGCCCAGATCGGAACCTCGTAGGTGCCGATGGTCAACACGTCGAACTGGCCACCCTTGGTGGCGATGTCGGTGGTCACCTTCTGGCGCAGGACGTTCTCTTCGAGCGTCACCCACTCGACCTTGATGTCGGGGTACCTGGCGGTGAAATCCCCGGTCAGCTTCTGCATGCGGACCATGTCGCCGTTGTTTACGGTCGCGACGGTGAGCGTCTCGGCCCCGGCGGCGGAGACCAGCACGAACAGCGAGGACATGCCCAACAAGACCGATCTCAGTGTCATTCGACCCTCCCTGACCCGGCGACGGTCGCTCGTGGACCATCGAGCGGGGAAAACCGGAGCTCCGCGTCCGTTGCCCGGCGTGGGCTCCCTTGTCATAGAGCATTTGCTCATGGCTTGAGTAATTACTCACTTATAGTAGACTGTCAATGGAGATTCCTCGCTGCACTGCAGCGTCACCTCGTCGCGACCCGAATTTGTTGCATCGCAAAACAATTCGGCGCCGGTCGGCGTGGCGGCCATCGTCGGCGAAGCCTCCGATGTTGAAATTTCTCTGAGTTCTCGTGCGAATACTCGAGGTCTCGACGTTCTTGACACCTCGGCGGAGGCGATGCTCTGTTCGGGCCGCGGCGTCGGGGCCGGAGCGGGAGTGTGTGATGGCGGCGCAGCGAAGCGGCGAAGAGAACGGCAGGCTCGAGGACGCGGCACGCGCCGGCTGGCTCTACTACATCGCCGGCAACACCCAGGATCAGATCGCCACCAAGCTCGGCGTGTCGCGCCAGAGCGCCCAGCGGCTGGTGTCGCTGGCGATCTCCGAGCGGTTGATCAAATTCGAGCTGGATCATCCGATCGCCCGCTGCCTGTCGCTCGCAACCGAGCTGGAGCGGCGGTACGGACTGCGTCTCGCCGAGGTGGTGCCGACCGATCCGGAACATCCCGAATCGCTGATCGGCGTCGGGCACGCGACCGCCGCCCACCTCGAACGGCACCTGCGCTCCGCGGCACCGCTGACGCTCGGCATCGGGACCGGCCGGACCCTCAAGGCGGCGGTCGAGCAGATGTCGCCGTTCGACTGTTCGCAGCACAAGATCGTGTCGATGACCGGCAACATCGCGCCGGACGGTGCGGCGGCCTATTTCGCGGTGATCTACAACATCGCCGACAAGACCAAGGCGCGCTGCTACCCTTTCCCGGTGCCGGTCATCGCCTCGTCGGCGGAGGAGCGCGAGACCTTGTCGCGCCAACCGCTGATCCTCTCCAATCTCAGGCTGATCGAACAGGCGGAGACTGTCTTCGTCGGCATCGCCGGGGTCGGACCGGACGCGCCGTTGCTCAAGGACGGGTTCCTGTCGCAGGTGGAGCTCGATGCACTGCGCGATGCCGGTGCGGTCGGAGAGATCACCGGCTGGGCCTTCGATCGCAGCGGCAACCCGATCGAAGGCCTGAGCAACGCCCGGGTGATGAGCGCGCCGCTGTCCGATCTCACGTCCCGGCTCTGTATCGCGGTGGCGGTCGGCGTCTCGAAGGTCGAGCCGCTACGCGCCGCCCTGACGAAACCGTTGATCAACGGCCTGATCACCGACGAGGCGACCGCGGAAGCACTGCTCGGCCGGACCGACTGAGCAGCGCCGGTCCGCCCGCCGCAGCCAACTTGCACCCCCGACCGTCGCCCGGATGTCCGGCCTCGGGCGGCGGGCGCCTCACAGAGGAGAACTCACCATGATCGTGGTCTCCGGCGAAGCTCTGATGGACGTCTACGAGGCCGGCTCGACGCCGACCGGATCGGCGCTCGACGCACGCATGGGCGGATCGCCTTTCAACGTCGCGATCGGCCTGGCGCGGCTCGGCACGCCCGCCGCGTTCTTCGGCGGGATCTCGACCGGCATCCTCGGCGATCGCCTCGCCCGCGGTCTGGCCGACGAGGGGGTCGATCTCGGACCCACGGTCCGGCTCGACGCGCCCACCACGCTGGCCCTGGTCGGCCTCAGGCCGAACGGAGTTCCGGACTACGCCTTCTACGGCCACGGGGCGGCGGACCGCTCGCTCGGGCTCGACACGCTCGACCGGGTGCCGGAGGCGGCGGCCTATCACTTCGGGTCCTACTCGATGGTGGTCGAGCCGACCGCCTCGACGCTCGTGGCGCTGGCGCGGCGAGAGAGCAGGCGGGCGGTGATCTCCTGGGATCCCAACGTCCGGCCGACGGTCGAACCGGACCCGGAGATCTGGCGCGGCCTCTTCGCACGGATGGTGCCGCACTGCCATCTGATCAAGGTCAGCGACGAGGATCTCGCCCATCTCTGGCCCGGCGTCGATCCCGCCGTCCCGGCCGGGCGATGGCTGGCGGCCGGTGTCCGGCTCGTCGTGGTCACCCGCGGTGGCGAGGGCGTCTCGGCCTGGACGGCGACCGGCCGGGTCGATCGCCCGGCGAAGCCGGTCGTGGTCGTCGACACGGTCGGAGCCGGTGACACGTTCCAGGCGGCACTGCTGACGGCGCTCGCCGATCGGGGCCACCTGTCGATCGACGAGCTCGGGCGGATCGGACGCGACACCCTCGCCGAGATCCTCGGGTTCGCCTGCGCGGCGGCGGCGCTCACCTGCACGCGACGCGGGGCCGACCTGCCGCGGCGGGCGGAACTGGCGGGATGACCGCAGCCGGACGACGGGAGCGGGTCTCCACGTCTTCCGAGAAGCGGAAATCCACGCCGAGACGATCGCGGCGGGCTCGGTCGATCCGGCCGCGGCTCAGCCGAACTTGAACAGCACGCCGTAGCCGCCGCGCGGGTAGTTCCATTCGATCTCGCCCGAGGCCTCGCACAGCACCCGGCAGGTGCCGCATTCCATGCAGCCGTCGGGAGTGATCTCGACCTGGCCCTTGTCGTTCTCCTCGTAGCACTTGGCCGGGCAGACCCGAGTCAACGACAGGAGCGCCGGGCTCGGCTTGTCGTGCGGCAGCACCCGGATGTGCGGGCGGCCGGCGTCGACCAGATAGCGGTTCTGGTAGAGCTTGTCCTCGACGCGGGTCTCGGTTGCGACCGTCATGGTTCCGTCCTCCGAGTGAGCGGTGCGGGTCCGGTGTCCGACAGGGAGCCCGCGAGGATTGTCGGGTTTCAGACCGGACGCGCCGGCCTCACTGGGTCTATGCGAGTTCCATGCCGGTTCCGGCGGTAGGGCGCTCACGGCGAGGCTTTCGACACCGACCACCGAACCCTGGTCACCGGGGACATGCGGGAAACGCCGCCCTCTTCCCTTCTCCCCTTGCGGGAGAAGGGAAGAGGCGACCCCACGCGATGCCGGGTATCTGGCCGGCCGCGATCGACCGGTACCGCCCTCACCGCCAGGCGAAGGCGAGTTTCACCGCATCGGAGATCAGGCCGAGGCGCGAGCGCTTGGCGATGAAGGCGCGCATCGTCGTCTTCTCCATGTCGATCTTCGGCGTGCCGTCGACGCGCAGGAAGTTCTGCGCGGCTTGAGAGATCAACTGCGGGTAGCTCATGAAGAAATTGGCCGAGTTGGTGTGGAGCAGCGCCGGCATGTCCTTGTATTTCTTCATGTCCTTCATGACGAAGCTGTCGTCCAGGAGTTCCTTGTAGAGCTTCAGGTTGTCCTTGGTCATCGGTTGGCGCCCGGCCTTGAGGCGGTGGATCGCCTCGCCGGCGAGGCGGCCGGAGGTCATGGCGAGGTTGGAGCCCTCGCGATGGATGGCGTTGTTGAGTTGGGCCGCGTCGCCCACCACCACCCAGCCGTCGCCGTAGAGCTGCGGGATCGCCTTGAAGCCGCCCTCGGGGATCATGTGAGCGGCGTACTCCTTGACCTCCGAGCCGGCGAGCAGCGGTGCGATCGAGGGATGCGACTTGAAGGTCTCGAGCAGCGTGTAGGGGCTCTCTCTCGTTTCGGCGAAATCGGAGATCAGACAGCCGATGCCGACCGAGATGCTCTCCTTGTTGGTGTAGAGGAAGGCGAGGCCGGTCATGCCCTTGGTGATGGTGCCGGCGGCTTCGACGACACAGCCTTCGTCGCCCTTGAGGTTGAAGCGGCTCTCGATCGTCTCGGCGGGGAGGAAGTGCATCTCCTTGACCGCCAGGGCGACGTTTTCCGGCTTCGGCGGCTCGCGGAGCCCGGCGCGGGTGCCGAGTAGGCCGTTGACGCCTTCGGCGAGGACGACGACGTCGGCCTGGATCGCCCCGCCCTTTCGGTCGGTCTTGACGCCGAGGACCTTGCCGGAACTGTCGACCAGCAGGTCGGTCACGGTGGTCTCGGTCAGCACCGTGACCCCGACCTCACGGCACTTCCTCGAGAACCACTTGTCGAACTGCGCCCGGACGATGGTATAGCGGTTCGGCTTGTCCTCGTTGAAGTCGTCGGAGCGGTACTGCATGCCGGTGTGGCTGCGGTCGTCCATCATCCAGAAGCGCTGTTCGATGATGTGGCGCTCGAGTGGCGCATCCTCGCGGAAGTCGGGGATGATCTTCTCCAGCATGGAGGCGTACATGATCGCCCCTTGCACGTTCTTCGAGCCGGCATATTCGCCGCGCTCGAGCTGCAGCACCTTCAGGCCACGCGAGGCCATGGTGTAGGCGGCGGCGTTGCCGGCCATGCCCGCACCGATCACGATGGCGTCGAACCTCTCGTCGATCATGGTCGATCTCCTCGTCGTCGAGCGTCAGCCGGCGAGCCGGTCGCGGTTGTGGGGAGAGAGGCGCCGGACGAAGGCCTCGGTGAGGGCGGGCAGGAAGCGGATCGCGTCGGTGACGACACCGACATGGGCGAAGTCGAAGATCGGCGCGTTCTTGTCGGTGTTGACGGCGACGATCAGGTCGGCGCCCTCGACGCCGACGCGGTGCTGGATCGCCCCGGAGATGCCGGCGGCGATGTAGAGCTTCGGCCGGATGGTCTTGCCGGTCTGGCCGATCTGCCGTTCGGCGGGCATCCAGCCCTTCTGCACGATCGGCCGCGAGCAGCCGTATTCGGCGCCGAGTGCGGCGGCGAGGTTCTTGACCAGCTGCATGTTCTCGATGGCGCCGAGACCGAGACCGCCGGCGACGACGATGTCGGCGTAGGCGAGGTTGACCTTGCCGGTCTGACGGTCGGCGACGAAGGACAGGATCTTGGTGACGATGTCCTCTTCCGCCATGTTCAACGGGTGGGTCACCACGCGGCCGATCGGCTTTTCCCGGCGGGCCGGCATCGACATGACGCGCGGACGGACGGTGGCCATCTGCGGGCGGAAGTTCAGGGTGTAGATGGTGCACAGGAGCGAGCCGCCGAAGGTCGGCCGGGTCGCGGCGAGCGACTTGTCGGCATCGACGGCGAGTTCGGTGCAGTCGGCGGTGAGGCCGGTGAGCAACGTCGTCGCCACCGAGCCGGCGAGATCGCGGCCGAGCGTCGTGGCGCCGAGCAGCAGGATCTCGGGCTTGTAGGTGTCGACGAGATCGGTGAGGCCCTTGGAGAAGGGCTCGTTGCGATAGTCCGTCAGCAGCGGGTCTTCCATCAGATAGACGAGGTCCGCGCCATAGGCGAAGGTCTCGGCGATGGCGTGGTCGGTGCCCTCGCCCTTCGGCCCGAGGACGACGCCGGCGAGGTCGACGCCGAGTTGGTCGGCGAGCTTGCGGCCCTCGCCGAGCAGCTCGAACGACACGGGATGGACGACGCCGCGTTCGACCTCCATGAACACCCAGACGCCCTTGTAGGCCTTGAAGTGTTCGGAGAGCTCCTTCTTCATTCCGGCGCGGCCGCCGGCGGCGGCGGGAGCGGCAGGTGCAGTCGACATGGGGCTGGGCCTCCCGTTCTCAGAGCGTTTCGTGGAGTTCGACGAGTTCGTGCTCGAGCGCCGGCAGGCGGCCGAAGATCTCGGCGAGGAGCCCGTCGGCGGTGTCGATCGCCGCCGGCTGCAGCTCGATCTGCTTGGCCTTCTCGGCGCGGGGCGACGGCGCGAAGACGCGCTTGACCACCGTCGGCGAGCCGCGCAGGCCGCACTTCAGGATGTCCTCGATGCCGGCGTCCTTGGCCGACCAGGTGACGATCTCGGCGCGGGCGGCCCTGAGCGCATCGGCCATCGAGCCGCGGCGCATGTCGTTGGTGCCCTCGAGCATGGTGATCAGCACCGGCAGCTTCGTCTCCAACACCTGGATGCCGCCCTCGGCGCGCCGCTCGACCTTGATGCTGCCGCCGGCGAGATCGAGTTCGGCGATCTTGGAGACGTAGGTCAGCTGCAACAGGTTCTGTCGCTTGGCGATGCCGGGGCCGACCTGGGCGGTGTCGCCGTCGATGGTCTGCTTGCCGGTGAAGACGATCTCGGGTGGCCCGAAGACCTCGCCGATCTTGGCGATCGCCGCGGCCAGCGCATAGGAGGTGGCCAGCGTGTCGGAGCCGGCGAAGAAGCGATCGGTCAAGAGCACGGCGCGATCGGCGCCGTAGGTCAGCGCCTTGCGTAAGGAGTCCTCGGCCATCGGCGGACCCATGGTCAGCACCGTGACCTCGCCGCCGTGCTCGTCTCGAAGCCGCAAGGCGGCCTCGAGCGCGAACAGATCGTAGGGATTGATGATGGTCGGCACGCCCTGGCGCATGATGGTGTTGGTCACCGGATGCACGCGGATCTGCGCACTGTCGGGAACCTGCTTGATGCAGACGACGATGTGCATGTCGCCCCTCCTCGGAAATCCTCGCCGGCGTGGGTCGCATCCGGCCTCGGATCTCCCTCAGCACGGGGCGTGCCAAGCGGGAAAAGATCGTGTTTCCCTCGAGTTGAGTGGCGACCACGTCGGCCGCCGGAAGAGCGAGCGAGAGACATTCGTGTCGGGCGTGTCGGAAAACCGACAGGGCGTGGTTGCGTGGCCGGCTCAATCGTCGGCGAACAGTCCCGGCAGCATCGGCGTCCCGCCGTCGAGGTCGACACCCTCCATTCGAAGGAGCCGGCGCTTGGTGCGCGCCCCGCCGGGCGCCGAGAACCCGCCGAGGGCACCACCCGCCGCCAGCACCCGGTGGCAGGGGACGACGACGACCCAGGGATTGCGCGCCATGGCGGAGCCGACCGCCTGTGCCGCGCCCGGTGCTCCGGCGCGGACGGCGAGTTCGCCGTAGGTGACGGTCACGCCGCGCGGCACTCGGCGCAGTTCCCGGTAGATCGCGACATCGAGGATCGAAAGGCCGGTCTCGTCGAGGACGAGGGACGAGAAGTGGACCACTTCGCCGGCGAAGTAGGCGGCGAGCAGCTCGACCGCCTCGGCCACGGCGGGGGGCAGAGGTCCGTCCCGGCCGCTACCCGCGTCGGCCGCGTTCGCTTCGGCGAGCAGCCGTACGCGCGATAGCCCCCGCGCCGTCCAGGCGACGGCGACGGGGCCGAAGGCGGTGGCGAAACGGCAGCTGCCGTCGAGACTCATGAGGCGGCTCCGGACGGGGCGTAGCCATCCCATAACCCGACCGGGGCGCTTGCGCGAGGCGGCCGGCATGAAAGGATCGTAGTCGCGCTCTCGAGACTCCTGGGGACCGACGATGATCTGCCGCATCTGGCGCGGAAGGACGGCCCACGACAACGTTGACGCCTATCCGTCGATCGCGTTCGGCGAGGATATCCAATTCACCACGCTGATGTTGTTCGACGGCCTCGACGCGATCTGCGCCTTCATGGGCAAAGACCGTGCGGTGAGCCATGTGGCGGCAGCGGCGCCAGCGGTGCTCGCCCACGTCGACGAGCGGGCGACCCACCACGGGGCGCTCAATCGGCGACTGCAGATTTCGACACCACCAATACAACTATAAATATTATTCTTATCGAACACAATTTCGCCAAATATTCCGATTTCAATCTCGAATGCAATCGCTTTCATTGAGCGTTTCGCATCTATCGGACTGTTCTTCTACTCAATGCAGGGAGCGAAGAAGATGAGCGGATGGTTCGACAAGGACACGAATACGAACAACCAGAATGGGTACTGCACCGACAAATGGGGAACCGTCGGCTCGACCAATGACGGAAATCCTCCGTCATCCCATGGCATCCAGGGCATCATCCACAATTCGGACGGAACGCGTTCGGTTGCTCAGTGGAATGGATCCAACCAAGCTTGGGAGAAGCTTGGCGACTGAACCCATCCAGAAAGTGGACGTGGTCGTTCAGACGGGTCTCGTTCGGGATTCGGCAGATAGGAGACGGGTGGATCGTCGATTCACCCGTCTTTCCTTTTCGCGTTCGGCCAGAACCGACCGATCGATCCGTTCGGCCTCACGTCTCGGAGATCGGCTCGAGGATCTCGGAGAAGTCGACGAAGGCGGTGCCGGGCTTCACCGGGCGGGACGGGTCGTGATCCTTGAGGACCTTGAACACCCGCTCCTTCAGGGGCGAGGAGGTGACGAAGTCCTCGTAGGCGCGTTCCAGGAAAGTGCGGCAGCGGGCGGCGACGACCCGGTCGGGCATGTCCTCGAAATCCTCGCTCGCCAGATGTTGGCCCATCCGCTTGAGGATGTGCAGCCGCGCCGGGCCGAGCACCTTGGGGTCGTACTTCACCTTGAGTTCGGCGAAGAAGTCCTCGGCCGAGGAGCACTGCTTCAGGCGGGGGAGAATGTCCTTCACCACCACGGCGTTGGAGATGTCGCAGGAGGAGACGTCCTCGGTCATGGTGGGCTCCCGTGGGTCGAGTGGGGGGCGGAACGGGGGGACGATCGCGGGTCGGCCGCGGTCCGGGGCTCGGTCGCGGCCCGCGATGCGGCGGCGGGCAGCACTTCGAAGTCGACCGAGGGTTGGCGTTCGCCCGACAGGCGGGCGAGCCGCATCTCCAGAAATTCGATGCGGTCGACCAGCGCGGCAATGGCCTCGCCGACCGGATCGGGCATCAGATGGTGTTCGAGATCGATGCGACCGGCGATGCGGCGGCGGTCGGAGGACGCCTTGACGATCTTGCCGGGGATGCCGGCCACCGTCATTTCGGGCGGCACGTCCTCGATGACGACGGAGTTGGCGCCGATGCGCGCCCCCGTCCCCACCGTGATCGGGCCGAGGATCTTGGCGCCGGCACCGACCAGCACACCGTTCTCCAGCGTCGGATGGCGCTTGCCGGGGCGCCAGGAGACGCCGCCCAGCGTCACACCGTGATAGAGGGTGACGTCGTCGCCGATCTCGGCGGTCTCGCCGATGACGACGCCGGCGCCGTGATCGATGAAGAAGCGCCGGCCGATGGTGGCGCCGGGATGAATGTCGACATTGGTGAGGAACCGTCCCAGCCACGACAGGAACCGCGCCGGAAAGCGTCGGCGGCGCGTCCACAGGGCGTGCGACAGCCGATGCCAGACGATGGCGTGGACGCCGGGGTAGGTCAGTACGATCTCGGCGGTGAAGCGGGCGGCGGGATCACGCGCCTTCACGCAGGCGATGTCCTCGCGGATCATGGCGAGGACCGAAGGCGTGCTCGGCGTCACCCGGGCGGGGATCCCCTGCGAGGCGTCGATCGCGGTCATCTCGTCCCTCCCCTCGCCCATCACACCCGGCCCCAGCCGAAGACGCCGAGCGTCCCGGTGGCGAGATCGTCTTCGATCAGATCGTCGTGCATCTCGATCAGGAGGTCGGTCGGCAGCGGCCGCTTGTGGCGGATCGCCCAGCGCTTCACCCGGGCGAGGAGACGCGGATAGACCCGATCGTCGAGGTCGACGCCGCGGGTCATCAGCGCATGGGCGATGGCGGTGCGGCCGGAGTGCTTGCCGATGGCGAAGCCGTGGTCGCGGCCGAGGTCGCGCGGGTCGACGCCCTGGTAGGTGTCGCGGTTCCACAGGAGGCCGGCGACGTGGAGGCCCGATTCGTGGGTGAAGACGTCGGCGCCGACGACCGCCTTCTGCGGATGGATCGGCCGGCCGGAGGCGGTGGAGACCACCGCGGCGAGATCGCAGAGCTGGGCGAGGTCGATACCGGTCGGGTGGCCGAGCCGTTCGCAGGCGAGCGCCAGTTCCTCGAGCGCGGCATTGCCGGCGCGTTCGCCGATGCCGCCGACCGTCACCGAGACGTGGGTGGCGCCGGCCCTGACCGCGGCCAGCGCATTGGCGGTCGCCAGGCCGAGATCGTCGTGGGTGTGGATCTCGAGCGGCAGATCGGTCTCGGCGACGAGCCGTGCGACCATGTCGTGGGTCGAGAACGGGTCGAGCACACCGACCGTATCGGCGAGACGAATGCGAAAGGCGCCGAGCCGCTCGACGGTGGCGAGCACCGCCTTGAGGTGGTCGAGCGCGGCGCGTGAGGCGTCCTCGCAGCCGATGGCGACGCGGAGCCCCATGTCGAGCGCCCGAGCGACCGTCCGCTCGATCCGCCGCAACGCTTCGGCACGGTCGATGCCGAGCTTGGCGGCCAGCTGTACGTCGGAGGCGGGGATCGACAGGTTGACCGTCGAGACCCCTGCCCGCTTCGCCGCGTCGAGATCGGCATCGGTCATCCGACACCAGGCCATGACGTCGAGCGGCAGGTGGGCGGCGACGATGGCGCGGATCGCCTCGACCTCTTCCACGCCCATCGCCGGGGTGCCGGCCTCGATCTCGGGAACGCCGGCGCGCGCCAGCGCCTCGGCGATCTCGACCTTCTCGGGCGTCGAGAAGGCGACGCCGGGAGCCTGCTCGCCGTCGCGCAACGTCGTGTCGTTGAGGTGGACGCGGGCCATGGGCGGGTTCCCCTCGGGCTCAGGCGTAGACCGGCGCGAAGGTCGCGGGCGCCTTGTCGGCGCCCTGCCAGAAGGGCGAGAGGGCCCGGAGCTTCTCGATGATGCCGGGCATCACCTCGAGCACCCGATCGACGTCGGCGTCGGTGTTGTCGCGGGAGAACGAGAAGCGGATCGCCCCGTGCGCGGCGGTGTAGGGGATGTTCATGGCGCGCAGCACGTGGCTCGGCTCGAGTGAGCCGGAGGTGCAGGCCGAGCCGGACGAGGCGGCGATGCCCTCACGGTTCATGAGCAGCAGGATGCCCTCGCCCTCGATGTACTCGAAGGCGATGTTCGAGGTGTTGGGCAGGCGCTCGGCGGGGTTGCCAGTGACGAAGCAGGCGGGGATGCGCTGCAGCAGGCCCTTCTCCAGGCGATCGCGCAGGGCGGCGACGCGGGTCTCTTCGTCCGCCATGTGGAGGGCGGCGAGTTCGGCGGCCTTGCCGAGGCCGACGATGCCCGGGGTGTTCTCGGTGCCGGCGCGGCGGCCGCGCTCCTGGTGGCCGCCCTTGATCAGCGAGCGGAAGCGGGTGCCGCGGCGGACGTAGAGGGCGCCGATGCCCTTGGGGCCGTGCAGCTTGTGGCCGGAGAGAGAGAGCATGTCGATCACCGTCGACTTCAGGTCGATCGGCACCTTGCCGACCGCCTGCACCGCGTCGGTGTGGAAGAGGGCGCCGACCTCCTTGGCCAGTTCGGCGAGTTCGGCGACCGGGAAGATCGTGCCGGTCTCGTTGTTCGCCCACATGATCGAGACGATGGCGGTCTTGCTCGAAAGCGCGGCGCGATAGGCGGCGATGTCGAGAAGGCCCTGGCCGTCGACCGGGATGACGTGGACCTTGATGCCGCGGGTCTTCTCCAGGTGGCCGCAGAGCGACAGCACCGCCGGATGCTCGACGGCGGAGGTGATGATCTCGTCGCGGTTCGGATCGATCTCCAGCGCCGAGAGGATCGCCATGTTGTCGCTCTCGGTGCCGCCGGCGGTGAAGACGATCTCGTGATCGAATTCGGCGCCGATGAGGCGCTGGAGCTGGGCGCGGGCGGCCTTCACCGCCCCGCCGACGCGGGCGCCGAAGGCGTGCATCGAGGAGGGATTGCCGAACTGCTCGGTGAAGAACGGCAGCATGGCCTCGACCACCGCCTCGTCGCAGCGCGTGGTGGCGTTGTTGTCGAGATAGACCGGGGTGGTCATGGGGATTTCTCCTCGTGGGTCGTTCGTTCGATCGGAGCCGCAGGCGAGCCCCGCCCGCTCGCCTCACTTCACCGGGATCACCCTCAGCGGCAGCCCCGTCGCGGCGATCAGCTTCTCCTGGACGCCGTTGACGGTCATCGAGGCCTGCTGACAGCCGACGCAGGCGCCGGAAAGCTTGACGATGACGTTGTTGCCGTCGACGTCGACGAGCTCGCAGTCACCGCCGTCGAGCTTGAGGTAGGGCCGGATGCTCTCCAGTGTCTCCTCGATCAACTTGATCTTCTGCAGCGTGGTGAGCCGCGGCGCAGCCGCCGGGGCCGCGACCGCCGGCGCCTCGACCGGCTTCTCCAGCACCATGGTGCCGGCCGCCGCCCGCTCGAGATCGGCGAGGGCGATGATCGGCTTCGCCTCGACCTTCGACGTCTCGGCGCCTTTCGGCCGGGTCTTCTGGCGCAGCGTCCGAGCGTCCATCGAGCCGATACGATAGGCCTCGTCGAAGGAGATCAGACCCTCGGCCACCATCTCCTCGTTGACGCGCGCCAACACCGCCTCCAGTCCCTCGAAGCAGGTGAGACAGCCCCCGCCGGCCTTGGTGTAGTGGGTGACCTGCTCGGGCGTCGTCAGCTTGTTTCCACGCACCGCGCGCTCGATCATGCCCTCGTCGACGCCGAAGCACTTGCAGACCAGCGCGCCCTCCTCGTGATCGTCGCGCCATTCGACACCGCGATAGTCGGCGACCGCCGCCTGGAGCGCCTCGTAGCCCATCACCGAGCAGTGCATCTTCTCCGGCGGCAGACCGCCGAGGAAGTCGGCGATGTCCTGGTTGGAGATCCGCAGGGCCTCGTCGAGGGTCTTGCCGAGGACGATCTCGGTCAGCGCCGAGGACGAGGCGATGGCCGAGCCGCAACCGAAGGTCTGGAACTTCGCCGCCTCGATCACTTCGGTCTCGGGGTTCACCCGCATCATCAGCTTCAGCGCGTCGCCGCAGGAGATGGCGCCGACCTCGCCGACCGCGTTGGCATGCTCGAGCACGCCGGCGTTGACGGGGTTGAAGAAGTAGTCCTTGACCTTGTCCGTGTAGTCCCACATGGGCCGGTGCTCCTACGCGTCAGGGAAATCAGCCGAACGACTTGCCGCACGAACACTTCGCGCTGGCGTTCGGGTTGTCGAAGACGAAGCCGGAGCTCTCGAGCCCGGTGACGAAGTCGACGGTCATGCCCGAGACGAGGGCCTGGGAATTGGCGTCGACGAAGAGCTTGACGCCGCCCTGGTCGATGACGGCATCGCCGTCGCGCGCCTCGGCCTCGAGGCCCATCATGTACTTGAAGCCGGCGCACCCGCCCGCCTCGACCATGATGCGCAGGCCCTCGGCCGGGCGGGTGGCGCGGGAAAGCGCGGTCTTGACCGCGGTGACGGCACTGTCGGTGAGCTGGATCATCGCGGAATCCTCCTGCCCGAGTTCGTTCGAGAGCGGTTTCGCAAGACACGTGCCAGAGATCAACCATCTGACATCACGTGCTTTTCTGATCTCGCTCGGATGTGCGAAAGCCGACAACGGCCGATTTGCGACATGTCGGAAGAACGACGAAAGGGCAGCCGCGGCGGTGTCGGGCGCCGCCTCAGGCACCATCGCGCGGGGTGGTCGCGGTCTCGATCGTGGCGGCGGAGCGTCGAGCGATGCGGACGCGGATCTCGTCGGCGAAGGCGGCGGCGCGCTCGGGGGTGCCGAAGGAGGCGAGTTCCAGCGCCTTCGATCCGGCGCCGGGGCGCAGTTTGAGGACGACCACCCAGCGATGGGAATGGGTCGAGTCGATGTGGAGACGCGAGATGTCGATACGGTCGATGTCGTCGAGCGTCGCGGTCCGGCTGCGACCGAACCCGAAGGAGCCGCGCATCGAGCGTTCGACGATGCCGCGCTCGAAATCGATGACGGTGACGAAGGTCGGCCCGGTGATGCCGCCGATGAGGAGGGCGATGGCGCCCGTCACCGCCGCGAGGGAGAGGACGAGCAGCCAGAGCTTCGGCGAGGTCGCCCGATGGTCGGGGGCGATCATAAGCTTTCACGGCACGCCGAGCAGCACGACGCCGAGGGCGGTCATGATCACCCGTTCGGGGATGCCGATCGCTTTCGTGTGAACCAGACGATCGCCAACGGCCGTCCCGGCCACCCCATCCTCGGATCCCGCCATGGCGCCCCTCCACCATCGTCGTGGAACACTACCACGGATCGGGAAACCGCGATGGTCGGCGCGCTCACTCCGCCGCGATGCGGACCTCGGCCCGATCGACCTCGCGGCGCGCCTTCGCCATGCGGCTCTCGCCATCCTCGGCGCCGAAGCAGGCGGCGAAATCGGTACAGGCGGCGCAACTCGGCGCGGTGCAGAGCGAGAAGCCCTCGGCCTCGCAGAGTTTGCGGTAGAAATACTTCTTCCACTTCATGTCGGCGGTGTTGCCGGCGTGGAGCGTCGGGAAATGACGCGCCAGCAGCCGGTTGAGCTCCGAGCGATCGAAGAGGCCGAGGTCCTGCCACAGGTGATCCGGTCGCATGGCGCGCCGGGCGATCATGCGGGCGAGGATGGCGGAGAGGTCCGGCTCGCCGACCCGCCGGTCGGGACGCACCGCGGCATGGGCGAGGAGCAGATCGAGCAGCATCTCCTCCTCCGCCTCGAGCGGCGCCGGTTCACCGACGTCGAAGGTCTCGATGTCGGCGAAAGGGAACCAGCGATCGAGCACCAGGTCGAGCGTCCGGGCGTCGAGGCCGGTCGCCGCCAGGAGACCGCCGGTCCCGGCATCGACCTCGCTCGCGGCGGCGGCCAGGATGCAGGCCAGCACGTGGGTATCGAAGGCCGCGGTGTCGTCGCGGCTCGGCCGGCGGCCGATGGCGAAGAGCGAATGATGACGATCGAACAAGGGGCGTCTCCCTGCTACCGTGAGACCGCGGGCCGCGGGCCGAAGCCGATCGCGGCTGGCGATCCGGGACCGGACTCCCGGCCGGCGATCAGGCGGCGATCCTGTCCGCCGCAACGTGACTCTGGCAGCCCTTGGGGCAGACGCGGGCACAGGCACCACAACCGATGCAGCCACCGGCGGCGTCGACCACCATGATCATGCGGTTCAGTTCGCCGTCGAAGTCCTCGTCCTCGCCCTCCTCGCACTTGCCGAGGATCTCGCCCTCGTCGTCGACGCCGTAGAGGTGCATGACCTCGCGCGAGCAGACCTTGAAACAGCGGCCGCAGCCGATGCAGGTCGCGCCGTCGATCGAGACGAGGTATTCCGGCATCCAGACGGACCCGTCGCGGGTGATGAAATCGGTCATTCGGCGGCCTCCAGGTTCTTCAGGTGCGCCCGCGCCGCTTCGAGTTCGGCATAGGCGTCGTAGGTCGCCTGCGCGACCTCGGGTATGGTCTTCCATCCGACCGGCAGTTCCTCCGAGAGGTCGTGCAGGTTCATCTTGGCGTTCACCGCCTTGGCCGAGAGCTTCTTGATCTCGGCCTTCAGAGTGGCGACGTCGGTCATGACTTCACTCCTTCGTCCTCGGGCGCGACGCGATGTGGTGGACATCCCCGGCGGGCGCGGCGGATCGGCCCACTCGATCCGCCGTCCGGTCCCGCCACGAGAGGCCGGAACCTCGAACCCGCCGGGGATGAGGGCGTGGCACGGGGCGGCCGGACCGCGCCGGCGGCGATCACCAGTCGGCGACCTCCGGGAATCTGGCGATCATCTCGCAGGCTTCGCCGACCGCTCCGGTGCCGGCCTCGGCGAGTTTCGATAGATCGTCGTGGCCCCAACGGTGGACGTCGCGCAGCGACTTCGACAGCACCACCAGCCGACCGACGGTGAGGATCACCCGGCCGAAGCCTTCGTGACTCATCTTCATCATCGGTGAGGCGATGTGGCCGGCTTCCGCCTCGATGGCGAGGCCGATGGCGGCATAGAACTTCTCGACCCGCCACAGCACGTCGGGATCGGGATCGCCGATGATCGGGATGGTGCGACGCTGCTCCTTGGTGAGGATGAAATCCTTCAGGAGATCGGCGTCGGAGCGCTTCTCCCAGGTGCCGTAGGCGTCCTCGGCGCGGACGAGCCGCACCAGAGTCCCGAGGAACGGGGTCGCGAGAGCGGCCTCGTCGGCGGAGATGTCGGCGGTGACGGTCATGGTCGGTCCTCAGTCGTCGGCGAAGGCGGGCTTAGGCGGGGCGACGCCGGCTTCCGCCAGCACCTTGCGCAGCCACGGTGGCGGAGTGCCGTCGAGCATGGTGCGGGTCCGCTCCAGCACCTCGTCGATCGGGGTCGGCGCCTGTACCTTGATCGGATGGATCCGGGCGGAGACCACCTTGGCGGCGGAGGGGCCGCCGATCGCCAGGCAGAACAGAAGGTGACAGCCGGTGAGCGCGGCGATCTTCGGCGTGATGCGGTCGTCGCCGTCGGTCTTGTGGTTGCCCGACTCCTCGGTGACGTCGTCGAAGGCCAGCGCTTCGACGAAGCTCCACCCCTCCTTGGTGACGTCGTAGACGGCGAAACGCCGGGCCGAGCCGAAGTGGGCATTCAGCCCCTTCATGTCGGAGGTGGCGATGGCGACACGCACCGCACCGGCCGGACGGTCCGGCGCGGTGGGCGTCTCCCCGTCAGTGGCGACGAGGCTCAGGCGACGGACGGCTGTCATGGGCTCTCTCTCGTCTGGCGAGGGGGTTCAGACCCTCCGGGGTGGGCTCGTGGATCTCGGACTGGAAGAGGTTGGCGACGTCGAAGATCAGATCTCGGGTGCCGCGATAGCCGACGTGGCAGCGGTGCTGGGGGCCGAGCCGGTCGAAGATCGGGAATCCGACACGGAAGAGCGGGATGCCGAGCCGCTCGGACGCCTGACGGCCGTGGCTGTGGGTGACGAGCAGATCGGCGCCGCGAGCGCGTTTCTCGAAGAGGCCGAGATCGCCGACCTCGACCTCGTCGGCGGGCACCTGCCGCAGGATCGACGACGATCCGGTGGTGGTCACCGCGGCGGTGACCTCGGCGCCCATGCCGACGAAGAAGGTGGCGAGGCGATGGAGGAGATCGGGCTCTGCGGCGATGGCGATCTTCTTTCCACCGAAGTGGAAATGCCCGTCGAGGAGGGCGTCGGCGAGTTGCGAGCGTCGGCGTCGCAGTTTCGCCGGCACCGGCCGGCCGGAGAGCTCGGAGAGCGCGGTGACGAAGCGGTCGAAGGGCTTGAGGCCGGTCAGCGAGGCGAAGAGCGTGTAGGGAACGTCGGCGACTTCCGCCAGTTTTTCCGCCGCCGCCCGCTGGTTCTCGCCGATGGCGAGGCAATGGACGCATTCGCCGAGGGTACGGATGTCGTCGACCGAGGTGCCGCCGTAGGTGGTCGGGATCCACTTGCCCGGCACGGTGCCGTCCAGCGCCCCGGAGACGTCGGGCAGGATGGTCGGCTCGAGCCCGAAAGCCTCGATCGTCTCGCGGATCTCCTCGACGTCGGCGACGGTCATGTCGAAGCCGGGGAGCACGGCGATGCGGCGGGGGTCACGGCGAGGGGAGACGCGGGCGGTGATGCCGTCGATCATCGCGACCACCGCCTTCGACCAACCTTCCTCGATCGAGCCGTCGAAGTCCGGCGTGGCGGCGAGCACCACCTCGGTGCCGGCGAGCGCCTCGGCACGCCGCGCCCTGATGATCGCCAGATCGCCGGCGAAGTCCTCGCCGCGGGTCTCGACCAGGGCCGTGGTGCACACCCCGATCAGCTTCGGCCTGGTGCGGGTCTTCAGGTTGAGGATCGCCTCCTCGAGGTGGTCGGCGCCGCCCATGATGGTGGCGACCTCGTCCATCGCCGTGGTCTGCAGCGGGATCGTCTCCTTGAAGTGGCGGACGAAGAGGACGAGGGCAAAGGAGGTGCAGCCCTGGCTGCCGTGGAACAGCGGCACGCAGCCGTCGACGCCGAGAAAGGCGAAGGCGGCGCCGAGCGGCTGGCTCGACTTCAGCGGATTGGTGGAGGCGGCTTGTTCGGAGTGGAGGACGTGGGCCATGGGATCCTCCTCAGCAATCGTCGGCGTCGCCGGACCCTGAGGCGGCGAACTTCTTGTGGATGTAGGCGGGGGCGGCCTCCTCGGCGGCGGGCTCGGCAGGACGGCGGGCGGGCGCGCCGACCGATCTGCCGCGCCCGATCACCGTCTCGCCGATCACGGTGCCGTCGTCGGCGAAGGGCGACGGCGCGTTCACCTCGGCCCAGATCGGGTTGCGGATCGCGATGTCGATCTGGGTGACCAGTTCCACCATGCCGTCGTAGCCGGCATAGGGGTGGTGGCGCTCCTGGTTGATGTCGAGCCAGGGCATGCGCGCTTTCAGCGCGATGAACTGGGTGCGGCCACCGGACAGCATGATGTCGGCGTCGTGGCGCTCGAGCAGCGCGTAGAGATCGCGCGGCGCCATCCCCTCGAACATCTTGTGTTCGTCCTCGAGCAGCGCCTTGATGCGCTCCTTGTCCTCCTCGGTCGACTTCTTCACCGAGGTACCGACGATCTCGATGCCGATCTCCATCAGAGCCGAGGCGACCGACCACGACTTGACGCCGCCGGTGTTGAGCAGCACCCGCTTGCCCGCGAGCCGCGTGCGGAAGGCCTCGAGCTTCGCCCAGACGATCGCCTCCTCCCGCGCGATCAGCGCCTCGGTGCGATCGATCAGCTCGGCATCGGCTCCGCGTGCGACGAGGAGCTCGGCGATCCGACGCAGCGCCTCGGAGGTGTCGGCGATGCCGTAGAACGAGCCCTCGAAATAGGGGATGCCCCAGCGCTCCTCCATCTTTCGGGCGAGGGCGATGAGGGCGGTCGAGCATACCATCATCGTGGCGCGCGCCGTATGGGCGGAGGCCACGTCGAGATAGCGCGCATCGCCCGGGATGCAGGCGCGGACGCGGATGCCGAGCTCATCGAGCAGCGGCTTCACCATCCAGAATTCACCGGCGAGATTGAACTCTCCGAGGATGACGATGTCGGTTAGGCCGACGTCGTCGGGCTCGTGGGTGCCGATGACGTGGTCGATGAGCGCTTCGCCGGCGAGTTTGTTGCCGAGGTTCTTCGAGCCGACGAAGCCGGCGGAGTGGACCGGAATCACCGGCGTGCCGAACTTCTCGGTCGCATGCTTGCACACCGCGTCGAGATCGTCGCCGATCAGGGCGGTGACGCAGGTGGCGTAGACGAAGATCGCCGGCGGGGCGTGTTCCTCGACGATCTGGCGGATCGCCTTGTAGAGCTTCCGCTCGCCCTGGCCCATCACCACGTCGAGTTCGGTCAGATCGGTGGTGAAGGAGGTGCGCCACAGCATCGGGCCCGAGGAGGCGGCGCCACGGTTGTCCCAAGAGTTGCCCTCGCAGGCGAGCGGGGCATGGACGAGATGGGCGACGTCGGTGATCGGCTGCAGCACGATCTTGGCGCCGTCGAAGGCACAGCCGCCGGCGGCCGCGCCGGGGGTCAAGGGCTTGGAACAGCCCTTCTTGCGCGTCTTCTCGTCCTTCTCCCGGTTCTTGTCGCAACCGGGTTCGTCGAAGAGCGCCTGGACCTTGGGTGAGAGCATGTCTCGATCCCTTCTCGTCGGCTTTGTCGGGTATCCGACAATGCGGTGTCGTCGAGAAGGATTGGAGCAAAGGGTGTGCCAGAGAGCCGCGTCACCGGCGGCCGGAGCGGCTCAGCGGCCGAGGGCGAGACAGCGGCGGGCGCGGTTGCGGTCGCGGATCATCATCTCCTCGACGCGACGTAGGCTGCGTTCGGAGATGCGCTGGTAGAGCGCCTTGGCGATTTCGACCGGCAGATCGGAGCGCTTGGCCAGCGCCAGATCCATGTCGTTCTGCGCCGCCGTCAGATTGGAGAAGCGGGCGAAGGTGGCCGACGACAGTTTGGCTTCGTCGTTGGCGGCGAGGGTCAGGTAGACCTTGAGGGAGCCGTGTTCGACGACACGGTCGGTAACCGGAATGCCGGTCCCGGCACGGCCGGCGATGACGAGAAGGGTCGATTCGCTCGTATCCCTCAACATCACCGTGATCAGTTCGTGGTCGGAGAGCCGCGCCCGTTCGATGATCGGCCGCGACACCAGGTAGACGTCGGCGAGCAGAGCGGCGAGAACCGCCGACGGCAGTCCACCGACGTCGGCGACCGTGTCGGCGAAGGCCATGCGCTCGAACAGCGTCGCCGGCCCGAGGAGTTCGGCCACCGTGTCGGCATAGAGTGCGCCGTCGTAGTGGCCGGGTCGGCCGCGGGTGGCGAGGTGGAGTTCGGCGAGCGGCTTCAAGAGATGACCGCAATCCCCGGCGCGAGATCGAGCGATCTCGAGGCGGATCTTCGAAAGCGGGTCTTCGCCGTGGCGCCAGGTGATGTCCATCCCCTCACGATAAGGGGAGGAGGTGAACGCCGGTTTAATCGGCGGGAAGATGGAATTTCGAATCACGAGCGACCGACGCGCCCCCGCGACACCGGCGCGAATGCGACCGCCGAGACGCGGAACGGCCGCCCGCGAAGGGCGGCCGTCTCGTGGCGAACCGTCGGGTTCCCGACACTCCTCAGCGGGTGAGGTCGTAGGAGTAGTCGGTGACGCCGGCAACGATGGTCTCGGCGTCGAGCTTGTCGAAGACCTTGTCGAGGATCGTCGTCAGCACCCTGAGGCCGCCCTGGTAGCCCATCAGCGGGAAGCGGTGGTGGTGGTGACGATCGAAGATCGGGAAGGTCAGGCGGATCAGCGGCGTGCCGGTGTCGCGCTCCAGGTACTTGCCGTAGGAGTTGCCGATCATGAAGTCGACCGGTTCGGTGAAGAGCAGCGAGCGCAGGTGCCAGAGGTCCTTGCCGGCCCACACCTGAGCCGAGGCGCCGAAGGGATCGGCCGCGAGCATCTCCTTCATCTCGGCTTCCCAGGCCTTGGTGCCGTTGGTCGCCAGACAGTGGGTCGGCTCGCCGCCGGTCTCCATGACGAAGCGGGCCATCGCCTGGACGAAATCGGGATCGCCGTAGATCGCGTATTTCTTGCCGTGCAGGTGCGACTGGCTGTCGGCCATGGCATCGACGAGGCGGCCGCGCTCCAGGCGGATCGCTTCGGGGATCGGCTTGCCGGAGAGTTCGGAGACCTTCATCAGCAGGGCGTCGGTGGCGCGGATGCCGAGTGGGTAGTGGAAGGTCGCGGTCTCCTGGCCTTCGCCGGCGATATAGTCCATCGTCTTGCGGGTGTTCCAGTACTGCAGCGAGATCGTGCCCTTGGCGTTCAGCGCCGCCTTGACCTCGTCGATGGTGGTGCCGCCGTCGTACATGCGGAACTCACCGTCCGAGGGGGTGTCGAACTGGTCGGAAGCGTCGGAGATGAAGGTGTAGTCGACGCCCATCAGGTCGAGCAGGCGCTTCAGCTCGCGGTTGTTGCCGACGCAGTAGCCGTCGAAGCCGGGGATGATGTTGATCGCGGTGCCGGGGGTGCGCTCGGCGCCCTTCCAGAAGTTCTCCAGGATGCCCTTGATCATGTTGTCGTAGCCGTCGACGTGGGAGCCGACGAAGGCCGGGGTGTGGGCATAGGGGACGGGGAAGTCCTCGGCCACCGAGCCCTTCTTCTTGGCGTTCGAGATGAAGCCCTGGAGGTCGTCGCCGATGACTTCGGCCATGCAGGTGGTCGACACCGCGATCATGTCGGGTTGATAGAGCGCCGAGCAGTTGGCGAGGCCGTCGATCATGTTCTGCAGGCCGCCGAACACCGCCGCGTCCTCGGTCATCGACGAGGACACCGCCGAGCACGGCTCCTTGAAGTGACGGGAGAGGTGCGAGCGATAGTAGGCGACGCAGCCCTGCGAGCCGTGGACGAAGCTCATGCACCGGGAGAAGCCGGCGGCGGCGAAGACCGCACCGAGCGGCTGGCAGGCCTTGGCCGGGTTCACCACCAGGGATTCACGGGCGAAGTTCTTCTCGCGATAGTCCCAGGTCTTGGTGAACTCGCCCTGTTCGGCGACCTTGTCGTCCGGCACCGGGCATTCGAACTCGGCGCGCTTGCGGGCGAACATCTCCTGGTACTCGGGCTCGCGGAAGAGCGGAGCGTGGTCGAGCACGCGATCGGCTGACTGCGGCATGTCTGGTCACCTCTCTTAAGGGCCTCCGCGCCATACGGCGGACGTGCCTCTCAGGGTGTGGTCGAGGGTTCGCGCGGGCGAGGGGCTCGCGGCGGAGTGTCGTCGGGTCGATGTCGGGTTCGGATCGCCGTCCCCTCCGCCGGAGCGGAGGGAACGCGCCGCGATGGGGATCACTCCGCCGCGGCGGCGAGCGGGGCGTCCGTGGCGGCCCAGGGGGCGTCGAACAGATCCCAGACCGGGTTGTTGATCGCCAGATCCATGTCGCGCGCGAAGATCGCGAAGCCGTCGTAGCCGTGGTAGGGGCCGGAGTAGTCCCAGGAGTGCATCTGACGGAACGGGATGCCCATCTTCTGCACCGGGTACTTCTCCTTGATGCCCGAGCCGACCAGATCCGGACGCACCTTCTCGATGAACTTCTCGAGCTCGTAGCCGGTGACGTCGTCGTAGATCAGCGTGCCCTTCTTCACATAGTGACCGGTGCGCTGATAGTCGTCGTTGTGGGCGAACTCGTAGCCGGTACCGGCGATCTCCATGCCGAGGTCTTCGTAGGCGTTGACCACGTGACGGGGGCGCAGGCCACCGACGTAGAGCATCACCTTCTTGCCCTTCAGGCGCGGGCCGTATTTGGCGATGACCTTGTCGACCAGCGGCTGGTACTTGGCGATGACCGCTTCCGCCTTGGCCTCGATCTCGGGGCCGTAGTGCTTGGCGATCTTGCGCAGCGACATGGCGATCTGCGACGGGCCGAAGAAGTTGTACTCCATCCACGGGATGTCGTACTTCTCTTCCATGTGCCGGCAGATGTAGTTCATCGAACGGTAGCAGTGGATGAGGTTGAGCTTGGCGTGGACCGCGTTCTCGACCTCGGCGAGGGTGGCGTCCCCCGACCAGTTGCCGACGACACGCAGGCCGATCTTCTCGAGCAGGATGCGCGAGGCCCAGGCGTCGCCGCCGATGTTGTAGTCGCCGATGACGTTGACGTCGTAGGGCGTGGTGACGACCTCGCGTTCCTTCTTGTCGAAGACCCAGTCGCGGATGGCGTCGTTGGCGATGTGATGGCCGAGCGACTGCGACACGCCGCGGAAGCCTTCGCAACGCACCGGAACGATGGTGGTGTCGTGCTCCTTGGCCTTCTTCTTCGACACCGCTTCGATGTCGTCGCCGATCAGACCGATCGGGCACTCGGACTGGATCGAGATGCCGTTGGCGAGCGGGAACAGGTTCTCGATCTCGTCGATGATGCGCTCGAGCTTCTTGTCGCCGCCGAAGACGATGTCACGCTCCTGGAAGTCGGAGGTGAACTGCATCGTCACGAAAGTGTCGATGCCGGTGTTGCCGATGTAGTAGTTGCGGCGCTGGGACCAGGAGTACTGGCCGCAACCGACGGGGCCGTGGCTGATGTGGACCATGTCCTTGATCGGACCCCACACCACGCCCTTGGAACCGGCATAGGCGCAGCCGCGGATGGTCATGACGCCGGGGATCGACTTGATGTTCGACTTGACGTCGCACTCGGTGACCGCCTGGGCCTCACCCTCGATCTCCTCGGTGCCGGCATCGGCCGCGACGGAGAGGTGCTTCTTGCGGCGCTTGGCGAACTTGTCGGGATACTGAGCGAGAACCTCCTCGATCAGCTTGGCGTGCAGTTCGCCGTCGTTCTCATAATCGAGGCTCATGGGAACCCCCTTCTTGGCGGACCGGCGGGCAAGGCTTCGCCATGCACGGTCCGGAGCCGTGGCACATGCCCCGCGAAGGGGCGGTTCGATGGAGATGGGTCCTCCGGCGAAGGTCGGGTCGCGGAACCGGTCCGCGACCCGAAATCGATCAGCCGGCGGCCGCTTCCTTGGCCTGCAGCTCGGCGAGCTGCTGCTCTTCGGTCTTCATGATGCCGAACTCGATGAGCATGTCCTCGAGCTCTTCCATGGTGATCGGGGTCGGGATGACGCCCTTGCCGGAGTTCTCGTGGATCTTGCGGGCGAGCTCGCGGTACTCCTTGGCCTGCTGGCTGTCCGGGGAGTACTGGATGACGGTCTGGCGACGCAGCTCGGCGTGCTGGACGATGTTGTCGCGCGGCACGAAGTGGATGAGCTTGCAGCCCAGGCGCGCGGCGAGAGCCTCGGCCAGTTCCAGCTCCTTGTCGGTCTTGCGCTCGTTGCAGATCAGGCCGCCGAGACGCACGCCGCCGGAGTGGGCGTACTTGAGGATGCCCTTGGCGATGTTGTTGGCGGCATAGAGCGCCATCATCTCGCCGGACATGACGATGTAGATCTCTTGCGCCTTGTTCTCGCGGATCGGCATGGCGAAGCCGCCGCAGACGACGTCGCCGAGCACGTCGTAGGACACGTAGTCCACGTCGTCATAGGCGCCGTTCTCTTCCAGGAAGTTGATGGCGGTGATGACGCCGCGGCCGGCGCAGCCGACGCCCGGCTCCGGGCCACCGGACTCGGTGCACTTGATGCCCTTGTAGCCGATCTTCATGACGTCCTCGATCTCGAGGTCCTCGACCGAACCGGCCTCGGCGGCGAGGTGGAGAACGGTGTCCTGAAGCTTGGTATTGAGGATCAGGCGGGTGGAGTCGGCCTTGGGATCGCAGCCGACGATGAGGATCTTCTGACCCATCTCGACGAGAGCGGCGAGCGTGTTCTGGGAGGTGGTGGACTTGCCGATGCCACCCTTGCCGTAGAAGGCGATCTGCCGAAGCTTGGCCATGTTTGGAACCCCTTCGAGAAAACCTGGTCAGGCATCGGTCGTCGATGCCGTTCGTCCGTCCGGCAGCTTCCGCCGCCTTCGCATCGGAAGGTTTTCAAGCTTCGTGCCAACTGCCGCGGCGCGCCGTGCGATTTTTCAAAGCCATTGTTTTTCAATGCGTTGTCAAAACGATCGGCGTCGATGTCGGTATCCACGGCGGCTGTCGTGACCCCGACATTTCCCGACAAGCGGTGTCGGCACCCCGCCGGGGAACCGGCTGCGACAGGGGCTGTCGGTACCCCGACAATTTCGCGACACGGCGCGCCCCACGCGCGGGGGTGCGGCGCGCGCGCCCGCCTCCGGACGACGAAAGGGCGCCGAAAACCGCGCTCTTTCCGCCTTGGCGCAGCGCTTGCTGAGGAGGTGCGACGCGACGCTCGATCCGGCGGCCGAGAACGGCCGCATCCATCGGAGGAGCTTGCGCCCGACCCCATCCAGCAAGCGGAGTTCCGCGCATGGCCAACGTGACCTTCTCTTCCCCCCTCCTCCACAAGGACGTGACGGTCTACGCCGTCGCCGGTGATCGTGGCACGATCCTGTCGGTCGCCGAGAAGCACAAGATCCCGATCCCGTTCGAATGCCGCGACGGCGAGTGCGGCTCGTGCCTGTGCGAGATCGTCACACTCACCGGCAAGACCATGGGCTCGATGCTCACCGACAAGGAGAAGAGCCTGCTGAAGTCGCTCGGCAAGATCTCCCATGCCGAGATCGCCCGGGCCGAGACCGACGACGTCATGCCGAAATATCGGCTCGCCTGTCAGACCATCGTCCGCGACCAGGACATCCTGGTGAAGTTCGCCGGCGACGAGCCCGGCGGCGCCGAGTGATCGCCTC
This sequence comes from uncultured Alphaproteobacteria bacterium, assembly GCA_937864925.1. Classification (GTDB taxonomy): domain Bacteria; phylum Pseudomonadota; class Alphaproteobacteria; order Rhizobiales; family Ancalomicrobiaceae; genus CALBKH01. Next base: position 32,074 of record CALMFH010000065.1, on the reverse strand, counting down.
GGGTGGGCGGGGAGCCTCCCCGCCCGCTCGCGCCGCCGACAAGGAGACCCGCGATGAAGAACGTCGAGGAATTCCTCGCCTATGCCATCAAGCTGGAGGAGGAGGCGATGCTGCGCTTCGGCGAGCTCGCCGACGCCATGGCCACCTACGGCAACGCCGAGGTGGCCAGGCTCTTCCGCCGCCTCTCCGATTATTCGGCCCTGCACATGGGCGACGCCAAGGCGCGTGCCGGCTTCCGCGAGATCCCGGAGCTGGGTCCGCACGAGTTCCACTGGCCGCAGGGCGAGAGCCCGGAACGCGCCGCGATCTGGGCGGCCGATCCGTTCATCGCCCGCGACGACGCCCTCGCCATCGCGCTCGAGGCGGAGAAAGCCGGGCTCGCCTTCTATGCTCATGTGCTCGCAGTCACCGACGATCCCGAGATCCGGGCTCTGTGCACGGAGTTCGTCGACGAGGAGGAGGGCCACGTCCGCGAGCTGGAGAAGTGGATCGCCGCACACGCAGCCGGACTGCCGTTGCCGGTCGACGCCTGAGGCTCGGCCCGACCGATCGACCGAAATGCCCGGCTCGCACCAAGCGGGCAGGGCAGTTCGTCATGCACATTCGAACCCGGTCAGGACTCCGGTGACATTGTCGCCGATCGCCGCGACCGCGTAACCACCCTCGAGCACGAACACCGTCGGCAGGCCGAGGCGGGCGATGCGCGCGCCGATCGCCGGATAATCGGCGGTCTTCAGACGGAAATGACTGATCGGATCACCCTCGTAGGTGTCGACCCCGAGCGAGACGACCAGCGCCTCTGCCCCGACTTCGGCGATGTGCCGACATCCCCGCTCGAGCGCCTCACTCCAGACCGCCCAGTCGGTACCCGGCGGCATCGGCAGATTGAGGTTGTAGCCCTCCCCCGGCCCTGCCCCGATCTCGTCGGCGGCACCGAGGAAATAGGGGTATTCCGTCGCCGGATCACCGTGCAGGTTCACCACCGCGACGTCGGCACGGGTCCAGAAGATCTCCTGGGTGCCGTTGCCGTGGTGGAAGTCGACATCGAGAACGGCGACACGCTTCGCCCCGCGATCACGCAGTCGCTCCGCGGCGCAGGCCGCGTTGTTGAGATAGCAGTAACCGCCGGCGGTACGGCGGCCGGCGTGATGACCGGGCGGTCGTGCGAGCGCGAACGCCGCCCGCTCGCCCGCCGCCACGATGTCGGCGGCGGTGAGGGCGCAGGCGTAGGAGGATTCGATCGCGCCCCAGGTGCCGGCGACGAAGGCAGAACCACCGTCGAAGGCATAGAAGCCGAGGAGGGCGGAGATCTTCTCCGGTCTGAGATCGTCGCGAAGGCCGCGCGTCGGCCAGACGAAGGGCAGCGCCGGGCCGTCGTTGCCGGCGGTGACCCAAAGATCCCAGGCTTGACGGAGGAAGTCGACGTAGTCGGGGCGGTGGACACGCCGGGCGACGTCGAGGGTCTGCGGCGTCGGCTCGAGGATCGGACCGAGGCCGGCGCGCTCGACCGCGGCACGGACGAACTCCGCCCGTTCGGGCCGTTCGAAGCCGGGCAGGATGCGGCCGGCGACGAGTTCGGTCTGACCGGCGTGACCGGCATGGAGCGGCGAGTGGACGGATTTCACGGCGAGCGGCCTCGTAGTCGGGTGACGAGGCCAGTCTAGCGCGTCCGCAGTCGGATCACTCCATCAGAAGATCGACGACCCGTCCGAGGGGTAGGTCGAGGACGGTGACGCCCAGGTCGGCGTAGAAGCGGCGTTCGTTCTTCGTCAGCCCGGCGACCTCGGCGACCGCGACATGGCCGCCGGCCGAGCGCTTGGCGATCTGTTTGGCGTAGGTGCGCAGCATCTGGTCGTGGAAGCGACAGCCGAGGAAGAGGAAGCCACGGGCGGTGCGCCGCGCCTTCACCACCGCCGGGATCGGCGATTGGATGTCGATCTCGGTCAGCACCTCGACGTAATCCGAGTCGGCGACGAGGAAGTTCTTGGCCGGGGAGATGGCGCCGTGCGGCTTGTAGAGGACGGTCTTCGCCGCCTCCGCGACCTCGGGCAGCACCTCGGCGCCGGCCGGATCGTAGGCCTTGTACCAGATGTCGCGGCTCTCGCCGGCGCGGGTGACACCCTGGATCTCGATCCAGTCCTCACGTCCGGCTGCCGTCAGCGCGGCGCGGATGGTGCCGTCGTACCAGGTGTCGACCACCAGCGACAGCGGCAACCCGGCGAGGAAACGCACCAACTTCGGCGCCGTCGTGGTCGGGGCGAAGATCTCCGCCATCCAGCCGACGAGGGTCTTGCGATGGCGGCGCTGCTCGATGAACTGGGCGACCGACCACATCGAGTTGCGGATGCGTGACGGCGCCGGAGCCCGGCTGTTCAGCGCCGCGGCGATCGCCTCGGGGGTCGCCGGGAACGGTAGCGCCGCCCCGTCGGTGGCGAGTACGTCTGGGCCGAGGAAGGGCACCAGCCGGTCGGCGAGGAGGGCGGCGCGCACCTCGGCGAGCTTCGCCTCGGCCGCCGTGCCGGAGAGCACGATCGGGTCGGTCCGGGTGGCCGTCATGGTCATCTTTCACTCCTCGTCGTCGGCGCGCGATGCGCCCCGTTCGTCGTCGTCGTCCGATGGCCGAGCCCCGTGGCTCGCCCCCCGATCGTCACATCCTCACGCCGGCACCCCTCTCCTCGGAGGCGGATGGAACCTCCGCCGCCGCCCCGCCCTCCCCTTCTCCCGCGAGGGGAGCAGCGAGGTGCCCGCGGCGATGCCTCACGACATGCCGAGGGCGGATCTCGAACCTCTCCACCCCCGTCATCCTCGGGCTCGACCCGGGGACCCATCTGCATCGCCACGACCGGCACCGCCGCCGGGTTGCCGGGTCGAGCCCGGCGATGACGGCGGAGTGAGGGCGGATTCGGGCGATGGCGCGCCGGTGAATCGCGGACCTCCCACCCGGTCATCCCCGGCACGCGATCGGAGACCCTCAGTCGTCGTCGCCGACCTTGCGGGCGTTGACGGTGATCGGCAGCTTGGTATCGGCCGGCATCTCGGGCAGGATCAGCACCCAGCCGTTCTTCATCTTCACCGAGCCTCCCCAGATCCCTTCCTTCTCCATCTCGACGATCGGCTCTTCGAGATCCTTCTTGGGGAGGTAGGCCGAAAGGCCCTTGGGGGTGTTGCGGATCATCACCTTCATCGCGTCGGCTTCCCTCTGTTGCGCGACCGGCGTGGGCTCGGTCGCTGCCGCCGGCCGAAGGGCCGGAACTGTCGCTCAATGCGCCGCGGCCACGTCATCGCCGCAGGGCTCCGCCTCCGCTTCGCGATCGAGGCTGACCAGTTCCTTGGCTCTCATGCCGACGATGGTGCGACGCTCCGGCCATTCGACCGCGTAGATCCAGAACATCTGCAGAAAGGTGCCGATGTCGCGGACGTAGCCGGTGTCGCCCTTCATCACGAGCGGCTCGCCGATCTCCTTCCGTGGATAGGTGCCGTCGTTCTTGACCATGCGCCGAGCCCGAACCCGCTCCCCCGGCTCGAACACCGGGGGTTTGCGGATCTCGACCTCTTCCTCGCGTCCGAGCCCCATCATCCACCTCCGATCTCGTCGAGACGTCGGCGCGCGGCTTCACGCACCACGTCCTCCGCGTCGTCGAGGAAGCCCTCGGCCTCCGCGACCGGGCAACGTTCCACCACGGTGAAACGCACCCTCACATCCTCGTCCGCGGCCATGAGCGTCAGATGCTCGGGCCGCATCCGTTCGGCGACGATCCGGCGGACCGTCGGATCCTCGTCGGCGGCCAGCGCCACGAGGAGATGATCGTCGATGCGACGCGCCGCCTCGCGACGGATTTCGGCATCGGCATCGTGCAACACACGGACGAGCAGTCCAGGCGCCGCCTTGCGCGCCGCGGCGAGGCGGACGCCATAGTCGAGATCGGCGAGCAACGGCACGAGATCGTCGCCGTCGAGCCGGCGCGCCACGGCCATCCGCACCCGCCGATCGGGGTCGGCGACGAGACCGCGGATCCTGACCTTGGGCAGGCGCGACGCCACCATGGCCCGGACCTCCGGCTCGGGGTCCTCGATCAACACCGGGAGGCGGAACAGGCCGGCGTATTTCGCCGCCAGTGTCCTGACCTCGAAATAGGGATGGCCGAGATAACGATCGGCCTGGCGGGGATCGGCGGCGAAGAACCGTTCGATCCGCCGGCCGCGCCGGTCGTTGACGCAGGCGCGACCGAGGTCGCACAAGCCGATGCGTCGGTTCTCCTCGTGCGCGCAGTCCTTGCACGACACCGGATTGCCCAACCAGTCGACCGTCTCGTCCTCGACGACCGGCTCGGGCACCGGTTCGGCGCGCTCGCTCTCGGATCCCGCCATGCGGCGCCCCTTCTCGCGTCGCCGCGCGGCCTCAGGCCTTGATGCAGGTCTTCGGTACCGGGCAGACGGCGGCACACTGTTGGGTGTCCATGCCGTCGCATTCGGTGCACTTGGCCGCATCGATGATGTAGGTCTCACCCTTCATCCGGATGGCGGCGGAGGGGCATTCGAACTCGCAGGCGCCGCAGCTGGTGCATTGGGAGGCAATGATCTTGAAGGCCATGGGACTTGTCTCCTGTGGTCGTCACGTCGTGTCGGCGGTCATCCGCCGGGTGGGGCCGTCCGGTGATCACCCACCGGACCCGGCGCGAGCGAACGACGGCCCAACTTCCGTCGACACCCACGAAGCACCGGAGCGGACGGACGCGCCCTCTCCGGAAACGAGAACGGTCAGGCGACCGCCGAAATCGCCTCGACGCCGAATTCGGCGGCATAGAGGGCGCCGATCGCCGTCTCGATGTAGTCGAAGGCGTAATCGTCGGTGGCGCGGATGCCGGCCGCCGTCAGCATGTCCTTCGGGCAGTCGCCGATCTTCGAGCACAACACCACTTCGACGCCGACCAGGGCCTGGATCACGCCGTCGAGCGTGGCGTCCTCGCCCCAGCCGCCTTCGCAGTACTGGGCCTCGACCTTGCGGTGGCCGACGAAGGTGATGCCCTTCGGACCCGCCTCGTAGACTTGGAACTCCTTGGCGTGGCCGAAATGCTGGTTGATGCGGCCGCCGCCCTGGGTGGCCACGGCGACGAGCAACTTCGCCTCGGTGCCGGCCTCCTTGACCGCCGCCACCGCCGCCTGCTTGGCCTCGACGTGGTCGCCACGCTCCTTGGCGACGACCTCGCGATAGGCTTCGCGCCTGGCCGGGTCGTAGGTGACGGTTTCGGGCAGCTGGTCGAGGGTGAACTCCTGACCGCGATCCTCGCCGAGCAGGCCGACGGCGTCGGCGCGGCACTGGCGGCAGTGACGCATCAGCTTGGCGCCGCCGTCGAGCCGGTCCTGGAGTGCCTTCAGTTCCGCCGCGGTCGGCCCGCGCTGGCCGGTCAGACCGTAGTGCGTGCCGTGGGCGGGATCGGAGATCAGCGGCATGACGTTGTGCAGGAAGGCGCCGCGCTCCTTCACCCACTTGTTCACCTCGACGAGGTGTTCGTCGTTGACGCCGGGGATCATCACCGAGTTGATCTTGGTGAGAATGCCGCGCGCCGTCAGCATTTCCAGGCCGAGCATCTGGCGCTCGTGCAGGAGGCGCGCTGCCTCGACGCCTTCGTACCGACGCTTGTTGTAGTAGATCCAGGGATAGATCTTCGCGCCGATCTCGGGATCGACCATGTTGATGGTGATGGTGACGTGGTCGACGTTCATCTCGGCGAGTTCGTCGACGTGGTCGGGCAGTGCCAGGCCGTTGGTCGAGATGCACAGCTTGATGTCGGGGATCTCCTTGGAGATCGCCGCGAAGGTCGCCTTGGTCTTCTTCCAGTCGTAGCAGGCGTCGCCCGGGCCGGCGATACCGAGGACCGAGAGCTGCGGTACCTCGTTGGCGACCGTGACCACCTTGCGCATCGCCTGATCGGGGGTGAGCTTCTCGGAGACGACGCCCGGGCGGCTCTCGTTGGCGCAATCGTACTTGCGGTTGCAGTAGTTGCACTGGATGTTGCAGGCTGGCGCCACGGCGACGTGCATCCGGGCGAAGTAGTGATGCGCCTCTTCGGAGTAGCAGGGATGATCCTTGATCTTCTCCCAGGTGGCGGCGTCCATGTCGTCGGGCTTGGCGGACGAACCGCAGGACGACGAGGCGCAGCCGCCCGATGTCGCGGTCGTTTCGAGCGCCTGCATGTCGATCGGCTGGAGCAGACTGTCGAGTGAGATCATCGGCTGATTCATACGACCACTCCCCTCGGTATGGTTCGAGGTGAAGATCGCAAAGGCCGTGCCAGCGCTTCCATCGCTTGAATCATCTCGATTTTTCGCTACGTGCCGGAAGACCGACAACGGCGATGTCGACACACTTGTCGGGTGTGCGACACGAACGGCGATGCCGGACATGAGAACGGCCCGGATCGCTCCGGGCCGCCTCGTGGCGTCGACAGGAGGAGATCGACGCTCAGAACCGCTTCAGTTCGATGTCGTGTTTCTTCAGGGCGTAGCCGATCTGGCGGGGGGTCAACCCGAGGAGGCGGGCCGCCTTGGCCTGGACCCAGCCGGAACGCTCCATGGCATCGACCAGGCGGTCGCGTTCGGACTGGCGGCCGCCCAGTGCCGGGCAGGAGGGATCGGCGGCGTGTTCGCACAGGCCCGACGGGATCTCCGTCGCCGCGACGGCGGCCGTCTCGGACGGGGCGACCGGGACGACGGCCGGCGGTGCCCCCCACGAGGGTGTCGGCGCCACGGTGACGACACCCGAAGCCAACTGGTCGATCGGGTTCGGCGCGACCGGCGGCTTCGGCGCGCTCTTCCACAGGAGCGAGGAGAGGCAGGTGCCGGTGTGACAGGCGAAGTCGGCGGCGACGATCTGATCGCCGTGGGCGAGCGTCGCGGTACGGCGGACGCAGTTCTCGAGCTCGCGCACGTTGCCGGGGAAGTAGCAGCGTTTGAGCATCTCCATGCCCGATGCGGCGACGGTCAGGTGACGGCCGTTCTCGGTGTTGAAGCGTTCGACGAAGGCGCGGGCGAGATGGGGGATGTCGCCGGGACGATCGCGCAGCGGCGGCAGGAACACCGGCACGACGTTGATGCGGTAGTAGAGATCGGCTCGGAATTCGCCCTTGGCCACCGCCTCTTCGAGGTTCCTGTTGGTGGCGCAGACGAGGCGGACGTCGACCTTCAGCGTCTTGTTGCCGCCGACCCGCTCGAACTCGCCCTCCTGCAGGACACGCAGCAGCTTGGCCTGGAAAGCGGGCGATATCTCGCCGATCTCGTCGAGCAGCAGCGTGCCGCCGTGGGCGCTCTCGAAGCGGCCGGCGCGCGTCGCCACGGCGCCGGTGAACGAGCCCTTCTCGTGGCCGAAGAGCTCGCTTTCGAGCACGCTCTCGGGCAGAGCGGCGCAGTTGAGTTTGATGAAGGGCTTCGCCTTGCGCGGCGAGAGATCGTGGATCGCCCGGGCGAAGAGCTCCTTGCCGGTGCCGCTCTCGCCACGCAGCAGCACGGTCGAATTCGATCGCGCCACCACGGCGATGGTGGCGAGCACCCGCTTGACCGGTTCGCTCTCGCCGACGATGCCCGCGATCTTCGGCGGCGGACCCTTGACCCGACCCTCGAGTTCATTGCCGAGCGCTTTTTCCAATGCCCCGCGCTCGTCGAGCAGGCGCTGACGGTCGGCGGCGAGGATGCGGTGGAGGCGTACCGTCTGGCCGGCGAGATTGGCCACCATCGACAGGAAGCGCAGGTCGTCGTCGATGCGGAAGCGGGTGCGTCCGTCCCAGACGCGGTCGATGGAGAGCGTTCCGACCACTTTGTCGGCCGCCTTGATCGGCACCCCGAGGAAGGAGACGCGGGCGTCGGTCGCCTCCGCCACCAGCCCCTTGGCGCCGGCGAAGAGGGGGTCGTGGGCGACGTCGTGGACGACGAGCGGGGTCGCGGTGGCGACGATGCGATCGATGACGGTCCGCGGCAGGCTGTCGATGGCACGGCCGCCGCCCTGGCGCGTCCAGCCGGCCGCAGCGACGATCTCGATCTCGCCGGGATCGTCGAGCACGACGATCATGCCACAGCGCATCCTGAGGAACGACGTCAGGACGTTGACGACGTTCGACAGAGCGATCTCGAGGCGTGCCGGCGTGGTCAGGATCTTCGAGATCTCATAGATCCCGAACAGCGCCATCTCCACATTCGCCTTGGCACCGACTTCGGTGGGCGGCGGCGGTGAAGACGTTGCATCGGCGTGACGATCCTCACCCGCGCCGAATACGGCGGCGGTGGGCATACCCATCGATCTTCTCCTTCCAGATCTCCCTCTTTTCCGGCAATTTTCATGCCGGAAGATCTGTCCGGGATACTGCAGATGCTGGGGCGTGCCCGACGAAATGTCACGCTGCATTTGTGAGCAACCCATCTCGCAGGTGCACAATGGTCGCGCAGGTGGGGCACCACCGTCACGCCGCCGACGCCCGGAGCGGAGGTGTGGGGAAGCGCCCGCAGAGATCCGATGCGGGAGGCGTTTCCTCTTCCCGCACACCGCCTTCACATTTTCTTCACGATGTTCCCGCAGAGTGGTCCGCAGACGATCTCGACGAGCGGCGATACGCCGGCCGCGCGACGATCTTCGGGGACGACGTCCCTCCCCACCGCGCCGACCACGGATGTACTGGCGGGTGGCGGGGTGGCGACGGTGGTCCTCGCGCGAAACCCCGGATGCCGAGACGACCGTCTCGCACCCCGGGGTTTTCTGCTTTCCGGGGTGTGGAACTACGGCCGACCTTCGGCGGCGATGGCGCCGGCGAGATGGACGGCGATCGCCAGCGACGAGGTGAGGCCCGGCGATTCGATGCCGTAGAGGTTCCACAGACCGGCGATGCCGTGGGTCTCGGGGCCATGGACGGCGAAATCGGCGGCGGGCTCGCCGGGGCCGGTGATCTTCGGGCGGAGGCCGGCGAAACTCGGCTGTAGGGCGCCGTCGGGCAATCCCGGCCAATAGCGACGGATGGCGGCGTAGAAGCGTGTCGCCCGCGCCGGATCGACGGTCAGGTCGGGCGCATCGATCCATTCGACGTCGGGACCGAAGCGCACGGCGCCGCCGAGGTCGAGGGTGGCGTGAATGCCGAGGCCACCGGGCTCGGGAACCGGGTAGACGAGGTGGCGGAACGGCGCGCGCACCCCCGAGAGCGCGAAGTAGTTGCCTTTGGCGAGACGGGCTCGGGGCACCGTCGCGGTGTCGATGCCGGCGATCGCCGCGGCGAGCCGCGGCGCCCCGTGGCCGGCGGCGTTCACCACCGTCCGGGCGACGAGCGTGATCGGATCGTCGCCGCCGACGTCGAGTTCGACCCCCGAGGCCGTGGCTCGACCGCCGACGACCGGGCTCTTCAGCGCGACGAGGCCGCCGGCGGTCTCGAGGTCGGCGTCGAGTGCCAGCATGTAGGCATGGCTGTCGAGGATGCCGGTGGAGGGGGAGAAGAGCGCGCCGACAGAGTTGACCGCCGGTTCGAGCTCGGCGGCGGCAGGGGCGTCGAGGCGGACGAGGTCGTCGACGCCGTTCGTCCACGCCGCGGCGGCGATGTCGTCGAGGATCGTCAATTGGCTCGCGTCGGTGGCGACGATCAGCTTGCCGACGGGCACGGCGGCGACGCCGCGGGAGGCGGCGTAGGCATAGAGGGCGCGTCGGCCCTCGACGCAGAATTTCGCCTTGAGGCTGCCGGCAGGATAGTAGAGACCGGCGTGGATCACCTCGGAATTGCGGGCGGTGGTTCCGGTGCCGATGGCGTCCTCGGCCTCCAGCACCATGACCTCGCGGCCGGCGAGGGCGAGGGCGCGCGCCACCGCCAGCCCGACCGCGCCGGCTCCCACCACGACCACGTCGACCGTCTCGGCCATGTCCCCTCCGCTCGGATGGTCCCTCGAGGGGACGTGCCCCCGGCGATGCGGCGGCGCTTCGTTCGCAGCGGGCGGATTGTGCCGATCCCGCCGACGATTACAATCGCGCCTCGTCGAGGAGCGGCACCGCCCCCTCGGCCGAGGGATGAACCGAGACGCCGAGCACCGCCTTTCCGGCCGGATCGCTGAAACGGCGCGACAGGAGGACAGCCATGCCCCACAGCGCCGCCATCGTCGGCTGGGCACACTCACCCTTCGGCAAGCTCGACGACCCGGACGTCGAGAGCCTCATCGGCCGCGTCGCCGGCGCGGCGCTCGATCACGCCGGGATCGGGCCGGCCGACGTCGATCTGGTCACCGTCGGCAGCTACAACAACGGCTTCTCGCGCCAGGGTTTCGAGGCGGCCCTGGTGGGCACGGCGGTGCCCGAGCTCGGTCACGTGCCGGCGGTGCATCTCGAGAACGCCTGTGCCACCGGCTCCGCGGCGCTCAACGCGGCGTGCGACTTCATCGCGAGCGGGCGCGGGCGGATCGCGTTGGTGGTGGGCGCCGAGAAGATGACGGCGACGCCGACGGCGGCGGTCGGCGAGATCCTGCTCTCCGCCTGCTATCGGCCGGAGGAGGCGATGGTCGACGCCGGGTTCGCCGGCATCTTCGGCAAGATCGCCGCCCACTATTTCCAACGCCACGGCGACCGCAGCGCCGAGCTGGCGATGATCGCCGCCAAGAACCACGAGAACGGGGTGAGGAATCCTCACGCCCACATGCGCAAGGACTTCGGCTTCGACTTCTGCAACACCGTGTCGGAGAAGAACCCGCTCGTCGCCGGGCCACTTCGGCGCACCGACTGCTCGCTCGTCTCCGACGGCGCAGCGGCGCTGGTGATCGCCGATGCCGAGACGGCGGCGAGCCTCGCCCGCGCCGTCGCCATCCGTGCCCGCGTCCAGGCCAACGACTTCCTGCCGCTGTCGCGCCGCGACCCGATCGCCTTCGACGGCGCCCATCGGGCGTGGCGGGCGGCGCTGACCGCCGCCGGGCTGACGATCGACGATCTCGATCTGGTCGAGACCCACGACTGTTTCACCGTCGCCGAGATGATCGAATACGAGGCGATGGGGCTCGCCGCCCCCGGCGAGGGCTGGAAGGCGGCCCGCGAGGGCGCGACCCGGCGCGGCGGGCGGCTGCCGGTCAATCTCTCGGGCGGCTTGAAGTCGCGCGGACATCCGATCGGCGCCACCGGAGTGTCGCAGCACGTCATGGCGGCGATGCAGCTCTCGGGCGAGGCCGGAGACATGCAGCTCGACGGGGCCCGTCTCGCCGGGGTCTTCAACATGGGCGGGGCGGCGGTCGCCAACTATGTCACGATCCTGGAGCGGACGCGATGAGCGACACCGTACCTCTCGGCGGCGTCGCGCCGGTCACGCGGCGGGTGATGAACCTCACCCACCTCCTCACTCAGACGGCGCGGCGACTGCCGCGCCACACCGCCTTCGTCAAAGGCGAGGCGACCTGGACCTGGGCGGAGGTGGCGGCGCAGGCGGAGGCTCTGGCCGGGGCGCTCACGGCGCGCGGCATCGGCAAGGGTGACCGCGTCCTCGTCCATTCCAAGAACACCGTGCAGATGATCCTGTCGATGTTCGCCTGCTTCCGCATCGGCGCGGTGTGGGTCCCGGCGAATTTCCGGCTGATGCCGAAGGAGGTGGCGGTGCTCGCCGTCTCGGCCGGCGCCCGTGGCTTCCTCTGCCACGGCGACTTCCCCGAGCATGCCGCCGTCGTCGCGGCCGAGGCGACGACGATCGAGTTCGTCTGGCGCTTCGACGAGGCGGCGCGCGACACCGGCTTCGGCGAGGCCGACGTCGGCGAGCGCATCGCCGCCCATCGCGGCGCCGAGATCGCGGAAGCCGCGGTCGAGCACGACGATCCCTGCTGGTTCTTCTTCACCTCGGGCACCACCGGGCGATCGAAGGCGGCGGTGCTGACCCATGGCCAGATGGCCTTCGTGATCACCAACCACCTCGCCGACCTGCTGCCGGGGACGACCGAGGCCGACGCCTCGCTGGTGGTGGCGCCGCTCAGCCACGGGGCGGGGGTGCATTTCCTGAACATCCTGGCGCGCGGCGCGCCGACCATCCTGATGCCCTCGGAGAAGTTCGACGTCGCCGAGGCGTGGCGGCTGATCGCGACGCATCGGGTGACCAATCTCTTCACCGTGCCGACCATCCTGAAGCTGATGGTCGAACACCCCTCGGTCGGCGAACACGACCATTCGAGCCTCAGGCACGTCATCTACGCCGGGGCACCGATGTATCGCGAAGATCAGAAGCGGGCGCTCGCAACCCTCGGGCCGGTGCTGGTCCAGTACTTCGGCCTCGGCGAAGTGACCGGCAACATCACCGTGCTGCCGACGCGGGAGCACACGCTCGACGACGGGCCGGCGGCGCACATCGGCAGCTGCGGCTATCCGAGGACGGGCATGCAGATCTCGATCCGCGACGCCGACGGGCGCGAACTCGGGCCGCACGAGACCGGCGAGATCTGCGTCATCGGCCCGGCGGTCTTCGCCGGCTACTACGACGACCCGGCGGCGAACGCCAAGGCGTTCCACGACGGCTGGTTCCGCACCGGCGATCTCGGCCATGTCGACGAGGAGGGCTTCGTCTACCTCACCGGTCGGGCCTCGGACATGTACATCTCCGGCGGCTCCAACATCTATCCGCGCGAGATCGAGGAGAAGATCCTGACCTTCCCGGAGATCGCCGAAGTGGCGGTGCTCGGGGTGCCCGATCCGCTGTGGGGCGAGGTCGGGGTGGCGGTGTGCGTCGCCCGCGAGGGGGCGGAAATCGACGAGGGGCGGCTCGCCGCGGCGCTCGCCGCCGAGATCCCACGCTACAAGATGCCGCGCCGCTTCGTCTTCTGGGACGCTCTTCCCCGCTCCGGCTACGGCAAGGTGCCGAAGCGCATGGTGCGCGAAGAACTCGAGGCGCGCGGCGTACTGGCCGAGATCGCGGCCGAGCGACAGACGGGTGCATCGTGAGCGTCGTCGGTCCGACCAAAGGGACGCCCTCCCGGCCGACCCGGGTGCGCCAGCCCGGGCCGGCACCGGCGGAGCGGCTGGTCGCGGTTCCCTGCCGGGGGCGCCGTTTCGAGCTGAAGCTCGTCGCCGGCGAGCCGCTCCTCGCCGGGATCGCACGATGCTTCGCCGACGAAGGATCTGCGGGCGGAACGGTGCGTCTCGACGGGCTGGCGGTTGCGCCCTTCGCCTACTGCATGCCGGCGCCGCCGCGCGACGACCGTCATGCCGCCTTCTATTCCGAGACCTTCCGGCCGGCGGGTCTCAGCCGCTTCCGCGCCGGGGCGATGACGGTCGGGCAACGCGACGACGCGACGGCGTTCCACGCTCACGGCATCTGGCAGGAGGCGGACGGGACGGTGCACGGCGGCCACGTGCTGGCGGACGAGACGATCGTCGCCGAGGACGTGGTGCTGGCGGCCTATGGCATCGACGGCGCCACCTTCCGCGCCGATCCGGACGCGGAGACCGGCTTCACGGTGTTCGGGCCGGTGGCGACGGATACACGCGCGCGGGATGACGACCGGGAGAGCGCCCATGCGCTGCGGCTCAGGCCGAACCAGGATTTCGCCACGGCGCTCGAGGCCTTCTGTCGCGACCGGGGCATCCGGCGGGCGCGGATCGAAGGCGGCGTCGGCTCGACCATCGGGGCGGCCTTCGCCGGCGGCGAGGAGATCCTGCCCTTCGCCACCGAGGTCTTTCTCGCCGACGGGCGTCTCGTCGGCGGCGGCGGCGATGTCGTGCAGGCGATGCTCGACGGTGGGCTCGTCGACATGAGCGGTGCCGTGGCGCGGGGTCGGCTGGCGCGCGGTCTCAACCCGGTGCTGATGACCTTCGAACTGGTGTTGGTCGACGAGACGGCGGGCTGATCGCCCCGACCGATCCGAGCGGGCGGCGTCGACGGCGTCGCAGCGGCGGAATACAAATCGAATCGATCGGGCACGCGAATGATTCGCGCGGAAACGCGGGCTCGTGTCGGGGGTTCGTCGGCATGCGGCGCGTGGTGATCCACTGGGGCATCTCCAGTTTCTTCGGCTGGGGCGTCTACGGTCTCAATCTGGCGCTCCACTGGGCGCGCGACGCCGAGCTCGAGGCCTTCTGCTCCTTCCCGATCCAGGAGAGCCAGATCGCCGTCGACAAACTGCGCCGGCTCTCTCTCGACGGTTTCGTCACCCGTTCGCGCTGGCTCGCCGACCAATTGGCGACGCGGGCCGGCAGGTCGCTCGATCTCGACGGGCCACTGCTCGCGGCGCTGGGCAACGACTTCCGCGTCAGCCCCGCCGCCCACGGCGTGCAGCTGAAGGGCAAGCCGACGGTCGGTGTCGTCTTCTTCGAGACGCCGCAGCTCGACGCCGACACGGTGGCGCGCGCGCGCGCCTTCCCGTTGATCGTCTGCGGCTCGACCTGGAACGAGCAGGTCCTGCGCCAATACGGGGTGACCAACGTCACCACCGTCATCCAGGGCATCGACCAGAGCCTGTTCCACCCGGCACCGAAGCTCGGGACGATGGGTGATCGCTTCCTGGTGTTCTCGGGCGGCAAGCTCGAATTGCGCAAGGGGCAGGACCTGGTGGTCGCCGCCTTCGCCCGCTTCGCCAGGCGCCACCCGGAGGCGATGCTGGTCACCGCCTGGCACAGCCCGTGGGTCCAGTTCGCCCGAACCCTCGACCAGTCGGGCAAGGCGACGCCGATCCCCTACGATGCCACCGGCAAGGCGGTCGACACCGTCGCCTGGGCGCGCGCCAACGGTATCCCGGAGCACCAGTTCCTCGATCTCGGCGCCGTGCCCAACGCCTTCATGCCGCCGATCCTGCGCGAGATGGACGTGGCGCTGTTCCCCAACCGTTCGGAGGGTGGCACCAATCTCGTCGCCATGGAGTGCATGGCCTGCGGCGTGCCGACCATCCTCTCCGCCAACACCGGCCACATGGATCTCGTCGGCGACGACCGCTGCTGGCCGCTGACCCGTCAGAACCCGATGGGTGGCGCCGGGGCTCGCGTCGGCGGCACCGCCGGCTGGGGCGAGAGCGACGTCGAGGAGATCGTCGCGACGCTGGAGCGGGTTCACGCCGATCGCATCGAGGCCCGTCGCCGTGGGGCCGCCGGTGCGGACTTCCTCTCGACGCTCACCTGGGGCGACACCGCCCGAGAGATGAAGCGCATCGTCATGGATCTCGACTGACGGAGACGCCGATGTCCAAGCCCATACCGAAGAAGGCGGCGCCAACGGCGAAGGCCGCCCCCGCCGCGACGGCCACGACCGCGACCACCGACCCGTTGGCGAAATATGCCCGGCTCGAAGCCTTCTGCAGGAAACTGTGGAGCGACGTCTATCCCGAAACGCCGACGAACCTCCACGCCGACATCACGGCGCGGGTGTGGGCGCGGGTGAAGGAAGCCTGGCCGATCGCCGAGGGCGCCCGGGTGCTCGACATCGGTTGCGGTCAGGGCGTGGCCCTGAAGCACTTCGCCGCCGATCGCCTGAACGCCACCGGTATCGCCATCGGCGACGACGTGCGCATCTGCCGCGAGCTGGGCTACGACGCGGTCGAGATGGACCTGACCTTCCTCGATTTCCCCGACGAGACCTTCGATCTGGTCTGGTGCCGGCACGTGCTCGAGCATTCGATCATGCCGTTCTTCACGCTTTCGGAGATCTTCCGCGTGTTGAAGCCCGGCGGGGTCGTCTACATCGAAGTGCCCTGCCCCGACACGGTCGCCGGCCACGAGCTCAACCGCAATCACTATTCGGTGTTCGGCCAGCGTATGCTGTTCGACCTGATCCGGCGCACCGGCTTCGGCGACATCGTCCATTTCGATATCGGCTTCCAGTTGAAGATGGGGCCGGACAAGTACTGGGGCTTCATCCAGCGTCGCCCGCCGGCGTGAGCGGCCGCCTCGCGGCGTTCGTGCGTCCGGCGAGCGGAGATCACGGGCGGGGACATCGATCGCGACGGCACTCCGAACACTCGCTGCGAAGCGGGCCGAACGCGGCTCGAGGCGCGGCCGTGCTCCCGTGGTTTCCGCACGAAGATGGACAGATGCGGCGTAGCGTGGCACTGATCGCCGCCCTCCCGAGGAGACGACGGCGACGATGGCGCTCGAGGTGAAGATCTGTGGCCTGAAGACGGACGACGCGGTCGATGCCGCGCTCGCCGCCGGTGCCGATCTCGTCGGCTTCGTCTTCTTCCCCAGGAGCCCGCGCAACGTTTCGCTCGACGAAGCCGTACGGCTCGCCGCGCCGGCACGCGGGCGGGCGAAGATCGTCGCGCTGGCGGTCGACCCCGACGATGCGCTGGTCGAGGCGATCGCCACGCGGCTCGCCCCCGATCTCCTCCAGCTCCACGGCCACGAGACGCCCGAACGGGTCGCCGAGATCCGCGTGCGAACCGGCCTCGACCTCATCAAGGCGATCCCCGTCGCCGAGGCCGCCGATCTCGCCGTGGTACCGGCCTACGTGCCACACGTCGCCCGCCTTCTCTTCGACGCCAAGCCACCGAAGACGCCGCTGGCGCTGCCCGGCGGCAATGGCCTTCCCTTCGACTGGCGGCTGGTGCGTGATCTCGACCCGGGTCGGCCGGTCATGCTATCGGGGGGCCTCGATCCGGGAAACGTGGCGGAGGCGATCGCCGTCACGGGGGTTTCCGCCGTCGACGTGTCGTCGGGGGTGGAGAGCGCACCGGGCGTCAAGGACCCCGAGAAGATCGCCGCCTTCGTCCGCAACGCCCGCGCCGCCGCGACGTCCCGTCGACCGGCCGACGCCTGAACCGAGGTTCGCTTCCTTGACCACGCTGTCCAATTCGCTGCGCAACGGACCGGACGACCGGGGCTTCTTCGGCATCTACGGTGGCCGCTTCGTCGCCGAGACGTTGATGCCGCTGATCCTCGAGCTCGAGAAGGCCTACGAAGACGCCCGCGTCGATCCGAGCTTCAAGGCGGAGCTCGCGGCGCTGTCGACCCACTACGCCGGCCGGCCGAGCGCGCTCTACTACGCCGAGCGGTTGACCGAGTTCTGCCGTGAGAAGTCCGGCGGGAAATTCGGCGCCGAGATCTGGTTCAAGCGCGAGGAGCTGAACCACACCGGCTCCCACAAGATCAACAACTGCCTCGGCCAGATCCTGCTCGCCCGCCGCATGGGCAAGACGCGGATCATCGCCGAGACCGGAGCCGGCCAGCACGGCGTCGCCTCGGCCACCGTCTCGGCCCGCTTCGGCCTGCCCTGCATGGTCTACATGGGCGCCGTCGACGTCGAACGGCAGAAGCCCAACGTCTTCCGCATGAAGCTGCTCGGCGCCGAGGTCACCCCGGTGACCTCCGGCGCCGGCACGCTCAAGGACGCGATGAACGAAGCGCTGCGCGACTGGGTCACCAACGTCGAGAACACCTACTACCTGATCGGCACGGCGGCGGGTCCGCACCCCTATCCGGCGATGGTGCGCGATTTCCAGTCGGTGATCGGCACCGAGACCAAGGAGCAGTTCTTCGCTCAGAAGGGCAGGCTCCCCGACGCGGTGGTCGCCTGCATCGGCGGCGGTTCGAACGCCATCGGCATGTTCCACCCGTTCCTCGACGACGCGTCGGTTCAGATCTGCGGCGTCGAGGCCGGCGGCCACGGCATCGACGTCGAGAACGGCCATGCCGCCTCGATGACCGGCGGGCGTCCCGGTGTCCTCCACGGCAACCGCACCTATCTCCTCCAGGACGATGACGGCCAGATCCTCGAGGGCCACTCGATCTCGGCCGGCCTCGACTATCCCGGCGTCGGGCCGGAGCACTCGTGGCTGCGCGACACCGGCCGCGTCAGCTACGTGCCGGCGACCGACAAGGAGGCGCTCGACGCCTTCCAGATCTGCTCGAAGCTCGAGGGCATCATCCCGGCGCTGGAGCCGAGCCACGCGCTCGCCCAGGTGCTGAAGATGGCGCCGACCATGGACCGGGATAAGTCGATCGTCGTCTGCCTCTCCGGCCGCGGCGACAAGGACGTGTTCTCGGTCGCCGGTTATCTCGGCGAGACGATGTGAGAGACGCCATGACCGAAACCCGCATCTCCCGCCGCTTCGCCGACTGTGCGGCGCAAGGCCGTCCGGCGCTCGTCACCTTCGTGATGGCCGGCGATCCCGACCTCGACACGTCGCTCGCCATCGCCCGGGCGCTCGCCGCCGCCGGTGCCGACGTGATCGAACTCGGTATGCCGTTCTCCGATCCGATGGCCGACGGCCCGGCGATCCAGGCGGCCGGCCAACGGGCGCTGAAGGGCGGCCAGACGATGGCCAAGACGCTCGACCTCGTCCGCCGCTTCCGCGAGAGCGACACGACGACGCCGATCGTGCTGATGGGCTACTACAACCCGATCTACGTCCGCGGCTCCGAGCATTTCGTCGCCGAGGCGAAGACCGCCGGCGTCGACGGACTGATCATCGTCGACCTGCCGCCGGAGGCCGACGACGAACTCTGCCTGCCGGCGCTCGCCGCCGGCCTGAACTTCATCCGCCTCGCCACGCCGACCACCGACGACAAGCGTCTGCCGGCGGTGCTCGCGAACACCTCCGGTTTCGTCTATTACGTCTCGATCACCGGCATCACCGGCTCGGCGGTGCCGGATGCGGCGAAGGTCGCCGGGGCGGTCGGTCGGATCAAGCGCCACACCGATCTGCCGGTCGCCGTCGGCTTCGGGGTGCGCGACGCCATGACCGCCCGCGAGATCGGCCGCAACGCCGACGGCGTGGTGGTCGGCTCGGCCCTGGTGGCGGCGATCGCCGCCTCGCTCGATGCCGACGGCCGAGCGACGGCGAAGACCGTATCGGCGGTCGGCGATCTCGTCACCGACCTCGCCTCGGGGGTGAGGGCCGCGCGCGCCGCGGCGGAATGATGTCATCGGCCATCGACGATGACCGATGACATTCCTTGCGCGAATTCCTCGTGCCTCAGATGCAGGTGAGGAATTCGCGCGGCTTCGACGGCCGGACGCGTCGGCGTCCTCGGCGGTCGGCATGAGATCGGGATCGGCGCGTGCGCGCGCCGCATCGACCACGTCCGGAGTATCGACCCAGTGAACTGGCTGACCAACGTCGTCCGACCGAAGATCAAGAGCCTCCTGACCAAGAAGGAGGTGCCGGAGAACCTGTGGATCAAGTGCCCCGAGACCGGCGAGATGGTGTTCCATCGCGACCTCGAGGCCAACCAGTTCGTCGTGCCCGCGTCCGGCTACCACATGCGCATGCCGGCGAAGTCGCGTCTCGACACGCTGTTCGACGGCGGCAAGTGGGAGACGATCGCGCTGCCGACGGTCACCGCCGATCCGCTCAAGTTCCGCGACGAACGCCGCTACAGCGACCGTATCAAGGACGCCCGCGCCAAGACCGGCAAGGAGGACGCCGTTCAGGTCGGTCACGGTACCCTCGACGGACTGCCGGTGACCGCGGCGGTGCAGGATTTCGAATTCATGGGTGGTTCGCTCGGTATGGCGGCCGGCGAGGCGATCGTCACCGGGCTGGTGACCGCCCGCGAGCGCGGCACGCCCTTCGTGCTGTTCGTCGCCTCGGGCGGCGCCCGTATGCAGGAGGGCATCCTGTCGCTGATGCAGATGCCGCGCACCACCGTGGCGGTGCAGGCGCTGCGGCGGGCGAGGCTGCCCTATTTCGTCGTGCTGACCAATCCGACCACCGGCGGCGTCACCGCCTCCTACGCCATGCTCGGCGACGTCCACATCGCCGAGCCGGGAGCGCTGATCGGCTTCGCCGGGCCGCGGGTGATCGAGCAGACGATCCGCGAGAAACTGCCGGAGGGCTTCCAGCGCTCCGAATATCTCTACGACCACGGCATGGTCGACGTGGTCGTGCATCGTCACGAGATCCGGGCCACGCTGTCGCGCCTCGCCCATCTCTTCATGAAGAAGCCGGCGGTGACGAAGAACGGCGGCGCGCTCGTCATCGTCTGAGCCGTCGACCGCGGAGACCGCCGTTGACCGCGTCCGACACTTCCTCCTCGCTCGCTGCGCTCCTCGCCCGCATGGCGGTGACCATACCCGCCGGGTGGGAGTTCGGGTTGGAGCGGATGACGCGGGTGCTCGCCCGGCTCGGCGACCCGCACCTCGCGATCCCGCCGCCGATCCACGTCGCCGGGACCAACGGCAAGGGCTCGGTGACGGCGCATCTGCGCGCCATGCTCGAGGCGTCGGGACGGACCGTCCACGCCTTCACCTCACCGCATCTCGTGCGTTTCGCCGAACGCATCCGCGTCTCCGGGCGGCTCGCCGGCGACGCCATGCTGGTCGAGGCGATCGAACGGGCCGAGGCCGCCAATGGCGGCGAGCCGATCACCTTCTTCGAACTGACGACGCTCGCCGCCTTCCTGCTCTTCGCCGAGCACCCGGCCGACGTCACCCTGCTCGAGGTCGGGCTCGGCGGCCGGCTCGACGCCACCAACGTGGTCCGCGGCCGGCTCGTCTCGGTGATCACCTCGATCTCGATCGACCACGAGAAGTTCCTCGGCTCGACGCTCACCGCCATCGCCGGGGAGAAGGCGGGCATCGTCGAACGCGGTCGGCCGGTGGTGGCGAGCCCGCAGGCCGACGAGGTGGTGCCGGTGCTGGACCGCGCCGCGGCGCGCGCCGGGGTGCCGCTGACGCTCGGCGGGCGCGACTGGACGGCGAGCCTCGAGGACGGTCGCCTCGTCTACCGCGGCGAGCACGGCCTCCTCGACCTGCCGCCGTCGCGTCTCATCGGCGCCCATCAGGTGGTGAACGCCGGCACAGCGATCGCGGCGCTGGAGGCGAGTGGGCTCGCGGTGCCGGTGGCGGCGATCGAGCGGGGTCTCGTCACCGTCGACTGGCCGGCGCGGATGCAGCGGCTGAGTTCGGGCACGCTGGTCGATCTCGTCCCCGGCGCCGAAGTGTGGCTCGACGGGGGCCACAATCCCGGTGCCGGCGCGGTGATCGCCGCGACGCTCGCCGATCTCGGCCGCCGGGCCCCGCGGCCGTTGCGGTTGGTCTGCGGCATGTTGGAGACCAAGGACCCGGTCGGCTTCTTCCGCCCCTTCGCCGGCCTCGCCGAGCACGTCGCCTGCGTGCCGGTCACCGGCGATCACCCCGGCCGCGCCCCGGAAGCACTCGCCGAAGCCGCCCGCGCCGCGGGGCTGGTGGCAACGATCCACGGCGGTGTGGCCGAGGCGCTACGGGTGATCGCGGCGGCGGCCGAGACGGACCGGCCTCGCATCCTGATCTGCGGCTCGCTGCATCTGGCGGGCGAGGTGCTCAGGGAGAACGGGACCGAGGTGGTGTGAGCGTCGGAGCGGCGCTCGTCAGCGCGACCATTTCTTCCGAAGGTCCAAAAGGAATTCGATAACTGCGGCCATTGCTGCAATAGAAAACAGCGAATTGGACAAATAAAGCAAATATACAATAAATCCGCTATATCCAGGATCGATTTTCGAGGCAGCAAGAAGCGCAGAAAATGCGACCAACAACAGCAAAATAACTGTTTTATATTTCGTTACGGCGCCAATCATTTTGATCAGCATCGTACCAAGGCCGATTTCTGGAGAAGGCATATTATTCACCGCTTGAGAAGTTCAGCGCACACAATCATCCGACGAGCGTGTCGGCTCTCTGTGCAGTCACTCTGTCACCTGAAGACGACCTCAGCCTCTAAGACTGCTTTCGGTCGCTCACGATTTCTCTTCGGTACCGGCGTCCGACTCGAGAATGATCTCGGCGCCCTCACCGGCCGCCATCATCCCCAACGTCGAAACCAAGCCGATCGCCGCGACGATGGCTTGGGTCTCGCGCACGTGGGGTAGGAACAGCAATCCCCCGAGTGCACCGACGAGTCCGATGATCGAAGCGATCCCCGTGCCGATGACTAGGTTCTTGGCGGACTCGGTGTACACGGAACGCGAACTCTCTTCGAAGGGGATCGTATCCAATACGGCATTCAATGCCGCGAGATCGCCGCCGACACAGGAATAGGCGCGACGGACCGTCTCTCGACCGAAGAGGTAGCACAGGCGCACGATCAGGTCACGTCGTTCACTTGCCTCTTCCTCGACGCGATCGATCGGAAAGGTTTCATGAAAGTTGATGTACAGCAGACGATTGCGACGTTTGTCCCGCGTCACCGCTTTCCCGTCGGCAATATAGAATAGAACATAGGTCCGGAAGCGGTTGGTCGTCGCTCGCGATGACGAGCTCCTTTGAACAAGACTGCCGATCTCGTTCAGCTTCGATTCCAAGCAGCCTTCGGCAGTCCAGCGTTCGACCGTCTTCTCGTGCAGGAGAACGGCGAGAACTTCTGAGCAGGACACACGAATGCGCGGCGGCCACCAACGGAAGCAGGAGCCGATCGGGCCGAAACGGACGATATCGTCTCGTTCGACGTAGCGACTTTCGATCAGATTCTCGAAGACCTCCTCACAGAACTTCAAGGACCCGTGCAGATACCGTCCTTTGGAGGCTCGGCGGAATTCGACGTCGTTACCCTTCGTCCAACGGCTCCGGGCACTCTCGTAGACGGACTGGGCGACATCCCACAACCTGCAGACGATTCTACCGAAGGGGCTCGAACTTCCGTCGAGTTGCGTCTCACAGACGCGCGAGAAGACCAGCGACCCGGCTTTCGACATGCGGTGTGTCCTATCGACTTGGCGCCGCCGCCGGAGATGCGGAAGCTCAGGAAACTATGCAACCTGCGGGAGCATGACATCGGATACAACCTGAGCTTAGTTTTTCAGCTCATCGATTCAACAAACCGTACACTCGTTTCGGTTGTATTTCGGTTGAGATATGCAGATTTCTTTATGCCCGATGCAATCAGGGTGACATTCAGGGCTGAGAAATTCCTCGCGCATCCCCACCGTCGCGGGTTTTCTGCGGCAGAGCGACGGTCGTTCCCGTCGTTTCCGGGTCGGGCCGCACCTTGGAGCCCATGGCGTCCGAGGTCGCGGTGACAACACCTCCGCCCACCCCCGGGATCGCCACGGCCGGGTGGCCGCGGTGGGCGTCGAGCATGAAGCGTTGCCACACCACCGTCGCCAGCGTACCGCCGGTCGCCCGCTTGGTCGGGGTGCCGTCGTCGTTGCCGAGCCAGACGCCGGTGGTCAAGAGGCCGGTGTAGCCGATGAACCAGGCGTCGCGGAACTCCTGCGAGGTGCCGGTCTTGCCGGCCGCCGGCCAGCCGGGGATCTGCGCCTTCTTGGCGGTGCCGGTGGCGAGCGTCTCGGCCATCATGGTGTTCATCGCGGCGAGCGGGCCAGGCTCGATCACCCGGCCGATGCCCGAACCCTTGCGCTGGTAGAGGACCTTGCCGTCGGCCGAGGTGATGCGGGTGACGACGTGGGGGACGACGCCGAGGCCGCCGTTGGAGAAGGGCACGAAGGCGGCGGTGATCTCGAGCGGGGTCACCTCGGAGGTGCCCAGTGCGATCGATGGCGTCGCCATCAGCGGCGAGGTGATGCCGAGGCGCATCGCGGTGTCGGCGACGTTGCGCGGGCCGACCTCGACGGCGAGCTTGGCCGCCACGGTGTTGATCGACTGGGCGAGGGCGTCCTTGAGGGTCACCGGACCCTTGAAGCCCTTCTCGTAGTTCTTCGGGCTCCAGCCCTTCCAGGTGAAGGGCTCGTCGACACGGACGGTGTCGGGGGTCAGGCCCTTCTCCATCGCCGCCAGATAGACGAAGGGCTTGAAGGTCGAGCCCGGTTGTCGCTTGGCCTGGATGGCGCGGTTGAACTGGCTCTTCGAATAGTCGATGCCGCCGACCAGCGCCTTGACCGCGCCCGACGGATCGAGCGACACCACCGCGCCCTGACTGACGTCCTTCTTGTCGCCGAACTGAGCGAGGCCGGCCTGCAGCGCCGCTTCGGCCAGCATCTGCAGAGACGAGTCGATGGTGGTGGTGACGACGATGTCCTTGTCGACGGCGCCGATCCAGCTCGGCAGCTGGTCCATCACCCAATCGGCGACGTAGTTCTCCGAGCCGTTGTCGGCACGGGCATAGGTCATGCGCGGCTGCGCCACCGCGGCGGCGCGCTGATCGGCGGTCAACACCCCGGTCTCGACCATCGCGGTGAGCACCACCTCGGCGCGGGCGCGGGCACGCTCCGAATCGTGCGAGGGGGCGTAGCGCGACGGTGCCTTCAAGAGGCCGGCGAGCATCGCCGCCTCCATCGGGTTCACCTCGCGCGCCGATTTGCCGAAATAGCGCCGGGCCGCGGCATCGACGCCATAGGCGCCGGCACCCATGTAGACGCGGTTGAGATAGAGCTCGAGGATCTGGTCCTTGGAGTAGTCATGCTCCAACCACAGCGCCAGCAGCACCTCCTGGACCTTGCGGCCGAAGGTACGCTCCTGGGTGAGGAACAGGTTCTTGGCGAGCTGCTGGGTCAGGGTCGAACCGCCCTGAGAGACGCCGCGCCGGGTGAGGTTGACGAAGACGGCGCGGGCGAGGCCGACGGGATCGACACCCCAGTGCGAGCGGAAACGCCGGTCCTCGATGGCGATCACCGCGCCGGGCAGCCACGGCGGCATGTCGGCGAGGCGCACCGCCTCGCCGCCGGTGTCGCCGCGATTGCCGACCAGCTTGCCGTCGGCGGAGACGATCTTGACGTTGGCAGGACGCTTCGGCACCGCCCATTCGGAGGTCGGCGGCAGGCGGGCACCGTACCAGACGACGAGGCCGCCGGCGCCGATCACCACCCAGATGCCGAGAACGATCGACCAGTAGAGCACCCGGCGAACCAGGTGGCCGAAACCACTCGGCGGCCGGCCGCCCTTGCGGCGGCTTCCGTGATCACGGCGGCGAGGGACTTCCTCCTCCATGGCCTCGACCTCGTCTTCGGCGCGGGCCTGCGACCGGCGGCGCGGGGCGTCACGCGGCACGCTCGGGATGTCGCGCGAGGCGGTGATGTCGTGTTCGGTGATGTCGAGGACCGGTTCGATCCGACCGCTGCCGCGGGCATGAGCCGGGCGGCGACGGACCGGACCGCGGCCGGCGGTCGGGCGATCCTCCGGGTTCAGCCGCAGATCGAGGCGATCCGGCTCGTCGGCCGGCATCTCGAAGACGGGATCCCGCCGGGTCTGCGACCCTTTCGCCACCTCGACCTCCGCCCCCGCACCGTGCCGTCGCGCGCACGCCGCCCGCGAACCTCCGTGCCCACGGTGATTCCCCTCATCCGACGCTAATTCGGGCGATTTAAGGCACGGTTAAGTTTCGTGGCGCCGAAGGATCTCGGTCACCTCGTGGGATGCTCGGCGGCGCGCGAGGCGGCCTCGACGGCGGCGAGCGTCGACATGTTGACGACGCCGCGGGAGGTCACCGAGGGGGTGAGGACGTGAGCCGCGCGTGCCGCGCCGAGCAGGATCGGGCCGACGTGGAGAGCGTCGGTCATCGCCTTGACCAGGTTCAGGGTGATGTTGGCGGCGTCGAGCGAGGGGAAGACCAGCAGGTTCGCCTCGCCCTTCAGCGGCGAACCCGGCATGACGCGCTCGCGCATGACGGTGTTGAGCGCCGCGTCGCCGTGCATCTCGCCGTCGATCTCGAGGCTCGGTTCCAGCCGGTTCACGATCGCGAGGGCCGCACGCATCTTGTGGGCGGAGACGAGATCGCGCGAGCCGAAGTTTGACGCCGACAGCAGCGCCGCCTTGGGTGGCAGGCCGAAGCGGCGGATGTGGCGAGCGGCGAGGATGGTGGTGCGGGCGATCTCCTCGGGCGTCGGGTCCGGGGTGCCGTAGGTGTCGGTGAGGAACCAGGCGCCGCGCTGCGAGATGAGCAGCGACAGGGTGGCGAAGTGGTCCTCGGGGCTCTCCAGGCCGATGACGTCCCCGACCACCTTGAGGTGGCGGATGAAGCCACCTTCCAGGCCGCAGATCAGCGCATCGGCATCGCCGCGTTCGACCGCGATGGCGCCGATCACCGTGGTGTTGGAACGCACGATGGTCTTGGCACCGTCCGGAGTGACGCCCTTGCGGCCGACCTTGGCGAAATAGGTCGAGGCATAGTCGTTGAAGCGCGGATCGTGCGACGGATCGACCACCTCGAGGTCGACGTTCGGCCGGATCTTCAGACCGAAGCGTTCGCAGCGCGTCTCGATCACCTTGGGCCGGCCGATCAGGATCGGTGCGGCGATGCCCTCTTCGAGCAACACCTGGGCGGCGCGCAGCACACGCTCGTCCTCGCCGTCGGTGTAGACGATGCGGCTCTTGACCTTGGCCGCCTTGGCCGCCGCCGTCACCGGCTTCATCACCAGTCCGGAGCGGAAGACGAAGCGGACGAGCCGATCGTTGTAGGCGTCGAAATCGACGATCGGTCGGGTGGCGACGCCGGTCCGCATGGCGGCCCTGGCCACCGCCGGAGCGATGCGCAGGATGAGACGCTGATCGAAAGGCGAGGGGATCAGGTATTCCGGCCCGAAGGTGTGGGTGACGCCGCCATAGGCGCGCGCCGCCACCTCCGAGGGCTCTTCGCGGGCGAGCCCGGCGATGGCTTCGACCGCCGCCCGCTTCATCTCCTCGTTGATCGCGGTGGCGCCGACGTCGAGAGCGCCGCGGAAGATGTAGGGGAAACAGAGGACGTTGTTGACCTGATTGGGGAAATCCGAGCGCCCGGTGCAGATCATGGCGTCGGGCCGCACCTTGCGGGCGAGATCCGGCATGATCTCCGGCGTGGGATTGGCGAGCGCCAGGATCATCGGCTTCGCCGACATCTTCTCCAACAGGTCCGGCTTCAGCACCCCGCCGGCGGAGAGGCCGAGGAAGACATCGGCGCCGTCGATCACCTCGGCCAGCGTGCGCTTGTCGGTGGCTTTCGCATAGATCGCCTTGTAGGGGTCCATCAGCGTGGTGCGACCCTCGTAGACGAGACCCTCGAGGTCGCAGACCCAGATGTTCTCGCGCCGTGCCCCGAGCGAGACCAGCAGATTCAGGCAGGCGAGCGCCGCCGCGCCGGCGCCGGAGGCGACGATCTTCACGGTTTCGATCGCCTTGCCGGCGATCTCCAGCCCGTTGGTCACGGCGGCGGCGACGATGATCGCGGTGCCGTGCTGGTCGTCGTGGAAGACCGGGATCTTCATCTTGTCGCGCAGGATGCGCTCGACCTCGAAACACTCGGGCGCCTTGATGTCCTCGAGGTTGATGCCGCCGAAGGTCGGCTCCAGCGCCGAGACGACGTCGACCATGCGCTCGACCGTCGGCGCGTCGATCTCCACGTCGAAGACGTCGATGTCGGCGAACTTCTTGAAGAGGACCGCCTTGCCCTCCATCACCGGCTTCGACGCCAGGGGCCCGATGTTGCCGAGGCCGAGGACGGCGGTACCGTTGGAGATCACCGCCACCAGATTGCCGCGGGCGGTGTAGTCGGCGGCGGTGTCGGGATCGTCCTTGATGGCGAGGCAGGGCGCGGCGACGCCCGGCGAATAGGCGAGCGCCAGATCGCGCTGATTGCCGAGCGGCTTGGTCGCCTGGATCTCCAGCTTTCCCGGTCGCGGCATCTTGTGGAAGAAGAGCGCGGCTTCGGAGAGTTCGTCGTTGTGGCTGCGGGTGGCGTGGTCGGCCTTCGCCGACGAGATGTCGTCCATCGCCATGGAGTTCCCCCCTCCGCGGAGCGCTCGGAATGCGCGACGCATACACGGCGCACGACCTCGGCGATCCCGCTCGTCTTCGGTACCGGTCGCGGCTACGGCTCGGTCTCTTCGCCTGCGACCTCTCGTCGCAACCGTTAACCGGAGCCGCGGGGGGACGCAAGCGACGCGGCCCGCAGAAAATTGCGCGTAATCGATTGAATTTCTGCGACAAATCATGTTGCATCGCACACATCGCCGCCCGACGTCGGGTCCGATCGACGAGTGGTTGCCGCGGCGACGGAACGACCCCACCTTGGGCGGACGGATTCGGCCACGGGGGCCGGCGACCCTGCCGTCGAGGCGGGTCGGATCCTCGGCGGCGAGCAGGACGTCGGTGGCGTGGTCGTCACGGTGACAAGATCATGGTGATCCGGTCGCGAAGCGGTCGGATGGGAAGAGAACGAGGTCGGAATGCTGAGGGCGATCTCGCGGATGGTCGGATTGTGGGTGGTGGCGGGCGGTTTCGTCGCCGCGGTGGTCGACGGCATGAAGTCGATCGCCGCCTCGGCGCCGGTGATCACCTCGGCCTTCGCCGCCTGGAGCGAATTGGCACCCTCCTCGCTCGGTGCACTGCGCGGGATGGTGGAGGGGCGGATCGGCGCGTCGGCGTGGTCGACGGTCACGGGAACGGTGTTGGCGCTGCCGACCTGGGCCCTGCTCGGCCTCCTCGGCGCCGTCCTGATCGCGCTCGGCCGACGGCGGGCCGCCCCGATCGGGATCGTTCCCTGAGAGCGATGGTGTCACGGTACCGTCGAAGGTGGTCCCTATCGGTGGTGTCGCCGCTTCGGGGACGAGATCGGAGCCGACCGGTTCGGCGAGGTTGCCGGGTGCGCCCACGGTGGTGAACCGGGCGGGAGGAGGCAGATGTTCGGCTTCGCAGTCCATCGCAGGACGCCGCCGCGTCCATCGCCGGCCGGGACCGGGCGAACGGCCAACGGCGGGATGTCGTTCGGATGCGAAGGCTTCGACCCGACGTCAGCGGAGGCGCGATCATGATCCGACCCGACGACGATCCGCGTCCGTTGTCCTACGACGACACACCACTCGAAGTGGCGCCGGATGCTGCGGGCAGGGGGCGCTTCGCGCTCGAACCGGGCGAGACGCTGGCGCAGGGGCTGAAGCGCGTGTTGATCGGCGAGATCGTCACCTCGCGCGAGGCGCTCGACGATCCGGGGATCGCCAAGGAGGAGGCGATCCATCGGGTACGCCGCCGACTCAAACGGGTACGCA
The DNA here is from genome assembly GCA_937864925.1 of uncultured Alphaproteobacteria bacterium. GTDB lineage: Bacteria > Pseudomonadota > Alphaproteobacteria > Rhizobiales > Ancalomicrobiaceae > CALBKH01. The sequence continues at coordinate 3,282 of CALMFH010000065.1, read as the reverse complement.
GCATCTTCTTCGTTCTCGACGAGGTTCCGGGGGCCAATCGCGAAGCGCGGGTGATCCAGGCGCGCGACACGGCACGGCTGCTCTCCGGGGCGCGGGAAGCCGACGTGGCGGTGTTCGAGGCGCGCCGCATCCTGGCGCGCGCCGAGGGGCGCGACGTCGCCGCCGCCGGGCTCCTGGTGGAGCGGCTGGAGGTCGAGCGGGCCGAGGCCCATCGTTCCCTGCCGCCGCTCGAAGAGGTGGCGGCGAGACTCAGGGCGAGCGAAGCCGATGCCCGTTCGCTCCCCGATCGCTTCGAAGCCGGACGCCTTCTCGCCGCGGCGCTGGTCGCGTCCTATCGCCGCGGTCGGCGCGACTGGCGCGAGCTCGGCGAGGGGTTCACCGTCGAAACGCTGCACGATTGGCGCAAGCGGGTGAAACAGCGGCGCCACCTTTCCGCCCTGGTGCCGATCGAGACCACGGTCACCACCCCCGCCATCCAACGTGACCTCGAGGAGCTCGGCGAGATCCTCGGGGAGGAGCACGATCTCGCCGTGCTCTCCGATCGGCTCGAGCGCGACGAACGATTGCTGCGGCCGCGCGAGGGTCGCGCCGCGATCCTGGACTCGATCGGCCGGCGCCGGCGCAAGCTGGCGAAGAAGGCGCTGGAGCTCGGCGAGGAACTCTACGTCACGCGCGGACGGGACGTCGCCGAGGTGCTGGCAGGCCTGAGCGAACTCTGATAACCGATGCGCCACGGTCGGATCGATGCCGGCCCGGCGGGCGAAGGAGCCGATGGTGAGAAAGATGGTCGAGAATCACATCGAGCGTGGGTTGTTCGCCAGTCGCTGGCTGATGGCGCCGATGTACGTCGGCCTGATCGGCGCGCTGCTGATCCTGATGTTCAAATTCATCCAGTCACTCGCCGAATTCGCGGTGCACGCGATGCACGCCTCGGAGAGCGACGTGGTCCTGGCGCTCCTGGCGCTGATCGACCTGACGCTCGCCGGCAACCTGCTTCTGATCGTCGTCTTCTCCGGCTACGAGAACTTCGTCTCCAAGATCGACCTCGCCGGCCACGAGGACCAGCCGGAGTGGATGGGCAAGGTCGATTTCGCCGGCCTGAAGCTCAAGCTGATCGCCTCGATGGTGGCTATCTCGGGCATCCATCTGCTCAAGATCTTCATGGACATCCCGAAATACACCGACCGTGACATCCAGTGGATGGTGATCATCCACATCGTCTTCGTCGGTTCCGGTGTCGCGCTGGCCTTCATGGACCGCCTCGAGACCCATCACGCCGCCTCGTCGCACGACGGCACGGCCGGCGACGCCCACTGACCCACCTCGCACCTCACGGCTCGGGCGTTGCGCGGATGTCGGATTTCCGCGCCTCACTCGGCGACGATCACCTGCGAGCAGGCCGGCGGCAGATCGGCGAGCTTGAGCGGCGGCCTCGGCTTTTCCGGCGGTGACGGCTTCCATGGTTCCGGACCCAGCCACCAGGCGAGATCGGCGCCACAGGCGTCGCCCGCCGGTGCGGGATCCTGATCCTTGCAGTCCGCCGTCCCCGCGGGGCAGGCGAGGCGGACGTGGAAGTGGTAGTTGTGGCCGTACCACGGGCGCACTTTGCCGAGCCAGGCCCGATCGCCGGTCGCCGCGTCGCACATCGCCTTCTTGATCGCCGGATGGACGAAGATCCGCGCCACGTGCGGATCGAGGGCCGCTTCGCGAACCAACGCCATCCGGGTCGGGGTCCAGGTCGCGGGGTCGATCTCGCGGGTCGCCATCTTGACCATCGACACCGCCGAGATGGTCTCGCGTTCGGCGCGGCTCAGCTCGCGCTCCGGCATCGGCAGGAACCAGATGTCGGCGTCGAGGCCGATCTGATGGCTGGCGTGACCGGTGATCATCGGGCCACCGCGGGGCTGCGACATGTCGCCGACGAGCAGCCCCGGCCATCCGACCTTCCGGCCGCGCTCGGCGAAGTGTTCGAGGAAGGTGATCAGCGCGGGATGACCCCAATTGCGATTGCGCGACAGCCGCATCACCTGCCAGGCCTTGCCGTTGACCGGTAGGGCGGTGGCGCCGGCGAGGCAGCCGCGGGCATAGCCGCCGATCGAGCGGGCGGCGAGCGGCGCCGGCCGGGTGACACCCCCGAACAGCACCTTGGCGGCATCGGCCGGCAGTTCGGCCCGCGCCTTGGCGATTTCGGCATTGGTCTCCTCGAAGGTCGCCTGGGCGAGAACCGGCGACGCGGCAACGAGGACGGAGAGAACGACGGCGAAACGGCGCATGGCGGACATCCGGCGAGGATCGATCCGGCGATCCTGACACGACGGAACTTCACCGATGGTTAACCATCCGGCACGGCATGTCACCGGGAAACCGTACCATCCGATCGGAAACCGCGTCACGCCGCACGGGCGCAGACGAGCCGCGCCGCGACGAGATCCTCGAGCGCCGTGCCGACCGATTTGAACAGCGTGATCTCGTCGGGCGAACTGCGGCCGGCGACGCGGCCGCGGCAGAGATCGGCGAGGTCGCCGGCGACGTCCTCGGGTTTCAGCACGCCCGCGGCGATCGGCTGTGTCAGGTCTCCGGCCTCCTTCAGCGCCCCGGCGCGGGTGTCGACGTAGACGCGGGCCCGCGCGATCGCCGTATCGTCGGCCTCGCGCATCGCCGGGGTGTAACCGCCGACGAGGTCGACGTGAGTGCCGGGGCGGAGCGCCGCACCGTGGACCAGCGGCGTCGCCGACATGGTGGCGGCGGAGACGACGTCGGCCGTGGCGAGGGCGGCGTCGAGATCGGCGATCGCCACGACCTCGAAGCCGCGGCCGGCGAAGGTCGCCGAGAGAGCGGTCGCCTTGTCGAACGAGCGGTTCCAGATCGAGACACGGCGAATCGGGCGGATGGCGGTGTGCGCTTCGATCAGGTGTTCGGCGAGTGCGCCGGCGCCGACCATCACCAGATGTGCGGCGTCGGCACGGGCGAGGAAGTCGGCGGCGAGCGCCGAGGCGGCGGCGGTGCGCCACAGGGTGAGGCGGGTGCCGTCGAGGACGGCGAGCGGTTCGCCGGTCACTCCGGACATCAGCACATAGGTGCCGATCACCGAAGGCAGGCCACGGCCGGCGTTGCCCGGCACCACCGACACCAACTTGACGCCCGTCACCGCCTCGGCGGCGATGGACGCGGCCGTGTCGGTCCAGGCCGGCATCAGCAGCAGCATGGCGTCGGGTTCGCCGGCACGCACCATCGGATGGTGATGACGGACCGGGGTGACGACATCCTCGCGAAAACCGGCGC
>CALMFH010000064.1 GCA_937864925.1 uncultured Alphaproteobacteria bacterium | reverse complement strand
TGTTGCCGGCGGCGTCGACGCCCTGCGCGATGTCGGCCGACTGGGCGTGCAGATGGACGGCGACGTCGGCGGTCTCCCAATGGAAGCCGTCCTGCTCGTAGCCGATGTCGCGGATGGCGAGACGGGCGAGATGACGCAGCAGGTCGTGGGTGATGCCGGCCGGACCGCGGGTTTCGCCGGCGATCACCACGCGGTTCGTCGTGGCGAGTGTCTCGGCAGCGACGCGCAGATGCGCCGGGTCCCAGCCGAGCTCCGGGCCGAGACGGAAGAAGGCGTCGACGATCTCGTCGGAGATGCGGTCGCAGACCTTGTCGGGATGACCTTCTGAAACGGATTCGGAGGTGAACAGATAGCTCAAACGAGACACGTCTTCGTTTCCTCGGCTGGAGACGCCCGGTTCCGCCACCGATCGCATCGGGGAATCGAGCGTGGGTCGGGATGTCCGCCCCCACGGGCGAGCCTCGCCCCCGGAGCGACATGCGCCCTACGGAAAGGCCGCCCGGTTTAGCAACGAAGCCGCGCCAGGGTCAAGACGAACCGAGCCGGCGCGACGCGGCGGGCGAAAACGACGAACGCCCGGGATCCCTCGGATCCCGGGCGTTCGCGAACCACGCGGCGGGCGCGCCTCACTCGTCCTCGTCGCCGGCCATCGCCTTGACGAGTTCGACCACCTTGCGCCGCTGCTTGGGATCCTTGATACGGATGAAGGCCTTGTTCAGTGCGAGGCCTTCCGACGACGACAGGAAGTCGACGACGTAGGAGGTCGAGGCCTGATCCTCGAAGCCCTGGTCGCCGGCGACCGGCGCGAGGCCGGGTGCGTCTTCGAAGAAGAAGGCGACCGGTACCGAGAGTACACGGGCGATCGCCTGCAACCGGCTGGCACCGATACGATTGGTACCCTTCTCGTACTTCTGGATCTGCTGGAATGTGATTCCCAGGTGTTCGCCGAGCTTTTCCTGGCTCATTCCGAGCATCATCCGCCGCAGCCGGACCCGACTGCCGACGTGAATGTCGATTGGATTCGGAGACTTCTTGCTGGCCATATCGGCACCTTTTCGCATTTTACCGGTTTTTACGGCGACATGGGCCGGTGCGTTCCGATCTTCGTCGGATTCGACCTTCCCATTTTACTGATCGACACTGTACCGACCGCCTCGCCAACGGAGGCCGAGACATCGGCAAGACCACCGGGCGCGACGGTTGCGACCCAGACCTGTCCATCTCGATCACCGCACACCGAACATTGTGATCGCGCGCGGGCTGTGTCAACGGACTTACTTCCGGATGTGGTTGCGTCTTCGATAAAGTACTCCCATCAAACCTATCGATGCGAGCATCCATGCGATCGTCTCGCCCGACCGAGCCGCGATCGGGGCCGACCGGGAGCGCGGCAGATCGAAATCGAGAGCGCCGACCGCACCCAGAGTGAGATGGGCGACGACCCGGCCGAGCGGATCGACCGCCGCGGACACGCCGTTGTTGGCGGCGCGCACCACCGGCAGGCCCTCCTCCACGGCCCGCAACCGCGCCTGATGGAAGTGCTGCCAGGGGCCGGGCGTCAGGCCGTACCAGGCGTCGTTGGTGACGTTGAGCATCCATTCGGGGCGACGTGTCGGGTCGACGACCTCGCCGGGGAAGATCACCTCGTAGCAGACGAGGGCGGAGAAGGGCGGGGTTCCCGGGATCTCCAGGGTGCGCAGGCGCGGTCCCGGGGTGAAGCCGCCGCGGAACTCGGTGAGCTGGCGCAGACCGAGGTTCTCCGCGGTCTCCTGGAAGGGCAGATATTCGCCGAAGGGTACGAGGTGGACCTTGTCGTAGGCGGCGAGCACCTCGGCGCCGGGACCGAGCGCGTAGATCGAATTGTACCAACGCGGCCGCGCTTCCCCGGCGGACGGCATCTCGACCCGCACCGCACCGGTCAGCAGGGTGACGCGGTCGCCGATCAGCTCCGCGATGGTGGAGAGCGCCCAGGGCTCGTCGGTGAGGACGAAGGGAAAGGCCGATTCGGGCCATACCAGATGGGTGATTCCCGGCGGAAGGCGGCCGCCGTTCCGGTCCGCCGACATCGTTCCGGCGGCGAGGGCGGGGCGCAGCTCGCTCGCCGCCGCACCGGTGGCGGTCGAGCCGACGGCGGGACCGGACGACAGATCGGCGTAGCGTTCGACGGTCTCGGTCTTGAACTCCGGTTTCCACTTCTTCCACTGGTCGATCGCCGGCTGGACGATGCGAAAGCGCACGCCCGGCACGAATTCGGTCGGATTCAGAACGAGGCGGACGGCGCCGAAGCCGACGACGGCGACGAACAGCGCCGCAGCGGCGACGAAACCGCGGCGATCGGCAGCGGTGGCGCGGACGAGCAGCGCCGGTGCGGCGAAGATCGGCACGGCGAGGAGGGTGAGGCCGTAACCGCCGACCAGAGACGCGACCTGCATCATCGGGCCGTTGGCGGCGAGGCCGTAGCCGACGAGGTTCCAGGGGAAGCCGGTGAGGACGTGGCCACGCAGCCAGTCGGCGAGGAAGAAGCCGAGGGCGAGCGTGACGATGCGGGTCGGCCCGTCGGACCACAGGAGGCGGGCGAGCGCCGTCGCCAGACCGTGGAAGAGGCCGAGGCCGAGCGACAGGAAGGCGAGCGCGAAGGGAATCATCCAGCCGAAGCGGGCGAGATCGACGGTGAAGGCGGCGCCGATCCACCACAGGCCGGCGAGGAACCAACCGGTGCCGAAGGCCCAGCCGACCCGGAACGCCGGTCCGAGACGGGCGAGGGTGCCGGTCTTCTTCAGTTCGACGGCGCCATCGAGCGCCCAAACAAGGACCGGGAAGGAGATCCACAACACCGGAAAGAGGTGGAACGGTGCCTGGGCGAAGGCGGCGAGCGCTCCGGCGGCGGCGACCACCAGGGTCCGCCGCCAGCCCCAGAGCAGGGTCACGCCGTGAGAGATCCGTTCGAGCATGCCGCCTCGTTTTCGTCGACCACACCGCGACGATCGATCGCATCGTCCCTCGCCCGACCGTCGATCGACGACGTGGGGCCGCGGCCGAATCGGCCCCGCCGTGGAGGGCGCACCTCCATGCGTCGCATTCCGGGCGCCGTCGTGACAACGCCCCCGACACGGATCGTCGGGGGGCGCGACGCCGCTCAGGCGCCGACGGTCTCGACGCGGACGAGGCGCAGCCGCTTGAGGCGGCGGGCGTCGGCGTCGAGCACCTCGACCGAGTAGGCGCCGAGTTCCTCGAACCGCAACGTCTCACCGATCGCCGGGACGTGACCGACGAGCGATACCACCAGGCCGCCGAGGGTCTCGACGTCCTCGTCGAGGCCGATGCCGGCGAGGTCGAAGTCGATCGCGGCCGCGACCTCGTCGAGGTCGGCACGGGCATCGGCCACCCACTGGCCCGGACCGGTGGCGACGATCGCCGCGGCTTCCTCCTCGTCGTGCTCGTCCTCGATGTCGCCGACGACGGTCTCGACGATGTCCTCGAGCGAGGCGAGACCTTCGACACCGCCGTATTCGTCGATCACCAGCGCCATCTGGATACGGTTCGCCTGCATGCGTGCGAGCAGATCGGTGGCCGGCATCGAAGCGGGGACGAAGAGCACCGGGCGGACGAGGTCGGTGTCGGCGATGCGCAGCGTCAGATCGGCGCGGGCGAGATCGAGCGAGGGGGCGCCGTCACGGTCGACGCTCGAGGCGCGGGCGATGTGGCTCATCAGATCGCGGATGTGGATCATGCCGACCGCCTCGTCGAGGCTGTCGCGATAGACCGGCATCCGCGAATGGCCGCTGTCCATGAAGCGCAGAACGACGCGATCGAGGGTGGTGTCCTCGTCGATGCCCTCGATCTCGGCGCGGGCGATCATGACGTCGTCGACCCGAGTTTCGCGCAGCCGCAGGATGTTGCGGATCATGTCGCGTTCTTCGGTCGAGAAGCCGCCGTCTTCGGTCGGCGTGGTCTCCTCGAGGGCGCTCTCGAGATCGGCTCGGAGGGCGGCGGCGGACGATTTCCAGCCCACCGCGATACGCAATCGATCGATCCAGCTCTCGGACGATCGCTCGGTGGTCTCGCCACGGGTCTCGGTCCGTGGGGACCCTTCGCCCGTGGCGCCGGTACTCTGGGAATGCGCGTCGCTCATCTCGATCGGGTCTCTCGTGGGCGTTCCGGCGGTGGGCCGGAGCGATCCGGTGCGGCATGGTGCGGCGGGGGGGCCGGACCTGTCAATTCTTCGGCCGACGAAGCCGCGAGGGCCTCACGCCGGCCGCTCGGTCGTCGGATCGCCGTCGGCATAGGGGTCGGCGACACCGATGCCGGCGAGGATGTCGGTCTCCAGCGCTTCCATCTCCTCGGCCTCGGCGTCGGTCTCGTGGTCGAAGCCGAAGAGGTGGAGGAGGCCGTGGACGAGGAGATGGGCGACGTGGTCGTCGAGCGACCTGCCCGCCTCCGTCGCCTCGCGCGCCGTCGTCTCGAAGGCGACGACGACGTCGCCGAGGAGCGGGCCCGGATCGTCTTCGTCGGCGCCGGGGAAGGAGAGGACGTTGGTCGGCTTGTCGAAGCCGCGCCAGTCGCGATTGAGGCGGCGGATGCGGTCGTCGTCGGTGAGCACCAGCGACAGCTCGGCATCATCGGGCACCATCAGCTCGGGGCGGGCGGCGACCGCGGCGGCGACGGTCTCGACGAGCCGGCGCCAGCGCACCTCCTCGCCCCAGGCCTCGGCCTCGATCGCGATGTCGACGGCGATCGCCGGGTCGTCGCTCACGATCGGCCTCCGCCGCCGGTACGCGGGTCGATGCCGTACTTGTCGCGCAGATCGCGTTCGTTGTCGGCGCGCATGTCGCGTTCGGCGGCGAGGCGGGCGTCGCGTTCGGCCGCCCAGCGCTCGCGCTGTTCGCGCTCGGCGGCGAGCTTGTCGCGCGAGGCGTCGTCGTAGGCCTTGACGATACGGGCGACCAGTTCGTGGCGCACCACGTCCTTCTCGGTGAAGTTCACCCGGATCATCCCCTCCATGCCGGCGAGGATCTCCAGCGCGTCGACGAGGCCGGAGCGGGTACCCGACGGCAGGTCGACCTGGGTGGGATCGCCGGTGACGATCATCTTGGAGTTCTCGCCGAGCCGGGTGAGGAACATCTTCATCTGCATCGTCGTGCAGTTCTGCGCCTCATCGAGCAACACGACGGCGTTCGACAGGGTGCGGCCGCGCATGAAGGCGAGTGGCGCCACCTCGATCATGCCGGACTGGAGGCCGCGCTCGACCTTCTCCGCCGGCATCATGTCGTAGAGCGCGTCGTAGAGCGGGCGCAGATAGGGATCGACCTTCTCCTTCATGTCGCCGGGGAGAAACCCGAGACGTTCCCCCGCCTCGACCGCCGGGCGCGACAGGATCAGCCGGTCGACGTCGCCGCGCTCGATCAGGGCGGCGGCATAGGCGACCGCCAGATAGGTCTTGCCGGTGCCGGCCGGGCCGATGCCGAAGACGAGATCGGCGCGGCCCATGGCGCGGACATAGGCGTCCTGGGCCGGGGTTCGGGCCGAGACGGTCTTGCGGCGGGTGGAGATGGTCGCCGGTGTGAAGCGCGCCTTGGGTTCGAGGGTGGGCAGCGGCAGCTGCTCGCCCTCGGCGTCCGCCATGCGGATGGCGCCGTCGACGTCGCCCGGGTGGATCTCGAGCCCGGACTGCAGACGTTCCCAGAGGCTCTCCAGCACCCGGCGGGCGCGATCGCAGGCGTCGTGGTCACCCTTCACCGTCACCTGGTTGCCGTGAGCGACCAGGGTGACGTGCAGGCGGCGCTCGATTTCGGCGAGGTTCTGGTCGAACTGACCGAAGAGGTCGCCGACCAGCCGGTTGTCGTCGAAGGCGAGGACGACGTGGGTCAGGTCGGAGGCGTGGCCCGTCACCGGGAAGCTCGAGGACGACGGACGCCGGTCATCGGTCAAGGGGCATCTCCCTGATGAGGGGCGCGGGCCGCTTCGACCAGCACGCCGGAGAGCGAATTGGCACCGACCGCATCGATGCGGACCGGCACGATGCGGCCGAGAAGATCGGTCGGCGCCGTCACATGGACCGCCTGGAGCCAGGGCGAGCGACCGCCGAGCTGGCCCGCCTTGCGGCCGGGCTTCTCGAACAGCACGTCCATCACCATGCCGAGGCGGGACGCGTTGAAGTCGCGGGTCTGACGATCGATCAGGGCCTGGAGGCGGTGGAGCCGTTCGATCTTCACGTCCTCGGCGATCTGGTCCTCGTCCGCCGCCGCCGGGGTGCCGGGACGGGCGGAGTACTTGAAGGTGAAGGCCGAAGCGTAGCCGACCTCCTCGACGAGGCGCAGCGTCGCCTGGAAGTCCTCTTCCGTCTCGCCGGGGAAGCCGACGATGAAGTCGCCGGACATGGCGATGTCGGGGCGAGCGGCGCGGATGCGCTCGACGAGACGCAGATAGTCGGCGGCGGCGTGGCGGCGGTTCATCGCCGCCAGGATGCGGTCGGAACCGGATTGCACGGGAAGATGAAGCCACGGCATCAGCTGCGGCAGATCGCGGTGCGCCTCGATCAGGTCGTCGCCCATGTCACGCGGGTGCGAGGTGGTGTAGCGGATGCGATCGAGGCCGGGGACGTCGGCGAGGCGGCGCACCAGTCGGCCCAAGCTCCAGGCGTCGCCGTCGGGGCCTTGCCCATGATAGGCGTCGACGTTCTGGCCGAGCAGCGTCACCTCGCGCACCCCGGCCGCGGCCAGCCGCTCGGCCTCGGCGACGATGCGATCGACGGGACGCGAGGTCTCGACACCGCGGGTGTAGGGGACGACGCAGAAGGTGCAGAACTTGTCGCAACCCTCCTGCACGGTGAGGAAGGCGGTCAGGCCGCGGGCCACCGTCTTCTCACGCGAGGGCGCGGCGAGTTGGTCGAACTTGTCCTCGACGGCGAATTCGGTTTCGACGACGCGCGACCCGTTGTCCGCCCGCGCCAGGATCTCGGGCAGGCGGTGGTAGCTCTGCGGGCCGACGACCATGTCGACCACCGGCGCGCGCCGGGCGATCTCGACGCCCTCGGCCTGGGCGACGCAGCCGGCGACGGCGACCATCAGCTTCTCGCCGCGCTCGGCCTTCTCGCCCTTGAGCACGCGCAGACGGCCGAGTTCGGAATAGACCTTCTCCGACGCCTTCTCACGGATGTGGCAGGTGTTGAGGATGACGAGATCGGCCTCGTCGGCGCTGGCGGCCTCGCTCCAACCGGAGGGTACCAGGGTGTCCGCCATACGCTCCGAGTCGTAGACGTTCATCTGGCAGCCGTAGGTCTTGAGGAAGACTTTCCTGTTCTCGCTCATCGATTCGTCCGCGCGGCGCGTCGAAAGACCGCCGCGTATCGTGCCCTTCGCAGGTTCCGTCACCGCTTCCGCCGACGCCGGCACCACGATGGCACCGGTCGCGACGTCCGTCGCCACCTCTAGCGCGGATCGCCGACCCGGTGAACAACAATCCTGCTTCGTGACGGCGGCGTGAACCCGTCACGGCCTCAGCGCGGCGAGAAGGTCACGGCGGACGGTCGCCTCCAGGGTGGCGGCGAGGGTCTTGCGGTTGGTCGTCTCGTCGAAGGGAAGTGCCTCGCCCCAGATCACCTCGACGTCGAGGCCGCCGGCGAGGAACACCCCCCAGAGATGCCGGGGCAGTTCGGTGTCGCCGTACCAGCCGACGCGGGCGCGCTCGGCGCGGCCGATCGGCAGGCCGCCGAGGCGCTTGTAGGCGAGGGTCAAAGGCTGCACCCAGACCCGGTCGTGGCCGCCGTGGAGGATGGCGGTGCGCGCCGCGCCGATGAGCGCCGACCGGAAGGGCAGCACCTCGTCGCCGCGCCAGGAGGTACCCTCGGGAAAGAGCACCATGCAGTCGCCCTCGGAGAGGCGGGTGCCGAGTTCGGAGGCGGCAGAGCCGGTGGCGGTGCGGCGGGTGCGGTCGACGAAAACGGTGCGTTGCAGCTTGGCGAGGAGGCCGAAGAGCGGCCACCCCGCCACTTCCGCCTTGGCGACGAAGGAGGTCGGCATCAGCGAGGCGATGACCGGGATGTCGAGCCAGGAGGAGTGATTGGGGGTGACCAGCAACGGCCGGGCGTCGACCGGTGCGCCGCGGACGTGGATGCGCACCGCCAGCGCGTCGAGGACGCGACGGTGCCACCACACCGGCAGGCGCGCGGCGAGGCGCCAGTCGGCCCTGACCGCCAGCATCTGCAACGGCAGCGCCAGGGCGGTGAGGGTCGCGAGCTTCGTCAGCGCCAAGCCGGCGGCGACACGCCTCATGGGATCACGACGGTTCGTCGTCGAGAGGCACGCCGTAGAGCTCCAGTCGATGATCGACGAGTTTGAAGCCGAGCTGACGCGCGATCGCCTGCTGCAGTTTCTCGATGTCGGCGTTGCGGAACTCCACCACCTTGCCGGTCCTCAGATCGATCAGGTGGTCGTGGTGGTCGTCCGACACGGTCTCGTAGCGCGAGCGGCCGTCGCGGAAGTCGTGGCGCTCGATGATGCCGGTGTCCTCGAACAGCTTCACCGTGCGGTAGACGGTGGAGATCGAGATGCGCCGATCGATCGCCGCGGCACGGCGGTGCAGCTCTTCGACATCCGGATGGTCGAGCGAGGTCTCGATCACCCGGGCGATGACACGACGCTGATCGGTCATCCGCATACCGGCGGCGACGCAGCGATCCTCGAGCGCGGCGTCGGGGGCGGGGCTCTCGCCTTCGGGGTGGGTCGATCGAGTCACGGGCGACCTCCAGGAACGGGGGCGACGAGTCCGCGATTAGCGAAGATCGGCCCGCATGACAAGCGCCGTGGCGCCGGGAACCGAACCGTGGGCGTAGTAGCCCTTGCGTTCGCCGACTTTTCGGAAGCGCAGACGCCGGTAGAGCGCCAGCGCGGCATCGTTGCCGGCGTCGACCTCCAGGAACAGGGCCTCGGCCCGGTCGTGATAGAGGTGGCGCAGGACGTGATCCATCAGCTGCCGGGCGAAGCCGCGGCGGCGATGGGCGGGATCGACGGCGATGGTGAGGATCTCGCCCTCACCGGCAACCAGCCGGACCAACACGAAGGCGACGGCCGAGCGCGTGCCGAAGAAGTTGGCCCGGCGCACCACCAGACCGAAGACCGTTTCTTCGCGCAGCAGTGCGGCGAGATCGGCGGCGCTCCAGGCGGCGGCGGGGAAACTCGCGGCATGGATGGCGGCGAGGCGCTCCAGATCCTCGGTACGCGCGTCACCGACCACGGTGACCGGCATGGTCCACCAGTTCCAGGCAGGCACCCAGTCGGCATAGTCCCACATGCTCACGGGGCACCTCCGACGGCGAGACCCCCCGGCGTCAGCCGAGCGAGGCGTGCCGCCCCCTGCGGCTTGGCGTCGGGAGGGCGAACGTAGAGCGGTGTGGGCAGATCACGGCCCACCACGGCGCCGGCGAAGCGCGACACCGCCAGACGAGCGATGGTGTCGATCGCCGGGAAGGCGGTCGCGGCGGCGAGGTCGAGGGTCGGATCCGCGGCGGCGAGGAGCGGGGCGCCTGAGCCGATCAGGGTGGCGCCGAGATCGGCGGCCGACGCGGCGGCCCGCGCCGCCGAAGTCACCACCGCCGCGCCGACCGGACGACCGGCGGCGTCGAAGGCCTGGGCATAGACCTCGTCCTTGCGGGCGTCGAGCACGGCGAGGATCGGACGGCCGGGGCGTATCTCCCGTCCCTCGGCCGCCAGCGCTTCGAGCGAAGTGATCGAGACCGCCGGCTTGGCGGATGCGAGGGCGAAGCCGCGCACCGCGGCGACGCCGACGCGGATCCCGGTGAAGCTGCCGGGGCCGATCGACACGGCATAGCCGTCGAGGTCGGCATGACCGACGCCGGCCAGGGCGAGGGCATCGTCGACCACCCGCATCAGGCACTCGGCATGGCCACGGCCGATGACCTCGGTCACACCGACGACGTCGATCCGGCCGTCGCGATCGGTGGCGACCGCGGCGGCGCAGGCATCGAGGGCGGTGTCGACGGCGAGCAGGATCATGGCGGCCAGGGCGATTGCCGACACCTGCGTCAGGCGGCGCGAACCTCGATCACTTCCGGGATGAAGTGCTTCAGCAGGTTCTGTACACCGTTGCGCAGGGTGGCGGTGGAGGAGGGGCAGCCGGAGCAGGCGCCGCGCATGGTCAGCCAGACGATGCCGTTGTCCCACCGGGCGAAGGTGATGTCGCCGCCGTCGCCGGCGACCGCCGGGCGGACGCGTTCCTCGAGCAGCTGCTCGATGGTGGCGATGATACGGCGGTCGTTCTCCGAATAACCGTCGAGCGAGGCACCCTTCTCGGCGCCGCCGGTGACGATCGGGGCACCGGAGAGGAAGTGTTCCATGATGGTGCCGAGGATCGCCGGCTTCAGATGCTGCCACTCCGGCCCGTCCTTGGTGACCGAGACGAAGTCGGCGCCGAGAAAGACGGCGGTGACACCTTCGATGCCGAAGAGCGCGGCGGCGAGCGGCGAGGCGGACGCCTGTGCCGCCGAGCGAAACTCGCGCGCGCCCTCGCCGAGCACGGCACGGCCGGGGACGAACTTCAAGGTGGCGGGGTTGGGGGTGACTTCGGTCTCGATGAACATCTTCGCTCCTCTCTCGGGGTCAAGGCCCGAGCCGGAATGGACGAATTCCAGATAGGGCCTTCCGTGGCGCGCGTCCAGACGACGGAGGGCGGAGAGGGGGTCGCACGCGGCGAAACGGCGCCGATTCCCGCGAAAGAGGTGAATCGCGCGGGTCCGAATCCGCCGAACGGCGACCGAAGAGCCGGCATCGCGGCGAGCCCGTCACCGGGCGGGCGTCGGCGAAAGGCGCCGGTCAGTCGGCCGGAACGAAGCGCAGGGTGCCGGCCGATCGTGGCGGTCCGCCGGTGTCGCTCGGGTGGGCGACGCCGTCCACGACCGGTACCTCGGCGAAGTCGAACGGGCTCACGCCTTCGAAACAGGCCACGTTGACGCCGTACTGGTTCGGGTTCGATCGGCGTTGGTGATGGGTGTAGATGCCGCAGCGCGAACAGAAGAAATGCTGCGCCGTCCCGGTGTTGAACCGGTAGCTGGTCAGCACCTCGGCGCCCTCGAGGACGACGATCCCGCCCATTTCCGCCGAGGCGACGACGGCACCACGCATCCGACAGTAGGAGCAGGTGCAACGGCGGATCGATTCGAAGTCGTCGACGAGCGTCGCTTCGAAACGCACCGCACCGCAGTGGCACCGGCCGATCCGAACCCTGCTTTCGTCCGCCATGGCACCCCTCCCCTGTTCGCCTCGCCGTCCGGTCCGTCTGAGCGGGCGAGCCGGTCGCGTGGCGTGGTCCGACGACCGCGGCCCCGTCGCGCCTCCCGCTTTTCGGCCCGTCATCGGGCGTACCGATCCGGATCAGGCGATGGCGGCGATCTCGGCATCGGTGAGATGGCCGGGGACGATGGTGATCGGCACCGGAAAGGTCCCCGACCCGCGACCGGCGAGGGCGGCGACCAGAGGTCCCGGCCCTTCCGGACCGGTTCCGGCGGCGAGGACGAGAACGGCGATGTCGGCGTCCGCTTCGATGTGACGCACCACCTCGACCGCCGGCACACCCTCACGGACAACCGTCTCCGGCTCGATCGCGGCGAGGCCGTGGACCCGTTCGACGACCTCGGCGAGTACCGCTTCGGCGTCGGCGCGGGCCTGTCGGCGCAGCGTGTCGCCGAGACCGACATAGCCGCGGAAATCGGCGTCCTCGACGACATGCAGCAGGACGAGGCCGCCGCCGGTGTGTTCGGCACGACGGGACGCGTAGACGACGGCACGATCGCACTCCGGCGAGTCGTCGACGACCACCAACAGCTTGCGCCGATGTCCGGCCTCGAGAGAGGAGCGTTTCAATCCCATCATCGAACGGTGCCACCGACCGCGGCGATCGGCAAGTCGGGGAGCGTCGCGGCCAACACGAAACGGCGAAGGGCACCTCCCGGGGATCGGGAGGTACCCTTCGCCGGATACGGCACGGCCGACTTCAGTGGATGAAGCCGATGATGTCCTTGACCGCGTCCATCACGGGCCTCGCGATCGCCGAGGCACGCTCGGCGCCGTCCTTCAGGATGCCGTCGATGTAGGCGGCATCGTCCATCAGCCGCTTCATCTCGGCGCCGACCGGACCGAGCTTGTCGACCGCCAGCTCGGTCAACGCCGCCTTGAAGCCGGAGAACTGACCGCCGCCGAACTGGCCGAGGACGTCGGCGGTGGTGCGGCCGGAGAGGGCGGCATAGATGCCGACGAGGTTCTGCGCCTCGGGGCGGCCGGAAAGGCCCTCGACCTCGCTCGGCAGCGGCTCGGGATCGGTCTTGGCCTTCCTGAGCTTGGCGGCGATGGTGTCGCGGTCGTCGGTCAGGTTGATGCGGCTGAGGTCGGAGGGATCCGACTTCGACATCTTCTTGGTGCCGTCGCGCAAGCTCATGACACGGGTCGCCGGACCCTGGATCAGCGGCGCGGTGAGCGGGAAGAAGGCGTCGCCGTGGCCGTGCGCGGCGATCGCCTCGGCGAAGTCGTTGTTGAACTTCTGGGCGATGTCGCGGGTCAGCTCGAGGTGCTGCTTCTGGTCCTCGCCGACCGGCACGTGGGTGGCGCGGTAGACCAGGATGTCGGCGGCCATCAGGGTCGGGTAGGCGAAGAGGCCGAGCGAGGCGCGCTCGCGGTCCTTGCCGGCCTTCTCCTTGAACTGGGTCATCCGCTCCATCCAGCCCATGCGGGCGACGCAGTTGAAGATCCAGGCGAGTTCGGCGTGTTCGGGGACGCGACTCTGGTTGAAGACGATGTGCTTCACCGGGTCGATGCCGGCAGCGACGAAGGCCGCGGTGACCTCGCGGATGTTGGCGGCGAGCTGCTTCGGACCACCCCACACCGCCACCGGCTGGGTGATGGCGTGCAGATCGACCACGCAGTAGATGCAGTCGAAGGCCTTCTGCATCTCGACGAAGCGCAGGATGGCGCCGAGGTAGTTGCCCAGATGTAGATTGCCGGTCGGCTGCACCCCGGAGAAGACGCGGGGCTGGAAGGTGGCTCGGCTCTCGTCGGTCATGGTCCCGCTCCGTCTCGGCCGCCGGAAGATCGGCCGGCCGGCCGCGTTATGCGCGATCCTCCGGGCGCGGGCAAGACGGCTCGTTCGCACCGACGTCGCGCCGACGTCGCAGAAGCGCCGGCATCGCCGGTTCGATCACCCCGAGAGCGATCACCAGAGCGCCGTGGACGGCGAGCCCCAGCCCGACCAGGAACGCCAGGGCGGCGCCCGCGACCAGGACCGACCGGCCGGGCTCGAAGGCTGCGGCGAGGCCGAGCGTCGCGAGATGGAGGCACACCGCCATCACCGTCGCCGCCACCGCCAGACGCGGCAGGCGACGGCGGAGGTCGGCGTCGATGCGCCAGTGACCGTGGGCGAGGAGGCGGGCGAAGAGCAGCCCGGCATTGACCCAGCCGGCGACGACGGTGGCGACGGCGACCGCGATCCAACCGAGGACCGGCAACAGGGTCAGCGCCACCGCGACGTTGACCGCCACCGCGACGCCGCCGATCACCATCGGCGTCATCGTGTCCTCGCGGGCGTAGAAGGCCGGGGCGAGGACGCGGGCGAGGACGAAGGCCGGCAGTCCCACGGCGAAGATCGCCAGCGCCCGTGCCGTGGCGAGGCGGTCGGCGGCGGCGAAGGCGCCGCGCTCGAACAGCACCATGACGATCGGCTCGGCCAGGAGCGCCAATGCCGCCGCCGCCGGCAGGGCCAGGGCGAGAGCGAACTCCAACGCCCGGTTCTGGACGTCGCGGCCGGCCTCGACGCTCCCACCCTGCAGTCGATGGGCGATCTCCGGCAGAAGCACCTGGCCGACGGCGATGCCGACGACGCCGAGTGGCAACTGGTAGAGGCGATCGGCGTAGTAGAGCCAGGAGACGGCGCCGGCGGTCGACGAGGCGATGGCGGTGCCGACCACGATGTTGATCTCGCTCATCGCTCCGGCGAGGACGCCGGGCAGGCCGAGGCGGACGAGGCGGCCGATCTCGGGCGAGAGGCGCGGGGCGACGAGCGGCGGCGCGAGACCGGCGCGGACGACGGCGACGACGAGCAGGGCGACCTGGGCCGCCCCGCCGACCACCACCGCCCAGGCGAGGAGCGTCGCCGCGCGATCGGGACCGATGCCGTCGGCGACGAAAGTGAGGAGGAGGGCGGTGATCAGCACCAGATTGAGCACCACCGGGGCGAAGGACGCGGCGAAGAAGCGTCGCGCCGCGGTGGTCAGGCCGGAGAGCAGCGCCACCACGGTGATCGCCGCCAGATAGGGCAGGCAGATACGAGCGAGGCGGATCGCCAGATCGCGCTTCTCCGGGTCGGCGGCGAAACCGGGGGCGAGGAGATCGACGAGGAGCGGGGCGGCGAGAAGCGCGGCGAGGGTGACGGTCACGACCACCGCGGTCAGCCCGGCGAGAGCCTCACCGGCGAAACGGCGGGCGGCCGCATCTCCGGCTTCGGCACGCCGACGCACGAAGAGCGGCACGAAGGCGGCGGCAAAGGCGCCTTCGGCGAAGAGACGGCGGAAGAGGTTGGGCAGGCGGAAGGCGACGACGAAGGCGTCGGCCGCCGGACCGCCGCCGAGGACGGCGGCGAGGCCGGTATCGCGCAGGAAGCCGGCCACCCGTGACACCAGGGTGACACCACCGACGGTGAGGACGTTGCGGAAGAGCGACACGGGCGGCGAGGTCCCCGACGGTATGGCCGCGCGCTGTTCGGCTCACGCCGACAGGCGATCGGACTTCTTGCGGTCCTGCCGATCGTAGGCGCGGAGGAGATGTTCGCGGATGGTCTTCTCGCGCGAGCGATTCTCGACCTTGTGACCGAAGAGATCGGTCACGTAGAAGACGTCGACCACCCGTTCGCCGAAGGTGGCGATGTGGGCGGAGGCGATGTTTAGATTGAGATCGGAGATCTCGCGGGTGAGGTCGTAGAGCAGGCCGGAGCGGTCGAGGCCGGAAACCTCGAGCACGGTGAAGCGATCCGACCAGGAGTTGTTGACCATCACGTCGGTGGGGATGGTGAAGGCCTCGATGCGGGTGCGCGCCGCGGTCTTGCGGGCCACCTGGTCGGGCAGACGTTCCACCCCGGTCAGGGTCTTCTCGATCAGTGCCGAGATGCGCTGGCCGCGCCGCATCTCGTCGTGGTCGTCGGTGAACTCGCGGGAAACGAAGATGGTGTCGAGCGCCAGACCGTCGGTGGTGGTGTAGATCTGCGCGTCGACGATGTTGGAGCCGGCCACGGCGCAGGCGCCGGCGATCGCCGACAGGAGCCGCGGATGGTCGTCGGCGAGGACGGTGATCTCGGTGACGCCCTCGAAGACGTGCGGCATGACCGCGGTGGCGAGGTGCTTGCGGTCGCGGGTCGCCTGACGGATGAACTCGGCGTGGCGAATCTTGCGCGGCAGGTCGACTCGGAGCCAGTAGGGCGGATAGTGGCGCTCGACGTAGGCCTGCTTCTCGGCCTCGCTCCAGCCGGTGAGCCTGTCCGCCAGTTCCTGCTTGGCGCGGGCGACGCGCTGGTCGCGGCCGACCTGAGAGTGGCCGCCGGCGAGATAGGGCTCGGTCTCGTAGTAGAGGGTGCGCAGCAACTGGCCCTTCCAACCGTTGAACACGCCGGGGCCGACGGCGCGGATGTCGGCGACGGTGAGGCAGTGCAGCAGTTTCAGCCGTTCCGGCGACTGGACGATTTCGGCGAAGGTCTCGATGGTGCGGCGGTCGTTGAGATCTCGCCCCTGTGCGACCGAACTCATCACCAGATGGTTCTCCACCAGCCACGCGACCGAATCGGTCTCCGCCGGGGTGAGGCCGAGCCGCGGGCAGAGGCGGCGGGCGATGACGCCGCCGTAGAGCGAGTGATCTTCCGGCCGCCCCTTGGCGATGTCGTGCAGGAACGTCGCGACGTAGACCACCTTGCGGTTCTGGATGCCGCCGAAGAGCTCGGTGGCGAGCGGCACCTCGTCGACGATGGTGCCCTTCTCGATCGCCGCCAACTCGCCGATCGAGCGCAGGAGGTGCTCGTCGACGGTGTAGTGGTGATACATGTTGAACTGCATCATCGCGACGATACGGCCGAAATCCGGCACGAAACGGCCGAGCACGCCGGTCTCGTTCATGCGACGGAGCACCCGCTCGGGGTCGTGACGGGAGGCGACCAGCTCGAGGAAGAGCCGGTTGGCGGTCTCGTCGGTGCGCAGCCGATCGTCGATGAGGCGCAGCGAGCGGGTGATCAGCTGCAGCGCATCGGGATGGAAGTCGAGATTGTTGCGATCGGCCTCGTGGAAGATGCGGATCAGGTTGCACGGATCGCGCTCGAAGACATGGTCGTCGGCGACGTTGATGCGGGAATGATCGACGACGAAGGCCTCGCCGTTGCCCTTGGGCCGGCGGCGGCGGGCGAAGCGGCCGAAGAAGCGGTTGAGCACCGGCGCCTGTTTGACGTGCTCCTCCTCGAGCGCGGCGCAGAAGATCAGGGTGAGGTCGCCGACGCTCTTGGCGAAGAGGAAATAGTGCTTCATGAAGCGCTCGACGGCGCGCAGACCCGCCTTGTCCTGATAACCGAGGCGCGCGGCGATCTCGCGCTGCAGGTCGAAGGACAGGCGCTCTTCGGCCCGACCGGTGGCGAAGTGCATGTGGCAGCGCACCCCCCACAGGAAATCGTCGCAGCGCTCGAAGCGGCGGTATTCGGCGGTCGAGAACACCCCGGCGGCGATCAGATCGCGGGCGTTCTTCGCCCGGTAGAAGTACTTGGCGATCCAGAACAGGGTCTGCAGATCGCGCAGGCCGCCCTTGCCCTCCTTGATGTTGGGCTCCACCAGATAGCGGCTCATGCCCTGGCGTTTGTGGCGCTCGTCGCGCTCGGCGAGCTTGGCGGCGATGTAGTCGCGGCCGGTGCCCTGGACGACGTCACGGTCGAAACGCATCGTCAGTTCGTCGAACAGCGGCCGGTCGCCCCAGATGTAGCGCGCTTCGAGGATGGCGGTGCGGATGGTCAGATCCGATCGCGACAGGCGGATGCATTCCTCGACGTTGCGGGTGGCGTGACCGACCTTCAGGCCCATGTCCCACAGCATGTAGAGGATGTATTCGACGACGCTCTCGCCCCAGGGCGTCTGCTTGTAGGGCAGGATGAACAGGAGATCGATGTCGGAGCCCGGCGCCAGCGTCGCCCGGCCGTAGCCACCGACCGCGGCGATCGACATGCGCTCGGCCGAGGAGCGATTGGTCACCGGGTAGACGTGTGCGACGGCGAAGTCGTGGATCACCCGGATCAGCTCGTCCTGGACGAAGGAGAGCCGTTCGGCGCAGCGCACGCCGCGCTTGTCGACGAGCAGGAGTTCCTGGATGCGGACGCGCGTTTCCTGACGCACCTCCTTGAGGATCGCCAGCGCCGCGGCTCGAACCGTCGGATTGCCGCCGTCGGTCCCCTCGGCGACGAGAGCGGAGAGCCGCCGACGCAGATCGTCGGCATCGATCAGTCCTGCGAAACGGTCGGTCGCGACCATCGATGCTCCGATTCTGCCGGGGACGGCGCGCGTCGCGCCCGAACGCCGAATTGCGATCGGGCGAAAATAGCCGTCCACCGCGCCGCTTTCCATCGCCGATCGCACCGCCGCGACGGAATTTCCGTGCGTGCGATCGAGGTCGCGGCCCTCGGGCGTCGGTGTCCCGGGGAGATCCGCCGGTCTGCGGTTCTCCCCTCTCCGCAAGGTTCCCATCCTGAAACGACGTCGAAATCGCGCTAGATTTCAGAAAGAAGGGTGCCGTCGGGCCACGTTGGCCGCGGTGCGGACCGCTTCGGGGTGGAGGAGAGCCACATGTCCGACCTCGTGTTGATCGTCATCGGCATCGCCGTCTTCATCGGACTGGTGGTCGCGCTCGCCGGACCGATCCGCGCCTGGTTCTCCGACGAATCCAAGGTCTTTCTGCACGACCTGAAGCCCGCCGACGAGCTCGACCTCGAAGAGGCGCAACGCGAGGCGACGGCCGAGACGCGGCCGCAGGTCAAGCCGGGCTGAAATCAGCGGGAACGAAGGGACCGTTCGAAGTCGGGGCTCGCCCTCGTCTTCTTGCATCGTGGTCGGTTCGTCGTTATTGGTGAGTTATCGATAACTCACCATAGCCGACCATGCGCAAGCCCGCCGAGCTCCGCCGTACCGAGATCATCGAGACCGTCCTCCGCCTCTCTGTCGAGGTCGGACCGGACCGGCTCGGCACGCCGGCGGTGGCGACGGCAGTGGGCATCTCCCAGCCGGCGATCTTCCGCCACTTCGCGACCCGCGAGGCGCTGTGGGTGGCGGTGGCCGAACACGTCGCGATGCGGATGCGTGCCGGATGGGCCGAAGCGGAGGCGGGATCGCCATCGCCGGAGGGGACTCTCCGCCGCATCGTCGAAGCCCAGACCCGTCTGGTGACCGCCGAGCCGTCGATCCTGGCGATCGTCTTCTCTCATGAACTGAGGGTGTCGAACCCGGCGTTGGCGGCGGTGTTCCGCGGCCTGATGGCCGATCTGACCGGTCGTCTCGTCGCCGCCTTCACCGCGCTCGGCCGACGCGTGACGGTCGCGCCGATGGATGCGGCGCTGCTCGTCCTCGGCCTCCTCCAGGGCCTCGCACTGCGTTGGTCGCTCGCCGGTCGCGGCTTCGACCTCGTCGCCGAAGCGCGACGCCTCCTCGATCTGCAACTGGCCGGGATGCTCCGCGCCGAACCCGGTTCCCGCCCATGACCCGCCTCCTCCGCCTGCTCCTCGTCGTCCTGGCCATCGCGGTTGCCGGCATCGGTCTGCGCCTGTTTCTGACCTCGCGACCCGTCGAGGTCGAGGTGGCTCGCCCCGAGAGCGACGTCGCCGTCGCCGTCTTCGGTCTCGGTACCCAGGAGGCGCGGATCTCGACCCGCCTCGGCTTCGAGACCCAGGCGGCTCTGGTCGAGGTCCGGGTCGATCACGGCGACCGGGTGAAGGCCGGTGATCTTCTCGCCCGCCTCGACGACGGCGAGGCCCGCGCCCGGCTCGACAAATCGCAGGCCGGGGTCGTCGCCGCGGAGGCGGCACTGTCGAGGTCCGAGGCCCTCGCCGCCCGCGCTCGGGTCGTCGCCCAGCAGAAGCGGCGGGTCGACGATCGCCGGCGCTCGCTGGTCGAGCGTCAGACCGTGTCGATCGAAGCGGCCGAGCAGGCCGAACTCGACGCCCGCGTCGCCGAGGCCGATGCCGCCGTCGCCGAGCGCGACGTCGAGGCAGCGCGGGTGGCGCTCACCGCGGCGCGTGCCCAGGCGGCGCTCGACGGCGTGCTCCACGAACGTCACCGCCTGCGTGCGCCCTTCGACGGCGTGGTGATCGCCCGCCACCGCGAACTCGGCGCGGTGATGAACCCCGGCGAAGCGCTGTTCACCCTGGTCGATCCGGTCTCGGTGTGGATCCAGGCCTTCGTCGACGAAGCCCGCGTCGGCGCTCTCGCCGTCGGCCATCCGGCCGAGGTGCGGCTGCGCTCCCGGCCCGATCGCACCTTCGTCGGGCGGGTCGACCGCGTCGGCCTCGAGAACGACCGGGTCGGCGAAGAGCGCCGCGTCTTCGTCGCCTGCGACGACTGCCCGGCCGAATTCCACCTCGGCGAACAGGCCGAGGTGATCGTGACGACCGGCCGCCTGGCGCGGGCTCTGTTGGTGCCCGAGACCGCCCTGCGCATGGTCGGACCGGCCGAGGCGGTCGGGTGGGTGGTCGCCGGCGGCCGGCTGAAGGAGGCCCGTCTGCGGCTCGGCGCGCGCCTGCTTGACGGCAGGATCGAAGTGATCGGCGGACTTCCCGACGGTACCCGGATCGTCGTCACGAAGGATACCGGCAGCTTCCGTGACGGTCGCGCCGTCCGCCTCGCCGGCCCGGAGGCCAACCCGTGAACCTGGCGCTGCGCGACATCCGCCACCATCTCGGCCGCTTCCTGCTGACCGCCGTCGGCCTCGGGCTGTTGCTCGGCGTGGTGCTGTCGATGATCGGCATCTATCGCGGCCTCGTCGCCGATGCGCTCGGCCTCGTCCGGGCGCCGGCCGCCGAGGTCTGGGTGGTGGAGACCGGCACCCGCGGCCCCTTCGCGGAGGGATCGCGCATTCCCGGCGACACGCGCGAATCGATCGCCCGCCTCGCCGGCGTCACCGAAACCGGTTCGATGACCTTCCAGTCGCTGGAGGCGACCCATCGCGACCGCAAGCTCCGCCTGCAGGTCGTCGGATACGAGCCCGGCCGGCTCGGTGGTCCGCCGGCGATCGCCGAGGGGCGTGGCCTCGCCCGCAGCCGGTTCGAGATCGTCGCCGACGTCAAGACCGGTCTCGTCGTCGGCGAGCGCATCCCCCTCGGCGGCGATGTCTTCACCGTGGTCGGAACGACGCGCGGCGCCGTCTCCTCCGGCGGCGATCCGGTGGTGTGGATGGCGCTCAGAGACAGTCAGGTGCTGCAGTTCCGCCTGTCACCGGCCCCGGCGCGGCGCGAGGCGGCGCGCGGGCCGGTGGCGGCCGGTGCCCCCGACACGATCAACGCCGTGGTGGCGCGCGTCGCTCCGGGCGCTTCGGTCGAGGCGGTGGTCGAGGCGGCGAAACGCTGGAAGCATCTCGCCGCCATGACCCAGGACGACCAGGAGACCATCCTCACCCGCTCGGTGGTCGAGAAGGCACGCCAGCAGATCGGCCTCTTCACCACGGTGCTCCTCACCGTCTCCACGGTGATCATCGCCCTGATCATCTACACCATGACCATGGACAAGATCCGCGAGATCGCCACGCTGAAGCTGATCGGCGCGCCCGATGGCCGTATCGTCGGTCTCATCGTGCAGCAGGCGTTGGCGTTGGGTCTGATCGGCTTCTCGGTCGGGGCGAGCCTGATCGCCTCGGCCAAGGACTTCTTCCCGCGCCGCGTGGTGATGCTGCCGGAGGATGCCGCCTCGCTCGGGCTGGTGGTGATCGTCGTCTGTCTGGTGGCGAGCGGGCTCGGCGTGCGGCTGGCGCTGCGCGTCGATCCGGCGACGGCGCTGGGAGGCTGAAATGACCGGCGACAACCCCCGTCCCCTGGTCGAATGTCGCGGCCTCGCCAAACACTACGGCGAGGGCGAGACCCGCGTCGACGCGTTGAGGACGGTCGATCTCGATCTGTGGCCCGGCGAGGTGGTCGGCCTGCTCGGCCCCTCCGGCTCGGGCAAGACGACGCTCCTCAATCTGATCGGCTGCATCGTCGAGCCGTCGGCCGGCACCCTGCGTCTCGACGGCGAGACGGTGTGGGAGGGCAAGTGGCTGCGCCCGGATCTGAGGCGCCTGCGGCTCGAGAAGGTCGGCTTCATCTTCCAGTTCCACAACCTCCTGCCGTTCCTCGACGTGAGCGAGAACGTCGCCCTCGTCCTCGACATGGCCGGGGCCGCGACGACGGACGCCTTCGCTCGGGCGCACGAACTCCTCGACTATCTCGAAGTCGGCCATCGCAAGGCGGCCAAGCCGTCGTCGCTCTCCGGCGGCGAGGCGCAGCGCGTCGCCATCGCTCGGGCACTGGCCAACCGGCCGCGCATCATCCTCGCCGACGAACCGACGGCGGCGCTCGACGGCGAGCGTGCCGGCATCGTCATGGACCTGTTGCGCAAGGTGGCGGTGGAGCAGTCGGCGACCGTGGTCGTCGTCACCCACGACGAGAAGATCCTCGGCCGCTTCGACCGCCTGTTCCATCTGCGCGACGGGCGGATCGAGGACATGGCCTCTCGCCCAGGCGACCTCACGGGGTGAGCGTCAGGCCGGACCGCATCACCAGCACCACGGCCACGACGGCGAAGAGGAGATGGCCGACGACCGCCGTTCGGGTCAGCCCGCGTCGCGCCGCCGTCGCCACGGCACCGTCGATCCGCCCCTCGAACGGCACCAACAGAGCCGAGGCGAGGCCCGCGCCGGTCGCGACGAAGAGCGGCACATAGAGCGCGAAACCGACGTGGCCGTATTCGCGTTTGAGAATGCAGAACGGGCAATGATGGTGCGGCTGTTCGTAGACGTAGGGTGCGATCGCCGAGACGATCGCCGCCAGCGCCAGACCGAAGACGGCGAGCGACACGACGCCGTGCAGCGCCGCGAGCAGCCGTCCGCGCGCCGCCACGACACCGAGGCCGATCGCCAGAGCGAGCCCGCCGGCGAGCAGTCCCATCGCCTGGAAGGGATCGAGCGCCGCGAGATCGCCGCCGAGGTTCGGCTTGTCCTCGCCGAAGAGCTTGCCGCAGCACGAGGTGATGGTGTCGGCCTTCAGGTCGAGGAAATAGGCGAGTTCGAGCGCGCCCTCGGCGAAGACCAGCGGCGCCAGGACGAGGAGGCCGGCATATTTCGGCCGGATCAGGGCCCAGTCGCGGGTGCGCCCGTCGACGCGGTCGACGGCGAGCCAGACGAAGGCGGCGAAGAAGACGACGATCTTGGCCCACAGCGTCGGAAATCCCCAGACGCTGGCGTTCAGCGATCCGACCGCACACATCGCCCCGACGAAGAGCGGCGCCATGCGGTCGGCGTTGAAGGCGAAGAGAACGAGGCTCGCCGCCTCGACCACCAGCACGAAGGCGACGACGGTGGAGACCAGGGTGGTGATGCGCTCGAGCTCGATCTGCCGCTCGGCGCCGCTCGCCGGATCCCAGTGACGCAACAGGCGCACGGCGAAGAGGCCGGCGCCGGCGAGCACCAGCGAGGAGATCAGCGAGGCGGCGATCAGGGCGAGGATCGGCGGGTGGAAGATCATGGCGCCGCCTCGACGATCCGCCCGTCGGCCATGGTCACCAGCCGGTCGACGATCGCGGCCTCGGTGATGCGCGGGTCGTGGCTGGTGATCAGCACCGTCTTGCCGGACCGTCTCAACTCCTCGGCGATGGCGAGGAACTGGCCGACCCGCGCGCCGTCGAGGCTGGCGGTCGGCTCGTCGGCGACGATCACGGCGGGGTCGTTGATCAGCGCCCGGGCGATGGCGACGCGCTGGGCCTCGCCACCGGAGAGGTTCTCGACCGCGAGCTCCGCCCGATCGGCGAGGCCGAAGTGGTCGAGGAGAGCGAAGGCGCGCTCGACCAGCGGGCGATGGGCGACGCCGAGCGGCAGGGCCGGCAGGACGACGTTGTCGAGCGCCGACAGGCCGCGGATCAGGTTGAACTTCTGGAAGACGAAGCCGAAGGTCCGTCGCCGGACCTCGGTGAGGAAGCGCTCGGGCAGGCCGGAGACCATCTCGCCGTCGATGCGGATGCGTCCGGTGGTCGGCCGGGCGAGACAGCCGATCAGGGTGAGCAGCGTCGTCTTGCCCGAGCCGGAGGGCCCGCGCAGCACGGTGAGGCGGCCGTCGGCGATCACGAGATCGACGCCGCCGACCGCCGTCACCTGGTTGTGACGACCCTGATCGAACACCTTGGTGACGCCTTCGAGCGTGATCATGGCCTCACCTCATCACCGCGTCGGGATCGGCGGACGCCGTGCGCCACACCGGCACCAGGATCGCCGCCATGTAGGGAAGGACGGTGAGCATGGCGAGCGTCGCCATCTCCAGCGCGTCGAGCGTCGGGGCGAGCGGAAAGCGCGGATAGAGCGTCGCCCAACCCTTCAACACCGGCTCGAACAGGCCGGCGGAGAAGAAGAACACGTGGGTCCAGGCGCCGATCACTCCGAGGAGGAAGGCGAGACCCGAGATCAAACCGCCCTCGGCGAGCTTCACCGCGATGACGTCGCGGCTCTCCCAGCCGATCGCCTTGAGGATGCCGATCTCGCGCTTCTCCTCGGCCGAGAGGCCGGAAGCCTTGTCGAAGGCGAGGATGGCGAAGGCGAGGAGCGCCCCGGCGAGCAGCGCCAGCGTCAACCCCTCGCGCCACGAAAACAGCGCCTCCGCCGAGCGGCTCATGTCGGCGCGGCTGACGAAGCGATGACCGGGGAGTTTCAGCCCCGCCTTCTCGGCGACGGTCGTCACTTCGCGCGGATTGGTCACGGTGATCGCGATGTCGGTCCAGGCGTCCGCCGGCAGCTCGAAGAAGGCGCGGAAGTCGCCCTCCTCGACCAGCACCAGATCGGAGGAGACGAGCGCCGATTCGGCCGACAGGATCGCCTTGACCCTGGTCTTCAGGAACTTGCCCGACGGCGAGACCAGAAACAGCATCTTGCCCGGTGCGAGCTTCCGCGCCCGCGCCACGCCCTCGCCGACGATCGCCTCGCCCTTGGCAAGGGCGTGCGCGGTGTCGGACGCGGTCGGCACCATCACCGTATAGTTCGCGGCACCGGCGCTGTCCCAGAGGTAGCCCCACAGCCGCGGCTCGATCCGGCGGGCACCGCGAAGGCCCTTCAGGGCAGCGACGTCGGCGCTGCGGCTCATCTCGTGGCGGCCCATGGTCATCGCCTGGGCGGTCAGCTCCGGGCCGCTCGCCAGCATCGCCGCCGCCTCGCGCCGGATCGCTGCGCCGTAGAGCATCACCGAGCCGACCACGAAGACGACGAGGGCGTAGACGGCGACGAGGCCGAGGTTCTTGGTCGGACGGCGAGCGAGCGAACGGACGGCGAAGTCGAGCAGATGGCGGCGACGTTCGAAGGTGGCGCGCATGATCTCACTCCTCGCGGGCTTCGAGGCGACCGGCGGGCAGGCCGCGCGGCGCGACGATCAGCGAAGCGGTCGGGAAATGCTCGAGGCTCGCCGGTCCGTCCTGGAAGGGGGTGTGGAGATCGGCGAGCGCGGGGTTGCGGGTGTAGCGGGCCTCGGTGAAGAGGGCGAGGTCGGAGAGCGCCAGCTCCGCCACCAACGCCGCGGCGCGGTCGCGGCGGCCGGCGGTGTCGGCGCCGATCAGCGAGACCGCCCCAAGACCCGCCGCCAGAAGGAGCAGACCACCGAAGACGATCGCGGTCACGGTCGAGCCGCGCAGTCGGCCGGAAGGGGCGCGCGCGGTCATTCGAAGCGCCCCTCGTCGAGCCCCTGGAGCAGAGGCAGGGTGATCGTGTCGGCGCGCAGGATGCGACGGCCCTTGTGGTCGGCGAGAAACTCCTTGGCGTCGGCCTCGCTCGCATGCGGCACCAACTCGTGGCCCATCGGCCCGTAGACGTCGGAGCCGATCACGTACCAGGCCGGCTTCGCTGCGATCCGCTCGCCCTCGTAGTAGGCGGTGACGCCGATCGCTTCGATCTCTTCGGCCTTGCGACCGCGCGCCCAGCGCGGCAGGTCGAGCAGGTACTTCCACAGGTCCTTGGCGCCGTCGAAATGCTCGACCCGGCCGTCGCGAAAGCGCAGCGTGGCGATCCAATAGGGGTACTTGGCGACGAACATGCCGCACACCGGGCAGACGTCGCGCTCGCCCGGTTTCGGCAGGTCGACCGCCTCGGCCCGATCGGGCGTCTCGGCGGCGGCCTCGACACCGACGCAGGCGAAGGCCGAGAGGCCGAGGAGAACGGCGCGACGGTGCGGTGCGAACGATCTGGTCATGACGTGATCCGATGCGGAAAGGCCGCGTCCGGCATGGGGGACCGGACGCGGGGGGCGACGGCGCGGGGGACGATCCGCGCCGTCGACGACGGCGAGCATCACTGCGGCGTGGCCGCCTTCTTGCGCATCTCGCCGCGACGGGTGCGCAGCATGATCGTGTCGTCGGCCATCACCAGATAGGCCTTGCGCAGCGCCGCATCGAAGCCGACCACCTCGGCGCCGGCCTTGGCCGAGGGCTCGGCCCTTGCGGCAGCCTCGGCCTTGGCCTTGTCGGCGTAGGCCGCGTTCGACACCCGGGTCATGGTCCCGGGCTTCGACGGATCGACGACGTAGAAGGCCTTGTCGACGAGGACGAGCGGCTTCACTTCGCCATCGGCGCCGGCATCGCCGGTCCAGATCGCCTTCGGCCCCTTGTCCATGTTGAGCGACAGGCCGATCGCCGCGCAGTGCAGCGAGCAGGTGGCGTCGACCGCGTCGTCTTCGTAGTGGATCAGGTGGCGGGTGTGGGAGAACTGCGCCCGGACCATGCCGCAGTAGCGACAGCGCGGGAACTTCTTGACGTCGTCGGTGGTCGGGTTCGGGTCCTTGGGCAGGTCTTTGACCAAGCCGTTGGCGTCGGTCCACGCCCAGGGCGTCACCGGCTTGTCCTGGGCACCGGCCGGAGCGGCGGCGAAGAGTGTGGCGAGGGCTGCACCGGCCACGAGACGGCGGCGGTCGATCGAAAAATCGGTCATGGGAGTTCGTCCATCGGTCGAATGAGATCGGGTTCGGCGCGGCCGAGGTCGGCGCACACGAACGGTCGAAGGTCAGACGAGTTGGACGACGGGTGGGCCGCGTTCGGTGCCGTAGCGCAACGGCGAGCGCACCACCGGCGCTTCGGCGACGGCGATCGGCAGATCGACCAGGGGTCGGAGCGATGGCGGGACGAGGTCCAGCGGGGCCGAGACGATGCCGGCGGCGGCGAGTGTCGCGACCGAACACAAGATGCAGGGCGTCGCGGGGGCACGCGGAGTCGGGGTGTCGGAACCGGCGAGAACCTCGACGCTGCCGTCACCATGGCAGAGCGACAGGATACCGAGCGCGACGTCGTCGATCGCCGGCGCGAAGGTACGTGCGGCCGTCGCCCCGAGATGGTCGGCCGACAGCGCCACCTGAAAAAGCAGGATGACGACGGCCAGCCAACTCATCGGCCGGCAGCGGCGCAAGCGCGTCGTCAGTGAGCTTCGTGCACGGCACATCCGGGGGCGTCGAACTCCGGTTCGGTCCTCCCGCCTTCGTCGCATCCCGGGGCCCCGAGGGCATTGACGGGCATCAATCCGGCGGCCGTCGGTCGGTCGCTCGGCCGGGGTCGATCACACCGTGTCATCAACACGATGGTGTCGGGTCTCGTCGATCCGCGACCCGACCGGTGACGGCGCGCGCCATGCGGCACTTCGCCTCCGCAGGTCTCGATCACCGGGCTTCCTCGGCGCGGCGGTGATCGCTCTGCCGATCCCGGCCGGTGCCCGCGCGGCGCCGGCGGCCGAATTCGGCCTTCACCGTGTTCGTCACGACGGCCGGCGTCCGGCTCCGGGCGAACCGGCCGGACGGATGCTCGTCCACTTCGGCTACGCTCATCCGTTCACGTCATAGGCGGCGATGGCGGCCATGTTGACGAGGTCCGAGTCGCGAGCGCCGAGCGGGACGATCTGCACCGGCTTGTCGAGGCCGACGAGCAGCGGGCCGATGACGGTGGCGCCGCCGAGGATGCGCAGCGTGCCGGAGGTGATCGAGGCGGCGTGGATCGCCGGCATCACCAGGACGTTGGCCGGACCCTTCAGACGACAGAACGGATAGGCCGCCATCCGCGCCGGGTCGAGGGCGACGTCGGCGGACATCTCGCCTTCGTATTCGAAGTCGACGTGGCGGCGGTCGAGGATCTCCACCGCCTCCTTCACCGAGGCGGTGCGCACGCCCGGCGGCTGACCGAAGTTCGAATAGGCGAGCAGCGCGACGCGCGGCTCGTAGCCGAGACGGCGGGCGGCGCCGGCGGCCTCCTCGGCGATGTCGGCCAGTTCCTCGCCGGTCGGCAGTTCGGTCAGCGCGGTGTCGGCGATGAGCACGGTGCGGCCGCGCGCCAGGACCAGCGACAGGCCGATGACGCGGTGGCCGGGCTTGGCGTCGATGACGCGGCGGACGTCGTTGAGCACCGAGGTGAAGTGGCGGGTGGCGCCCGACACCATGGCGTCGGCGTCGCCGAGCGCCACCATCGAGGCGGCGAAGACGTTGCGGTCGAGGACGACGCGGGCGCAGTCCCGGTAGAGGAAGCCGTTGCGCTGCTGACGCTCGTAGAGATGGTCGGTGTAGGCCTTGCCGCGCGCGGAGGCGAGCACGTTGACCACCTCGAGACCCTCCGGCATGTCGATGCCGGCGGCCTCGGCGGCGGCCTCGATGCGGTCCTCGCGGCCGACCAGCGAGGCGGTGCCGAGGCCCTGGTTGACGAAGGAGACGGCGGCGCGGATCACCTGCTCCTCCTCGCCCTCGGCGAAGACGACGCGCTTCGGCTCGGCCTTGAGCTTGGAGAAGATGCGCTGCAGCGTGCCGGCGACCGGGTCGCGGCGGGCGGAGAGCGATTGGCGATAGGCCTCCATGTCGACGATCGGCCGGCGGGCGACGCCCGACTCCATCGCGGCGCGGGCGACGGCTGCCGGGATCTCGGAGATCAGGCGCGGGTCGAAGGGCACCGGGATGATGTACTGCGGGCCGAACTTCGGGCGGACGCCGCGGTAGGCGGCGGCGACCTCGTCGGGGACGTCCTCGCGGGCGAGCGCGGCGAGGGCTTCCGCCGCGGCGATCTTCATCTCCTCGTTGATCGTCGTCGCCCGCACGTCGAGGGCGCCGCGGAAGATGTAGGGGAAGCCGAGGACGTTGTTGACCTGGTTCGGATAGTCGGAGCGGCCGGTGGCGACGATCGCGTCGGGGCGCACCGCGTGGGCCTCCTCCGGCGTGATCTCCGGATCCGGATTGGCCATGGCGAAGATGATCGGTTTGTCGGCCATCGAGGCGACCATCTCGGGGGTCAGCGCCCCCTTGGCGGAAAGGCCGAAGAAGATGTCGGCGCCCTTCACCGCATCGGCGAGACTGCGCGCCTCGGTTTCGACCGCATGGGCCGATTTCCACTGGTTCATGCCCTCGGTGCGGCCCTTCCAGACCACGCCCTTGGTGTCGCAGAGCACGACGTTGTCGTGGCGGAAGCCCATCGCCTTGACCAGTTCTATGCAGGCGATGCCGGCGGCGCCGGCGCCGTTGCAGACGAGCTTGGCGTCCTTGATGTCGCGGCCGGTCAGGTGCAGGGCGTTGATGATGCCGGCGGCGGAAATGATGGCGGTGCCGTGCTGGTCGTCGTGGAAGACCGGGATCTCCATCAGCTCGCGCAGACGGCTCTCGATCATGAAGCACTCGGGGGCCTTGATGTCCTCGAGGTTGATGCCGCCGAAGGACGGGCCGAGGTACTTCACCGCATCGATGAACTCCTCCGGATCCTCGGTCGCCACCTCGAGGTCGATCGAATCGACGTCGGCGAAGCGCTTGAACAGCACCGCCTTGCCCTCCATCACCGGCTTCGAGGCGAGCGCGCCGAGGTTGCCGAGGCCGAGGATGGCGGTGCCGTTGGAGATGACGGCGACGAGATTGCCCTTGGAGGTGTAGTCGTAGGCCTTGGAGGGATCTTCGGCGATGGCGCGCACCGGCACGGCGACGCCCGGCGAATAGGCGAGCGACAGGTCGCGCTGGGTGGCCATCGGCTTGGTCGGCACCACCTCGAGTTTGCCGGGCTTGCCCTGGGCGTGGAACTGCAACGCCTCCTGGTCGGTGACGGCGAGGCGGGTCTTGGCCGCGGGCTTGTCGTGATGGTCCATCTGTCTCTCCAGGGCCGCGGGCGAGGCGCGGGTCACTTTCCCTCGGCGAGACGGCGGCGGGAAGCGCGGCGGCGGTATCCGCGCCACGGATCTCCTCGAAACCACGTCTCGGCGAAGGGGAGAGGACCATAGTCGCGAGGCGAGCCGCGCTCAAGGCGGGTCGAGCCGTCCGATCGACGGAATCTCATGCTTCCTTGGTCTCGAGGCGGTATTCCACCGATCCGGCGTCGCTTCGTCGTGGAAAGCCGGCTCCGGCGAAATCCTGCGTCTCGCGCACGCCGGCTTCGATCTGGTAGGGTCCGAGCCTCTCACCTCGCCCGTTTCGAGGCCCCCCATGTCCGATCCGACGGCCCGCGACGCCTCCGACCTGCGCCCGACGCCCGTCATGGAGCAGTACATCGAGATCAAGGCGGCCAATCCCGACTGCCTCTTGTTCTACCGCATGGGCGACTTCTACGAGCTGTTCTTCCGCGACGCGGAGGAGGCGAGCCGGGCGCTCGGCATCGTGCTGACCAAGCGCGGCAAGCATCTCGGCGAGGACATCCCGATGTGCGGCGTGCCGATCGGCCGCGCCGACGAGTATCTGCAGCGGCTCATCGCGCTCGGCTTCCGCGTCGCGGTATGCGAGCAGCTGGAGGACCCGGCGGAGGCGAGGAAGCGCGGC
The DNA here is from genome assembly GCA_937864925.1 of uncultured Alphaproteobacteria bacterium. GTDB lineage: Bacteria > Pseudomonadota > Alphaproteobacteria > Rhizobiales > Ancalomicrobiaceae > CALBKH01. The sequence continues at coordinate 53,022 of CALMFH010000064.1, read as the reverse complement.
TCGAAGTCGGTGGTGAAGCGCGATGTCGTCCGCCTGGTCACGCCGGGCACCATCACCGAAGACGCTCTGCTCGATGCCGGCCGTGCCAACTGGCTGCTCGGCCTGACCCGGGCGAAAGGCGGCGAGGGCGAGGCGAGCCGTTTCGGTCTCGCCTGGGTCGACATCTCGTCCGGTGCCTTCCGCGTCGCCGAGACCGATGCGAGCCGGCTCGCCGCCGAGATCGCCCGGATCGAGCCACGCGAGATCGTCGTGCCCGACCGGCTCTTCGACGACCCCGAACTGAAGCCGATCCTGCGCTCCGAGCGCATCGCGGTGACGCCGGTCGCCGCGTCCCTGTTCGACGTCGCCACCGCCGAGGCCCGCATCGCCGCCGCCTTCGCCGTCGCCACCACCGACGCCTTCGGTCGTTTCTCGCGGCTGGAACTCGCGGCGATCTCCGGTGTCGTCGCCTATGTCGAGCGCACCCAGAAAGGGGCGCGGGCGCCGCTCGAACCGCCGCGGCGCCAAGGCGGTCTCGGCGCGGGCGCGGCGCTGATGTCGGTCGACGCCGGCACCCGTGCCAATCTCGAGATCTCGCGCACGCTCTCCGGCGAGCGGCGCGGCTCGCTTCTCCATGCGATCGACCGCACCGTGACGGCGGGCGGGCAGCGACTCCTCGCCGAGCGCCTGGCGGGGCCGTCGACCGAGGCGCGGGTGATCGAGGCGCGGCTCGACGCCGTCGGCCATCTCCTCGACGATCCGATGCTCAGGCGGCGGCTGCGCGAGGCGTTGAGCGCCGCTCCCGACATGCTGCGGCCGCTCGGCCGGCTCGGGCTCGGGCGCGGTGGGCCGCGGGATCTCGGAGCGATCCGCGCCGGGCTCGTGGCGGCGCGCGACCTCGGCGCGGTCCTCGGCGCGGTCGGCATCCTGCCGGTGGAGCTCGACCGCGCGGCGGAGGCGCTGGCGAACGCGCCGATGGATCTCTTCGATCTCGTCGCCGCGGCGCTGGTCGACGACTTGCCGCTCGGCCGACGCGACGGCGGCTTCGTCCGCCCCGGCTGGTCGCTGCCGCTCGACGAGGCGCGCGAGCTCTCCGCCGACAGCCGCCGCACCATCGCCCGGCTGGAAGCCGACTACGTGCTCGAGACCGGCATCAAGTCGCTGAAGATTCGCCACAACAACGTGCTCGGCTTCTTCGTCGACACCACCCCGGCACATGCGGAGAAATTGTTCGCCCCGCCGCTCGCCGAGCGTTTCATCCATCGCCAGACGCTCGCCAACGCGGTGCGCTTCACCACCGTCGAGCTCTCCGATCTCGAGGCGAAGATCGCTTCGGCGGGCGAGCGGGCGCTGGCGCTGGAGGCCGAGATCTTCGACATGCTGGCCAACGCGGCGCTCGGTCGCGACGGCGAGATCCGCGCCGCGGCCGAGGCACTCGCCGTCCTCGACGTCACCGCCGGTCTCGCCGAACTCGCCGACCAGGAAGGCCACATCCGGCCGAAGATCGAGGAAGGCCTCGCCTTCCGTATCGTCGGCGGACGTCATCCGGTGGTCGAGCAGGCGCTGCGCGAGACGACCGGTGAACCCTTCGTCGCCAACGACTGCGATCTCGGTCCCAGGGCGAGTGAGGGTGACGGGCGGCTCACCATCGTCACCGGCCCCAACATGGGCGGCAAGTCGACCTATCTGCGCCAGAACGCCCTGATCGTGCTGATGGCGCAGATCGGCGCCTTCGTGCCGGCGCGCGAGGCGACCATCGGACTGGTCGACCGGCTGTTCAGCCGCGTCGGGGCGGCGGACGATCTGGCGCGGGGCCGCTCGACCTTCATGGTGGAGATGGTGGAGACCGCCGCCATCCTCAATCAGGCCGGGCCGCGGGCGCTGGTCATCCTCGACGAGATCGGCCGCGGCACCGCCACCTTCGACGGCCTCTCCATCGCCTGGGCGACGATCGAGCACTTGAATGCCGTCAACCGCTGCCGCGCCCTCTTCGCCACCCACTACCACGAGCTCACCGCGCTCGCCGAGCGACTGCCGCGCCTCGCCAACGTCACCTCGGCGGTGCGCGAGTGGAAGGGCGAGGTGGTGTTCCTGCACGAGATCGTCGCCGGGGCCGCAGATCGCTCCTACGGCATCCAGGTGGCGCGGCTCGCCGGGTTGCCACCGCGGGTCATCGAGCGGGCGCGGCAGGTGCTGAAGCAGCTCGAGGAGCAGGACCGCCGCGGCCGACGCGACACCTTCGTCGACGAGCTGCCGCTGTTCTCGGCGCTCGCCGCCAAGGCCCCTGCTCCGCCGGAGCCGGCCGACGACGACCGTTTCGACCGGCTCGCGAGCGAGATCGCGGCGCTCACCCCCGACGACATGAGCCCGCGCGAGGCGCTCGAGGCGCTCTATCGGTTGAAGGCGCGGGCGACGGAGATCGAGAAGGAGTGACCGGTGGCCGGCTGGCCGCACGATCCACCGCCCGCTACGATCGACCCACGTTTCGGAGGGTCCCTCGATGTCTCATCTCGATCTGCCGCTCATTCTGGGTGCCGCCTTCGTCGCCGCCGCCAGTCCGGGACCGGCGACGCTCGCCATCGTCGGGACGTCGCTGGAACAGGGCCGGACGAAGGGTCTGGCGCTCGCCTCGGGCATCACCTGCGGCTCGCTCACCTGGTCGATCGCCGCCGCTCTCGGTCTCGGCGCGGTGATGCTCGCCAATGCCTGGATCTTCGAGGTGATCCGCCTCCTCGGTGCCGGCTATCTCGCCTGGCTGGCGTTCCGCTCGGCACGGGCGGCGTTCCGGCCGGGTGCCGCGACGGTCCGTTCCCTCGGCGCCGGATCGCCGCTCGCGACGCTTCTCCAGGGCTATGCCCTGCACATCACCAACCCGAAGGCGATCCTGTTCATCGGTTCGCTCTATGCCCTCGCCGTCCCCGCCGATGCCGGACCGTCGCAGCTGGCGCTGGTGGTGGCGCTGGTCAGCCTGCAGAGCTTCACCATCTTCCACGGCTACGCGCTGATCTTCTCGCATCGGCGCGCCGCCACCGCTTTCCTGGCAGTGCGACGCTGGCTCGACGGGCTCTTCGCCGTCGCCTTCGGCTGGGCGAGCTTCAAGGTGCTGACGGCGAAGCTGCAGTGATCGGCGCGTACCGTAGGATGTCGCCGCGCGCAGCGGGATACCCCGGCGGCCGTGGGCCCGATCGCGACCGGTCTCGCGGAGCACCACACCGCGCCCGGTCTATCCTCACGCTCCCGATCGCGCCGCTTCAGCTCGCCCGGCGGCCGGCGTCGGCACCATAGAAGGCGACGTAGCGCGGTGAGATACCGGCGACCGGCATGACGATGAAGACGTCCGTCGTGCCGAACTGATGATCGACCACCGCCCCGTCGCCGACCTTGGCGCCGATCCGCAGATAGCCCTTGATCAGCGGCGGCAGCGCCTGCAGCGCGGCGCGCGGATCGATCGCCTCGGGCGCGATCCGGTCCATCGCGGCGTAGCGATCGGCGAGCGCCCGGACGCTCCACTCGGGCGAGGCGGCACAGTTGTGATGCAGGAAGGACAGCGGCAGAGCGAGACGGCGCGGGTCGGTGCCCTCGAGGCTGGCGCAGCCGATCATCGCATCGATGCGGTGATGCAGCACATAGGCCCACACGCCCTGCCACAACAGCTCCACCGTACGTTTGCCGCGCCAGGCGGGCAGGACGCAGGAGCGGCCGAGCTCGAGAAACTCGAGGCCGCGATGACGATCGAGGAGTGGTGTCAGATCGTATTCGCCGGCCGAATAGAAGCCGTCGTGGCGTTCCGCCACCGATTGGCGCAGGACCCGATAGGTGCCGACGATCTTCGGCCGACCCTTGCCGAAGGGCTTGGGCTCGAGCACCGCGTGATCGATGACCAGGATGTGGTCGCAGATCGCATCGTAGGCGTCGGAATCGCGCCGGGTCATGATCGCCCGAGCGTCGGCGATCGCCGACATCTCCTCGTAGAACACCCGGTAGCGCAACTCCTGCGCTCGCTTCACCTCGCCGACGGTCCGGGCGAGGCGCACCTCGAGCGAGCCGATGCGGCCGAGACTCGCCTCGCGCGGCACACCGACCAGACGGCCGACCGGCGCCGGCAGGCCGATGCCCGGCAGGACGTCGAGGCGGCCGGCGGGCAGATGGCGCGGCGGGACGAAACGGCCGAGAAGGCGGCGGGGCGAAAGCGGCGCGGGAGCGGGCATCGGGGACCTCGTCGTCGAAGAACCGGTGTCCGGGACGACCGACCCGTCGTCGACGCGAGGCCGCGGGAATCCGTGTCGTCGGACCGACCCGATATCGGACATGGCCGGGCGACGGCGCGGTGACGGAGCGATGACGATAGCATGACGCCGCCGCGGAATCGTCGCCACCGTGGCGGGTCGGTTGGATCCTTCGGGAGCCGAACGGATCGATGGCTCTCCTATCGGGCGCCGGTGGCGCGGTCGGCCGGCGCGGCGAAACCGGCGAGGACGCCGGCGAGGCGGTCCCGCTCGATCGGTTTGATCAGCACGGCATCGGCACCGGCGGCGCGTGCCCGCATCGCCGCGGCGGCGGTGCCGTCGGCGGTGAGCGCGACGATGCCGACCCGGTGGTCGTCGCCGATCTCGGCTCGACGCAGCGCACCGATGGCCGCGAACCCGTCCATGCCGGGCATGTGGAGATCCATCAACACCCCGGCGAAGGGCCGGCCACGATCGCGCGCCTCGGTGACCGCCGCCACCGCGGCAGCACCGTCGGCGACGACGGTGACGCGATGGCCGAGGTTCTCCAACAGGGCCCGGCCGAGGAGGGCATTGATCTCATTGTCGTCGGCGAGCAGCAGATCGAGGCCCCCGCCGGACGAGATGCGGGCGACGATGCCGGAGGGGGCGGGTTCGTCGAGGCCTTCGCCGGAGCCGACAGCGGCGACCACTCGCGCCAGCGATGCGGCCCGCACCGGCTTGACCAGATGACCGGCGAAGCCGGCGCGGCGCCATTCGGCGAGGCGAGCGCGGTCGGTCGGGGTGACCAGCACCACCGCCGGAGCCGGGTGTCGCGCGATGGCACGCAGCGCCGCGAGGCGGTCGGCGGCACGATCGTCGCCGTCGATCAGCACGACGTCGAAGCGCTCGGTGGGATCGAGCGCGGCCGGATCGCCGACCTGCACGGTCTCGGCGCCGAGGGCATGGAGGCGGCGGACCAGCAACGGCGGTTCGACCACGCCGTCGGACACCACGGCGATGCGCCGACCGGCGAGCGGGGCGACCGGCGGCGCCTTGGCCTCGACGGGGCGCAGGTAGAGATCGAAGCAGAACACCGAGCCCTGACGCGGCCGACTGTCGAGGCGCAGGTCTCCGCCCATGCGGCGGACGATCGATCGGGCGATGGCCAGACCGAGACCGGTACCGCCACCGCGGCCGGCCTCGCCGGGCGTGGCGCGCTCGAACTCGGCGAAGATGCGTTCGGCATCCTGCGCCGCGATCCCGATGCCGGTGTCGCGGACGCGGAAGGCGATGCGGCCGGCACTCTCGGGACCGGCGGCGGGCTCGACCTCGACGGCGACACCGCCGCGCTCGGTGTATTTCACCGCATTGCCGGCGAGATTGATCAGCACCTGTCGCAGGAGGATCGGATCGGCCTCGACCCGGACGGGTAGGCCAGGGGCGACGATCGACGCGAGTTCCAACCCCTTGCCATGGGCGCGCGGAGCCATCAGTTCGACCACGTCCTCGACCAGGGCGGCCAGATCGATCGGCTCGGGAGCGACCGCCAGACGCCCGGCTTCGAAGCGAGCGAGATCGAGGACGTCGTCGACGAGACCGAGGAGGGCGGTGCCGGAAGTGCGTACCGCCCGGACATAGGCGGCCTGCTCGGCGGAAAGCGCGGTGTCGGCGAGGAGGTCGGCCATGCCGACGATGCCGTGGAGGGGGGTACGGATCTCGTGACCGGCGGTGGCGAGAAGGCGTGATCTGGCAGCGCTCTCGGCCTCGGCACGGTCGCGGGCGGCGAGGACCGCCTCGACATCGACCGCGCCTTCCGCCTCTTCGATCGATTCGGCGGCGGGAAGGAAGCGCAGGACGGCGAGGACGACGATGGCGAGGGTCAGGGCGAGGGCGAGGGTGGCGCCATGAGGAGCGCCGGAGGCCATGGCCGCGGCGGCGAGAACCGCGAAGCCGAGGAGCAGGGCGTCGCCGCGGGTCGGCGGACCCGCCGGGCGGCGGCTTGACGGCGGTCGCTCGCCCTGCGCCGGGGCGGGGGTGTCGGTGTCGACGCTCGGCGGCGCGGGCGCCTCGATCGCGACGGTGTTCGGCGACGCGGACGCGACTTCGCCGCCCCGGCCGGATCGATCGGATCCGGCCGAACCACGGTCCCGTCCGTCGCGACGATCGTCGGTCGGACGATCGGTCGTGTCGCCGCGCATACCCGCTCCCGATCGGCACCCGCGTCTCGGCCCGGAGGGGCGAAGGCGGCGCCGCAGACGAGTCGAGCTCGACCCGCCGTGATGCCGACGATAGGCGATCGGAGTTGCGAAAGGCTTGACGGGCCGGCGATCGGACGACGGTCCCACCGACCGGCGGACCGCCGCCGGGTGTTCCGGTCGAGTGGTACCCACTCGACCCTGTCCGGGCGCCGCGGCACTGCCCGCCGGTGACGGAAGGCGCCACCTCGGGCCGCCGCTCGGGGACGCCGACGCGTCCGAGCGGCGCGGACCCGCGAATGTCTCATCGACATCGGAGGCACGAGAAATCCGTGTATGGCCCACCATCGATCCTTTCGAAGGATCGATGGCGTCACGCCGCCATCGCCAGGCGGTTGCCGCAGCTGCGATAGCTCAGCGCCTCGGCGAGGTGGATGCGGCCGACATGGTCGGTACCGTCGAGGTCGGCGAGGGTGCGCGCCACCTTGAGGACGCGATGATAGGCGCGGGCGGAGAGACGTAGTTTGTCGGCGGCATCGCTCAGCAGCGCCGCACCGGCGCGATCGGGGCGGACGATCTCGTCGACCAGCGAAGCCGACATGTCGGCGTTGGTGCGGACCCGGTCGAGGCCGAGACCGGCGAAGCGGGCGCTCTGACGGGCACGCGCGGCGGCGACGCGCGCGGCGACGTCACGTGAGCCTTCCGACGGCGGCGGTAGGACGAGATCGGCGGCGGTGACGGCGGCGACCTCGACACGCAGGTCGATACGGTCGAGCAACGGACCGGAGATGCGTTCCTGATAGTCGGCGGCGCAGCGCGACCCACGTCGGCAGGTGTATCCGGGATCCCCGGCATGGCCACAGCGGCAGGGATTCATCGCGGCGACGAGCTGGATGCGAGCGAGATAGCTCACCCGGTGATTGGCGCGGGCGATGACCACCTCGCCGGACTCGAGCGGCTGGCGCAGACTGTCGAGCACCTGCGGATTGAACTCGGGCAATTCGTCGAGGAAGAGCACGCCGTTGTGGGCGAGCGACACTTCGCCGGGACGGGCGCGCAGACCGCCGCCGACCAGCGCCGCCATCGAGGCGGAGTGGTGGGGGGCACGGAAGGGCCGGCGGTCGGAGAGGCGGCCGTCGGCGAGTTCACCGGCGATCGAGGCGATCATCGACACTTCGAGCAGCTCGCGGGGGGCGAGCGGCGGCAGGATCGACGGCAGGCGGCTCGCCAACATCGACTTGCCGGAGCCGGGCGGGCCGACCATCAGGAGATTGTGGCCACCGGCAGCGGCGATCTCGAGGGCGCGTTTGGCGGTCTCCTGACCCTTGACGTCGGCGAGATCGGGGAGCGCCGCCGTGGCTTCACGGATCTTCGGCTCCGGCCGCGAGATCACCTGGGTGCCCTTGAAGTGATTGGCGAGCTGGACGAGGCTGCGCCCGGCGACGATGGCGAGATCGGGGCTGGCCCAGGCGGCCTCGGACCCGGACTCGGCCGGGCAGATCAGGCCCTTGTCCATCGCCGAGGCGCCGATCGCGGCGGGCAGCACCCCGGCGACGGGGGCGATGGTGCCGTCGAGCGACAGTTCGCCGAGTGCCACCCAGTCCATCAGCTGGTCGCCGGGCATGGCGCCGATCGCGGCGAGAATGGCCAACGCGATCGGCAGATCGTAGTGGCTGCCCTCCTTGGGCAGATCGGCCGGGGCGAGATTGACGGTGATGCGGCGCTGCGGCAGGGCCAGGCCGGAGGCGTGCAGGGCGGCGCGGATGCGCTCGCGGCTCTCGCCGACCGTCTTGTCGGGCAGGCCGACGAGGGCGAAGTAGGGATTGCCGGAGGTGATCTGCACCTGCACGTCGACCGGCACCGCCTCGATCCCCTGGAATGCCACCGTGGTGACCCGTGCGACCATGATCCGCCTCGCCCCGACACGTGCCTCGCCGTATCGTCCCTTTCATGTTCATAGAACATTCCCGGAACAATTGCAACTCTGGCGCGGCGCTTCGGTTGTGTACGGTTGTGACACGAGAACGAAGGCGGATCGGCTTCGTCGGCTCACTCCGGCCGGGCGACGAGGTCGCGGCGGGTGAGGACCTCGAAGCCGACGTAGACGATGTCGGGAGCGCGCCGGCCGCTGGCGAGCGCATCGAGTACCTCGGCGAGGCGGGCGCCCATGTCGGCCGGGCGTTGGCCGACCAGGACGTGGCCGAGGCCGTCGCGCACCAGGCGTCGTTGGATCGGCAGGGCGTCGGCGACGACGATCACCACCCGGGCGCGGTCGAAGCGGTCCTTGTGACGCATCGCGAGGTCACGCCAGGTGTCCTCGGCGAGCATCGGCCAGGCGCCGACCGAGATCACCGCGTCGAGATCGGCGTGGTCGAGGAGCAGGCGGTCGACGAGGCCGGCGGCGGAGCGAACCTCGCCGGTGGTGATCGCCGGCGAGCCGGCGACCTCGGTCCAACTCGGGCCGAGAGCATCGCGGACGCCGGCGACACGATCGGAGAGCGCGGTGACGGTGGCGTCGCCGGTGACGACGGCGTAACGCCCGCCGGCGGGCTTCCAACGCCGCAACGACGCGCCGAGGGCGCGGCCGAAGTCGCGGGCGTCGGTGCCGACGAAGGCGCGGCGCAACGCCTGCGGCACATCGGCATCGAAGGCGACGACCGGGATGCCGGCGGCAGCGGCAGCGGCGAGAACCGGCGTCACCTCGTCGAGGCGGGCGGGCGAGACGGCGATGCCGTCGATCTTCTCGGCGACGAGATCGCGCAGGATCTCGCCCTGCGACCGTTTCTCCTCGCCGCCGGGGCCGAGGAGGACGCACGTCGTCTCGGCGAGCGCTGCGGCGCGGGCGCGGCAGCCGTCGCCGACGGCGTCGTAGAAGGGGTTGCCGCCGACCGGGACGACGACGGCGAAGCGGCGGCCGGCGGCCTCGGCGCCGCCGGCGGCGGCGAGGAGCGCCAGTGTCGCGCCGACGAGGCGGAGACCGGGTCGCGTCGTCATCGAGGTCGCCTCCTCGGCTGTCAGCGCCGGCCGACGCGGGCCTCGATCACGTCCCAGACGCGCGCCGCGATGTCCGGCCCGCCGAGGCGACGGATGGCACGGATTCCGGTCGGCGAGGTGACGTTGATCTCGGTGAGGAAGTCGCCGATGACGTCGATGCCGACGAGAATCAGGCCGCGATCGCGCAGGGCGGGGCCGATGCGTTCGCAGATCTCGCGCTCGCGCGGAGAGAGCTCGGTCGCCGCCGCCTGACCGCCGCGCACCATGTTGGAGCGCAGGTCGTCGGCGGCCGGGACGCGGTTGACCGCGCCGGCGAACTCGCCGTCGACCAGGATGATGCGCTTGTCGCCGTCGCGCACCGCCGGCAGGTAGCGCTGGATCACCCAGGGTTCGCGCCAGGTGGACGAGAACATGTCCATCAACGAGCCGAAGTTCTCGTCTTCGGGTCGTACCCGGAAGACCGCCGCACCGCCGTGGCCATAGAGCGGCTTCATGACGATGTCGCGGTGTTCGGCGCGGAAGGCGCGGATCTCGTCCGGGTCGCGCGAGATCAGGGTCGGCGGCATCAGATCGGGGAATTCGGTGACGAAGATCTTCTCCGGCGCGTCGCGGACACTGCCCGGATCGTTGACCACCAGGGTCTTCGGGTGGATGCGCTCGAGCAGGTGGGTGGTGGTGACGTAGTGGAGATCGAAGGGCGGATCCTGGCGCAGCAGGATGACGTCGAAGGAGGCGAGATCGACGCGCTCGGCGGCGCCGAGGGTGAAATGGTCGCCGGCCACGTCTCTCACCGCGAGGGCCTCGACCGCGGCGAAGACACGACCGTCGCGCAGCGCCAGTCGGTCGGGGGTGTAGTGGCGCAGGCGGTGGCCGCGCGCCTGGGCTTCGAGCAGCAGGGCGAAGGTCGAATCGCCGGCGATGCGGATCGAGGCGATGTGGTCCATCTGGACGGCGATGTTCAACGACATGCGCGGGCGGCCTCCGGTGACGAGCCCGTCCGTTCTAGCGCGCGGGCGGGCGAGCGACAACGCCGGGCCGGTCATCGCTGCTTCACGATCGGTAGATCGCCATCGTCGGCACGGAAGGCATCGACGAGATGGCGCGGCCAGCGGCCGGGCACCACCGCGACGATGTCGAAGCGACGGTCGAAGTCGGCCAGAGCGGGGTGGCGGGCGACGAAGATGTCCGCCGCGGCGAGGATGCGGGCCCGGGCGCGCGGGGTCACCGCTTCGATCGCCGCCTCCAAAGTGTCGCGCGCCTTGACCTCGACGAACACCAGGGTGCGGCCGCGGCGGGCGACGAGATCGATCTCACCGGAGGAACAGCGGAAGCGGTGAGCGAGGACGACATGGAGTTTCAGGCGCAGGACCCAGGCGGCGCGGGTTTCGGCGGTGAGACCGAGGCTTTCGGCCCGGCGGCGTTCGTCTCGGCCGCGTTCCCGGGTCACCGGCCCTCTCCGTCCGAAGTGATCTCGGCCTTCAGCGCCAGGGCACGTTCGTAGAGCGCCTTGCGGTCGGCACCGGTCAACCGCGCCACCTCGGCGACGGCTCTACCCGGCGGCTGGCGCCGGAGCGCGGCGCGCAACATGGCATCGACATCGGTCGCCGCGGTCACCTCCTCGGCCGGTGGACCGACGAGGACGACGATCTCGCCCTTGACCGTGCGGGCGGCGAAGGTCCGGGCGAGGTCGCCGAGCGGCGCGCGCACCACCTCCTCGAAATGTTTGGTGAGTTCGCGGGCGACGACGCCTGCCCGCGCGTCGCCGAGCACGGCAGCGAGGTCGGCGAGGCAGTCGGCGAGGCGATGCGGGCTCTCGTAGAAGATCAGGGTCGCCGGTACGCGGGCGAGTTCCTCGATGCGATGTCGCCGCGCTTCGCTCTTCGGGGCGAGGAAACCGGCGAAGAGGAAGGCGTCGGAGGGTAGACCCGAGGCGACGAGGGCGGCGAGCATGGCCGAGGCGCCGGGGACGGGGATCACCCGATGGCCGGCGGCGAGCGCTTCGCCGACCAGTCTGTAGCCGGGATCGGAGACGAGGGGGGTGCCGGCGTCCGAGACCAGCACCACCGCCCGGCCCTCCGCCAGCATTTCCAGGAGACGTGGACGGCGCTCGGCGGCGTTGTGGTCGTTGTAGGAGAGGAGCGGTGCGCGGACGGCATAGCGATCGGTGAGAACACGGGTGACGCGGGTGTCCTCGCAGGCGATCAGATCGGCGGCGGCGAGCGTCTCGAGGGCTCGTAGCGTCACATCGCCGAGATGGCCGATCGGGGTCGCGACCACGTGGAGGCCGGGAACGAGACGCGGCGCCGGAAATTCCGCCGCATTCACCCTGAAACTGCGGGTCGATGTTTCACCGGCGTGGTTCTCGGGCGGCGCGGCGGGGCGGTCTCGTGTCGTCATGGGTCCTTCCGAGAGAATCGACGGGCGAGCCCCCGCGTCGGGCCCGACGGGACGGCGCCTCGCCGTCGCGGCCGTCCCCGACCGGTTTTGACAGGAAAGCCGCGCGAGGCCAAGATCATGGCCGGACCTCGCGCCGGAATTCGGCCTACGAGAAGGTGACCTCCCCTTGACCCGCGACCTTCCCCCGTTCGGCACCGACCGCCGCTCTCTCCTCGGCGCCATGGGTGCGACGTTGTTCCTCGCCGGCTGCAACTCGACCTCCACCGGGGGATCCTTCGCCGGAGGCCTGGTCGACACCGGGCCGGCCCAGACGCCGAGCGGCGACGTGATCGGAACCGGCTCGGTCAAGGTGGCGCTCGTGCTACCGAAGTCGGCGGGCGGGCAGTCGGCGACCATCGCCACCCAGCTGCGCAACGCGGCCGAACTGGCGCTCAAGGACTTCCCCGGCGCCGATGTGCAGATCCTGGTCAAGGACGACCAGGGCACCACCGAGGGCGGTCAGGCGGCTGCTTCCCAGGCGATCGCCGAAGGGGCGCAGTTGATCATCGGCCCGCTCAACGCGGTGGCGGCACGCGGTGCCGCCGGTCCGGCGCGCCAAGCGGCGGTGCCGGTCGTCACCTTCACCACCGACGCCTCGGTGGCGACCCGCGGCGTCTATCTCATCGGCTTCCTGCCGGCGACCGACGTCGAACGCATCGTCGGCTACGCCGCGGCACAGAATCGCCGGTCGATGGCGGCGATCGTCCCGGACGACGCCTATGGCCTCGTCGTCGAGGCGGCGTTCCGCGAGCAGACGGCCAAGGCCGGGGTGCGCGCCATGGCGGTTGAGCGCTACAAGGGCGATCCGGTCGACATGCAGACCAAAGCAGCGGCGATCGCCAAGCTCGGGGCGCAGATCGATTCGGTCTTCGTCCCCGACGCGGCCGCCAACGCGGCGCAGGTGGTGCAGGCGATGACCTCGGCCGGTCTCGACCGCACCCGGGTCAAGGTCCTCGGCTCCGGCCGGTGGAACGATCCGGCCGCCTTCGCCTCGCCGGCCCTCACCGGCGGCTGGTTCCCCGGCGCCGATCCGGCCGGGATCGACGGATTCCGCTCGCGCTATCGCCAGAGCTTCGCCAACGCCGATCCGGGCCCGCTCGCCGTGCTCGGTTACGAAGCGGTGTTCCTCGCCGCCGGTCTGGTGCGCAACGCCGGGGCGCGACCCTTCCGCGACGACGTGCTCCTGTCGCGCAACGGCTTCCTCGGGGTGACCGGCCTCTTCCGCTTCAAGACCGACGGCACCTGCGAACGCGGTCTCGCCGTCTTCGAGATCGGTACCGGTTCGGCGCGGCCGATCTCGCCGGCGCCGAAACAGTTCGCCGCCGGGACATGAGGCGCGGCCGACCGGCGCGGAGACAGGTTCGCGCGCTCACACCCCGTCCTTCGCCGCGGCGACGCGCAGGCGGTGGGTGAGGTCGGCGAGCGAGGCCTTCGACAGGCCGCGGATGCGTTGTGACAGGAGATTGGCGAGTTCGGTCGCCTCCGGTTCGAGCCCGGCGGTGTCGACGACGACGCGCGGATCGGAGACCTCGGCGAGGCGCTGCAGTTCCTCCGCCTCGTCCCAGATGACGTTGAAGTAGGCGATGATGCGGTGGACCATGTACCAGGTCGGCAGGCCGCGCTTGCCGTGCTCGAGCGCCGAGAGATAGGCGGGCGAGACGCCGAGGGCGGTCGACATCTGTTTCAGGGTCAGGTTCCGCTCACGCCGCAACTGGCGGAGTTTGGCGCCGAAGGGCGTCATCGCGTCCCCTCCCCCCGATGGCCGTCGTCGCCGCGATCACGGCGACGCCGCAGTCTGACATAGATCGCGCCGGCGCCGCCATGGGCGGTGTGCGCCTCCTCGAAGCCGACGACGACGTCGCGCAGGCCGGGATCGCCGAGCCAATGCGGTACCGAGCGGCGCAGGACGCCGCGCTCGTGCACCTCGAAGGCCGCTCCCGGCCGACCCTTGCCGGTGATCACCAGGACGATGCGAGCACCACGATCGCGCGCCGTCACCAGGAAGCGGCGCAGCGCCGCGTGCGCGGCTTCCTGGGTCAGGCCATGAAGATCGAGGCGTTCGTCGATCGCCATGGCGCCACGCACCAGGCGGCGGCGGGTGCGGTCGTCGATCGGGGCGAGGGCCGGCGGACGCGGCACCATCACCGCATCGACGGCATCGCCGCCGGATCGGGCGGCGGCGGCGCGGACCCAGCCGGCGAGCGCTCGTTTCGACGGGACATGCGCGGATGACTTCGGTGCCGGCGCGATCGGCGCCGCGACGATCTCGACGGGCGGTGGCGCGGCGACGGGCGATGCCGGAGGCGAATCCGGTTCGGCGGCGACAGAGGCCGGGCCGGAGGCCGCATCGGGAAGACGGCGGACGCCGCGATCGAGCGGGGTCACCGTCTCGGCGACCTGCTCCCACAGGCGACGTTCCTCGTCACGCAGGGCGCGGCGGCGGCGGCCGAGGCTCGAGCTCACGGGCGCCCCTCCCCGTTTCGCGGCACCAGTGCGACGAAAGCGCGCGGCGTGTGCCGAATGCGGCCGGCGAGGCGGCCGGCCGCCTCGCCGAGGCCGACGAAGACATCACCGCGCGCCGCTCCGACGATGGCCGAACCGGTGTCCTGGGCGATCATCAGACGGCGGAAGGGAACGAGGTCGCCCTCGGGCCCGAGCGGCAGATCGGCATCGAGGAAGATCGGCGTGCCGAAGGTGTGGAGGGTGCGGTCGACGGCGAGCGAGACGAACGGGGTCAGCTGTACCTTCGCGGCGGCGACGGCGCCGAGAGCGGGGTCGAGATCCGGCTGTTCGGCGAAGAAGACATAGGAGCGATTGAGCCGCATCAGCGCCGTCGCCGCCTGCCGATCGGCCCTGAGGCGGGCGGCGAGCACGTCGGCGGTCATGGTCTCGGGCGTCGCCTCGCCACGGGCGATCAGCACCTTGGCGATCGAGGTGTAGGGATGGCCGGCCTTGGCGGCATAGGCGAGCCGCATCACCCCGCCCTCGGCGAGGCGGATGCGGGCCGAGCCCTGGACATGGACGAAGAAGGCGTCGACCGGATCTTCGAGAAAGACCAGTTCGAGATTCCGTCCGGCGAGCGCTCCGTCCTCGATCTCACCGCGATCGAAATAGGGCACGAGATCGCCCGACGGTGTGCGCCGGGCGAAGGCGTGGGCCGGATCGAGACCGGACGGACGGTTCGTCTCGTCGACGTCGACGAGGTCGGCCGGGCGAGCGAGGAGGGGCACGGCGAAGCGCGCGTTTCGTCGGCGCGATCCGACGAGTTCCGGTTCGAAATAGCCGGTCAGGAACGGCGTAGCGGTAGGCGGGACGATGCGGACGGGGCGGAAGTGGGTCTCGAAGAAACGCCGGGCCGTCACCGGGTCGTCACCGTCGAGCCCGAAGGCGGCGCGGCCGGCCGCGGCCAGCGTGACGCCATCGATGCCGAGAGCGCGGGTCTTCGGCGCCGCCACCGTCCAGAGGCGCGCCTGTCGGCGCAATGCCGCGAGTGCGCCGACCTGCCCGGCCTCGGCCCAGCCGGGCAGGTCGGCGAAGTCGCAGGACACGAGATCAGCGGCGGGCTCGGACATCGGCGGGGTCTCGGCGCGGGAGCGCGGACGCCCCGCCGGGGGCGATCAGTCGACGGCGCGGGTGTCGACCAGACGCCAGTTGGGGTCGGAGGCGCCGAGGTCGCGTGCGAAGGTCCAGACGTCGATCAGATCGGTGAGGCGCGCCGGATCGCCCTCGACGATCCCGCCGTCGGCGGTCCGGGTGACCTGGATGACCTTGGCGGCGAAACGTACGGTGATCTCGGCCTTGCCGGACTTCACCGAAGCTTCGGCGAGATCCGCCTTGTCGATGCCGACGAAGGTGAACTCGACCTTCTCGCCGCGCTTCTCGCGATCGTCGATACCGCCGGTGAAGCTCTCGAACACCTCCTTCGACAGGAGGTTCTTCAGAGTGCGACGATCACCGGCGGCATAGGCGGTGACGATCATCTCGTAGGCGACCTTTGCGCCGTCGACGAAACGGGCGACGTCGAAGCCGCGCTCGGTGGCCATGATGGCGCGCAAGGCGGCGGCGAGCGAGGTCTCCGGCGGAGTGTCGGGTGCCTGCTCCGGGGCCGGTGTCGACACCGGTGGACGCGGTAGGTCGCGGGTGACCGCATCGGGGTTGCGCGGCAACTGGATGACGTTGTCGTTGCCGGCGGAGCCGTCGTCGGCGCCTTCGCGGGGATCGGCCGGTCGGAAGGGTGGTCGTTCGGACCCGGTCTTCTGCCCGAGCACTCCGTAGAGGCGGACGAAGACCATCACGGCGATGGCGAAGAAGACGATGGTGAAGAAGTCGAGGCTCATGCCTTCCGGTCCCGTAAGGGCGACACCCCGCGATCCGGAGGCCGGGTTCGCGGCGATGACGCCGGCTCCGGCAGCGCGCCGGATCGTTGCTCTCGTCTATTTAGCAACTCCGAGCGCCGACTGCGAGGGTCCGTCGGTTTCCGAAGGCGTCCCTGCTTGTGCGACGCCGGATTCCCTGTTAGCGAGCGTGCAACCGAAGCCACCGCCCGTCAGGGCGTGAAACGGAGACCTTCCGATGACCAACGAAAACGATGCGCCGGCGATCGATCCGAACGCCGGCCCCGCCCTCAACGTTCTCGGCCAGTACGTGAAGGATTTCTCCTTCGAGAACCCCAATGCGCCGGCGTCGCTCGCTCCGCAGCAGACCCAGCCGCAGATCGCGATCAACGTCAACGTCGGTGCGACTCCGCTGTCGCAGGCCGAGTTCGACGTCGACCTCCGGCTCGAGGCCAAGGCGACGGTCGGTGAGACGGTCCTGTTCAACGTCGAACTGGTCTATTCGGGCCTCTTCCGCATCCAGAACGTGCCGGAGGAGCATCTCCATCCCTTCGTGCTGATCGAATGCCCGCGGCTACTCTTCCCCTTCGCCCGGCAGATCCTGGCGGATTCGACCCGCAACGGTGGCTTCCCGCCGCTGATGCTCGACCCGATCGACTTCGTCGCGCTCTACCAGCAGAACGCCGCGGCGGTCGCGGCGCAGGCCGGATCGCAGTCGGTCAACTGATCGGCGGCGAGACGACGTCGTTTCCGAGGCCTCGGCGCCGCTCCACTCGGGCGGCTCCGGGGCCTCTGCCGTTTCGGAGGTCGGGTGCGTCAGCCGTCTTCGGCATAGCGACGCCACAGCGCCGCCTCGCCCATCTTGGCGACGAAGGCATCGTGAGCGGTTCGCTCGGCCTCGCTGAGACGGGGCGCGAGGGGAAGGGGACGGGCGCGGGCGGTGGTGGTGCGGGCCGACCCACCGACGGTGCCGGAGGTGCGGCGGTCCTCGGCGGCGGTCAGGCTGAGCGCCGCCTGACGGCCGCCGATCAGCTCGACGTAGACTTCGGCGAGGAGTTCGCTGTCGAGCAACGCGCCGTGGAATTCACGGCGGGAATTGTCGATGCCGTAGCGCAGACACAGCGCGTCGAGCGAATTGGGGCCGGCGGGATGCTTGCGCTTGGCCAGAGCCAGGGTGTCGACCATGCGATCGAGGCCGATCGCCGGCCGGCCGAGGCGGCCGAGTTCGGCGTTGATGAACTTGAAGTCGAATTCGGCGTTGTGGGCGACGAGGCGGGCGTCGCCGACGAAGGCGAGGAAATCGTCGACGATCTCGGCGAACTTCGGCTTGTCGGCGAGGAAATCGTCGGAAAGGCCGTGAACCTCGAAGGCGGCGCGTGGCATCGCCCGTTCGGGGTTGATGTGGGCGTGGAAGGTGTGGCCGGTGACGATGTGGTTGACCAGCTCGACACAGCCGATCTCGACCACGCGATCGCCGGTGCGGGGATCGAAGCCGGTGGTCTCGGTGTCGAAGACGATCTCGCGCAAGGGTCCGGTCCGTGTTCGGGGATCGAGCGGAAAGCGATCGGCTCGGGTGTTCCGCGCAGAGAATCAGGACGGCGCGGCGGTTTCAAGCGGCGCGTGAGACGGACCGCCGATTCTCAACGGTTCATCGCCACCACCGCCCGTAGGATGTCGGCGACCTGGCGGCGCGCCGGCTCGGGACCGCGGGAGGTGTCGACCAGGAAATGCGAGCGGCGGCGTTTGTCGGCATCGGGCGTCTGACGGGCGAGGATGTGGTCGAGCTTCACGGCGGTCATGCCGGGGCGGGCCAGGACGCGAGCGCGCTGGACCTCGGGCGGGGCGGTGACGGTGACGACGGCGTCGACCCTTCGGTCGGCACCGGTCTCGAACAGCAGCGGAATGTCGAGGACGACGACGCGGCGGGCCTCGGCGCGGGCGCGCTCCAGGAAGGCGGTCTCGGCATCGCGTACCAGCGGATGGACGATCGCCTCGAGCCGGGTCACCGCCGCCGGATCGCCGAGGACGCGGGCGGCGAGGTTCGGGCGATCGACGACGCCGTCTCTGGTGGTGCCGGGGAAAGCAGCCTCGATCGGTGCCACTGCCGGGCCGGAATAGAGGGCATGAACGGTGGCGTCGGCGTCGTGGATCGGGATGCCGAGGCCGCGGAAGAATGCGGCGGTGGTCGACTTGCCCATGCCGATCGATCCGGTGAGGCCGAGACGGATCATGGCATCACCCGATGTCGGCGAGGACGAGGGCGCGCAACGCGTCGGTGACGGTCGGACGGACGCCGAACCACCGTTCGAAGCCGCCGACCGCCTGATGCAGCAACATGCCGAGACCGTCGACGGTCCTCAGCCCACGTGCCTCGGCCGCGGCGAGCAGCGGCGTCACCAGCGGCACGTAGACGATGTCGGTGACCAGGACGTCGGACCGGAGCGGCGAGAGGTCGATGTCGAGATCGCCCTTGCCGGACATGCCGAGAGAGGTGGTGTTGACCAGTACCGAGGCGTCGGCGAGAAGGCCCGGGAGATCGGCGAAGCCGTGTGCGGTGGTGCCGGCGGCGAAGCGGGCGGCGAGCTCCTCGGCGCGGGCGAGGGTGCGGTTGACGACACGGACGGTGAAGCCGCGGCGAATCAGTCCCCAGACCACGGCACGAGCGGCGCCACCCGCCCCCAGGACGACGGCGACGCCGGGGTTCGCGTCCCAGCCGGATGCACGATCGTCGAGATTGGCGATGAAGCCGTGGGCATCGGTGTTGGTGGCGCAGATTCGTCCACCGTCGATCCACAGGGTGTTCACCGCACCCATGGCGACGGCCACCTCGTCCTTTTCGGAGGCGATCCGGAAGGCCGCCTCCTTGTGCGGCACGGTGACGTTGCCGCCGACGAAGCCGGAGGTCGGTAGACGCGAAAGGAAGGTCTCGATCTCCTCCGGCGGCACGGCGAGGCGTTCGTAGGAGCCGGCGAGGCCGTGGACCTTCAGCCAGTGGCCGTGGATCAGGGGCGAGCGCGACTGCGCGATCGGCCAGCCGACGACGAAGGCGCGCGGGCCGCCGGTGGGCGAAATGATCATGGTTCGAGGATCCCTCGGGTCCGCAGTTCGGCGAGCAGCGGCAGCAGCGGCAGGCCGAGGATGGTGAAATAGTCGCCGTCGATGGTCTCGAACAGCTGGATCCCCGGACCTTCGAGACGGTAGCAGCCGACGGTGGTCGTCACCTCGTCGGCGACGGTGGCGAGATAGCGGTCGAGGAACGCCTCGGAGAACGTCCGCATGGTCAGAGTGGCGGCGGAGACGTGACGCCACAGGACCACGCCGTCGCGGGCGAGCACCAAGGCCGAATGCAGCTGGTGCGATCGACCGCGCAGATGGACGAGTTGCTCACGGGCTTCGGCGATCGAATTCGGTTTGACGAAGCGTTCGGCGCCGAGGCCGAGGGTCTGGTCGGCGCCGAGGATCAGATCGCCGGAACGACGGGCGGCGACGTCGAGGGCTTTGGCCTCGGCGAGGTGGAGGGCGATGGCGGCGGGGCCGGCCTTCGTGGCGAGCAGCGGTTCTTCGACGGCACGTTCGTCGACGCCGGACGGTTCGGTGGCGAAATCGAGACCGGCGCCGGCGAGCAGGGCGGCGCGCGACGGACTCTTCGAGGCGAGGACGAGGCGGGACATGCGGCTCCGGAAGTGGGGAGGTCAGCGACGGGCGCGCAGCAGGGCGATGATCGCGGCGGCGGTTTCTTCGATCGACCGGCGGGTGACGTCGATCACCGGCCAGTCGTGGTCGGCACAGAGTCGGCGCATCACGGTCAGTTCGATGGCGATCGACGGGCGATCGACATAGGTGGTGTCGAAGCTCTTCGAGCCCATGGCGATGACGCGGTTCTCGCGGATCTGGGCGATACGATCGGGGCTGGCGATGAGCCCGACGACCAGCGGCTTCGACACGGTCTTGAGCGCCGGTGGCGGGTCGATGCCCGGGACGATCGGGATGTTGGCGACCTTGATGCCGCGTCCGGCGAGATAGATCGAGGTCGGGGTCTTGGAAGTGCGCGACACGCCGAGGACGACGACGTCGGCGTCGTCGAGATCGTGTGGCAGCTGGCCGTCGTCATGGGCGAGGGTGAAGTTCATCGCATCGATGCGCTTGAAGTAGTCGGCATCGAGGGTGTGCTGGGCACCGGCGCGGTGTGTCTGGGCGACGTTGAGGAACGAGCGGAAGATGTCGAGCACCGGCGCCAGCACCGAGACGCAGGGCAGACCCTGATCACGGCAGAACCGTTCGAGCCGATCGGCGAGATCGCGGTTGACCACCGTATAGAGGACGATGCCGGGAAACTGTTCGATCTCGACCAGGGCACGGTCGAGATGGCGATCGGTGCGAACCAGCGGGTGGACGTGTTCGATCGGCTCGATCGCCTCGTACTGGGCCGCGGCGGCACGCGCCACGGTGGTCAGCGTTTCGCCGGTCGAATCGGAAATCAGATGGAGATGGAAGAAGTTGGACTGTGTGGTCACAGGTCTGTCCCCAGGCCGAGGGCGCGCGGTGGACGAACCGCGTCGATCGGCTTCGGCCCGGCAACTCTCTCCCCTTCGTGCAAAACGATCAACAGGGCCGAAGGACGAAGTTCGACGAAGAGCGTTTTTCCGAGGGCGTGAACGAACGTACGACCCGGGGTCGGCGATCGACCGACGATCCACAGCGGCGGTACTGTCGCGATCGGCGTCAACCCTTTGGTAACGAAGGTTGACGAAAGGTTGACGCGGTGGACCGGAACGAGGCGGATGTCGGTCGTCCACAGGCTGCCCGTGGAGGTGTGTTTCACGTGAGTCATTGTGGTTCGTCGCGGATCCCGGTAATCCACGGTCCAAGAGTCTCAACAGATCTTCATTCGAAGAATGGTTTTAAGAGGGGGGTGTGCGTGACGACGCCGGCGACCGAAGGATCCGCGACGGAGCGGAAGGTGCTCCGGGTGCTGGCGGGCGAGACCCTCTTTCCGCCACCGATCTGGGTGATGCGACAAGCCGGACGCTATCTGCCGGAGTATCGAGCGACCCGAGCCGAGGCCGGTGGCTTCCTCGATCTCTGTTACACGCCGAAACTGGCGACCGAAGTGACCTTGCAGCCCATCCGGCGCTACGGCTTCGACGCGGCGATCCTGTTCTCCGACATTCTGGTGATCCCCGATGCGCTGGGTCGCAAGGTGGCGTTCCAGGAAGGTGAAGGGCCGGTGCTCGAACCGCTCGATCTGGCACGGGTCGGCGATCTCGATCCGCAGGCGATCGACGGGCGGCTGGCGCCGGTCTACGAGGCGGTCGAACGGATCCGGTCGACACTTCCGTCCGAGACCACCTTTCTCGGCTTCTGCGGGGCACCGTGGACGGTCGCGACCTACATGATCGCCGGTCGCGGCACGCCGGACCAGGCGCCGGCGCGGCGGGCGGCGTTGACCGATCCGAAAGGCTTCGCGCAACTGATCGACGTGCTCGTCGACGCCTCGATCCGCTATCTCGCGGAACAGATCCGGCGTGGTGCCGATGCGGTGCAGATCTTCGATACCTGGGCCGGGGTGCTCGACGAGGCCGAGTTCGAACGTTGGGTGATCCGGCCGACGAAGCGAATCGTCGAAGGGGTGCGGGCGATCCACTCGGGTGCACGGATCATCGGTTTTCCGAAGGGGGCGCAGGCGTCGCTGGAGCGCTACATTCGGGAGACCGGGGTCGATGCGGTCGGGGTCGACTGGACGATGCCGGCGGGTTTCGTGCGTGAGCGGATCCAACCGATCGCAGCGGTGCAGGGCAATCTCGATCCGATGCGGGTGGTGATCGGCGGGCGGGCGCTCGACGAGGGGGTCGACCGGGTGCTGGAGGGGCTCGGCAGCGGGCGGTTGATCTTCAATCTCGGTCACGGCATCACCCCGGATGCGGATCCCGCCAACGTGGCGCGGTTGGTCGAGCGGGTGCGGGCGGCGAAGCGCTGAGAGGGGCGAGATGGCGGCGACGCGGGACGAGGTCGTGCGACGGACCAAGCGGGCGGGGGTCTTTCTCGGCGTGACCGCCGGGCTCCTCGGCCTCGCGATGATCGGCCTCGGCGACGGGGCTCATCTCTGGATGAAGACCCTGCACGTGGTGGCGATCATCTCGTGGATGGCCGGCATGCTCTATCTGCCGCGACTCTTCGTCTATCACTGCGGGGTGGCGATCGGATCGGAAGCGTCCGAGACGTTCAAGGTGATGGAGCACAAGCTGCTGCGCTACATCGTCAACCCGGCGATGGTGGTGTCGTGGGTGGCGGGACTGTGGATCGCCTGGCGGTTTTCGCTGTTCGCCGATCACTGGTTCCAGGTGAAACTCGTCTGTGTCGTCGCGCTCTCGGCGGTTCACGGCTATTTCGCCAAGGCGGTCGCCGATTTCGCCCGTGACGAAGGTCGCCGGGAACACCGGTTCTGGCGCTTCATGAACGAGGTGCCGACGCTTCTGATGCTGGTCATCGTCGCCATGGTGATCGTGCGGCCGTTCTGATCGCTCGGCTTCGGTCACGATTTCGGCCCAATCGACGGTGAAGCTCGCTGTCGCTCCGCCGGGGGCTTGTGGGACGAAGCGAAGCAGACTAGGTTCGTTGCGTCCTACCGAAGCAGACACCGTCGTCGTCGCGTCCGGCGATCGACACGGTCCGAGGTCCGGCCGATACGGCCGCTCGCGACGTCTGCCCTCCCCTTCCGATCATCGCGCGGTCCTTCGTTATCCCGTGCGGTGTCTCGCTCCCCGTCCAAGACCCGTCGTCGGCTCGGTCGAGTTCGGCGGCGCGACGCACACTCCCCGAAAGATATCGACCGATGCAGCAGTTGAAGCTCCAGGACCTCAAGGCCAAGTCGCCGACCGAACTCCTCGCCTTCGCCGAGGAGCTCGAGGTGGAGAACGCCAGCACCATGCGCAAGCAGGAGCTGATGTTCGCCATCCTCAAGCAGCTGGCGGCCCGCGACGTCGAGATCATCGGTGAGGGCGTGGTCGAGGTGCTGCAGGACGGGTTCGGCTTCCTGCGTTCGCCGGACGCCAACTACCTCGCCGGGCCCGACGACATCTACGTCTCGCCGTCGCAGATCCGCCGCTTCTCGTTGAGGACCGGCGACACGGTCGAGGGCCACATCCGCAGCCCGAAGGAAGGCGAGCGCTACTTCGCCCTGCTCAAGGTCAACACCATCAATTTCGAGGACCCGGAGAAGACCCGCCACAAGGTCCATTTCGACAACCTCACGCCGCTCTATCCCGACGAGCGTTTCAGGATGGAGCCGGAGGAGCCGACGTCGAAGGACATGTCGGCCCGGGTCATGGACATCGTCACGCCACTCGGCAAGGGCCAGCGCGGCCTGATCGTGGCGCCGCCGCGAACCGGCAAGACGGTGCTCCTGCAGAACATCGCCAAGTCGATCACGACGAACCACCCGGAGTGCTTCCTGATCGTGCTGCTCATCGACGAGCGGCCGGAGGAAGTGACCGACATGCAGCGCACGGTGAAGGGCGAGGTGGTGTCCTCCACTTTCGACGAGCCGGCGACGCGTCATGTCCAGGTCGCCGAGATGGTGATCGAGAAGGCCAAGCGCCTGGTCGAACACGGCCGCGACGTGGTCATCCTGCTCGACTCGATCACCCGTCTCGGCCGCGCCTACAACACGGTCGTCCCGTCGTCCGGCAAGGTGTTGACCGGCGGCGTCGACGCCAATGCGCTACAGCGACCGAAGCGGTTCTTCGGCGCGGCGCGCAACATCGAAGAAGGCGGCTCGCTGACCATCATCGCGACGGCGCTGATCGACACCGGCTCCCGCATGGACGAAGTCATCTTCGAAGAGTTCAAGGGAACCGGCAACTCGGAGATCATCCTCGACCGCAAGGTGGCCGACAAACGCGTCTTCCCGGCGATCGACATCACTCGCTCCGGTACCCGCAAGGAAGAACTGCTGGTGCCGTCGGACCAGCTCAAGAAGATGTACGTGCTGCGTCGCATCCTCACGCCGATGGGTACCGTCGACGCGATCGAGTTCCTGCTCGACAAGCTCAGACAGACCAAGCGCAACGCCGACTTCTTCGACTCGATGAACACCTGATCGAATCGGGCGGGTATCGAATCGGATGCGAAAGGGTGCCGGGGGAGACCGCGGCGCCCTTTCGCTGTTTCACGTGAATCATCGGCGCAGATCCGAGATCGAATCGGATGCGGTCCGTTTCGGTGGCGAGGGTGATCGACCGACGAGACCGGAGAAATCGGCGGACCACGGGCGGTCGACGGTACGCCGACGCAGGGACGTGGTCGTCTAGGCCGGTTCGAGCAGACGGTGCAACGTCGCGGGGTCGCCGATCGGCAGACCGCAGGCACCCCGGCGGCAGATCCAGACGGTCGGCCGGCCGTCGATGGCGATCTTACCGTGGGCAGGATGGGTCGCGGGAAGCGTTCCGGTCGATTCGGTTTCGAACAGGACGATCCGCGGATCGGTCGCTTCGAAGACGACGCGGCGGAGCGGAACGGGGTCGGTCCCCGAAGGGGCGACCAGTACGACCTCGACGAGACCGAGGGCGAGGTCCAGGGCGGAAGCGAGCGAGGCGGTCGCGAACAGATCCTCGGTCATCACCTCGGCGAAGGCACGAAGTTCGACCTCGGCGCGTGAGCGGTGGTTCTCGTCGCCGCTCAGGACGGCGAGGCGCAGGAGGGCGTCGATCGCCACGGCATTCGGGTTGGGGGTGGCGTCGTCCTTCGACGAAGCCGGGCGTACGATCAACGCTTCGGCGTCGTCCGCGGTGAGGAACCAGCCGCCGGCGGGATCCGCGTGGTGGCGGTCGAGGGCGGCGAGCCAGCGTTCGGCATCGGCGAGGTAACCGGGGTCGCGGGTGGTCTCGTGCAGGGTGAGTGCGGCGCGGGCCATCTGAGCCAGGTCGCTCGACAGGCCGGGAAAGACCATGGCGCCGTCGCGCCAGGAATGGGCGAGGCGATCGCCGCGGCCCATCGATTCGGAAACGAAGCGATAGGCATCGCGGGCGAGGTCGAGCCAGTCGGGGCGATCGAGACGGCGGGCAACGAGCGTGAGCCCGGTGATGGCGCCACCGTTCCAGTCGGCGAGAACCTTGTCGTCGGTCATCGGCCGCACACGTGCGGCGCGCCGAGCGAAGAGCCGTCGGCGGCCTTCGGCGAGGCGGGTTTCGCGCTCGGGATCGCCGTGGTCGGGAGTGAGGGAGCGGGTGAGGATGGTCTTACCTTCCCAATTGCCACCGGGGTGGACATCGTAGGCGGCGGCGAATTCGGCCGCGGCGGAGCCGAGGACCTCGTGGATTTCGGCGGCGCTCCAGACGTAGAACTTCCCTTCCTCGTGCTCGCTGTCAGCATCGATCGCGGAGGCGAAACCACCCTCCGGTCGGCGCATCTCGCGGGAGAGCCAGCCGACCGTTTCCTCGATTCGGTCGCGGAACAATCGTTTCCCGGTCATCGTCCAGGCGCGACCGAGCAGGTCGAGGAGCTGGGCGTTGTCGTAGAGCATCTTCTCGAAGTGGGGGACGAGCCAGCGGTCATCGACCGAATAGCGGGCGTAACCGCCGCCGAGGTGGTCCCAGATGCCGCCGAGGCTCATGCGTTCGAGGGTGTGCAGCACGGCATGGAAGGCGGGGGCGCCGGCGCGGCGGTGCCCGGCGCGCCACCAGGCTTCGAGGAGTTGGGTCTGCGGGAATTTCGGGGCGCCCCGGGTGCCGCCCTCGATGGAATCGAAGAGGCCGAGGAGACGATCGGCGGCGGCATCGAGGAATGCCGTCCCGAGATCGCGGGGAGTGGTCGGTATCCGATCCGCGAGGTGATCGCGCAGCGCGGCGGCGTTGTGGGCGACCTTGTCGGGCTCTTCGGCGTGGATTCGGGCGATCTCGCGAATGAGATCGACGAAGCCCGGCTTGCCCCAGCGGGCGCGGCGGGGGAAATAGGTGCCGCCCCAGAACGGCCGACCGGCCGGGTCGAGGAACATGGTGAGCGGCCAGCCGCCGGGTTCGCCGAGGCCATGGAGGGCGGCCATGTAGATCTGGTCGATGTCGGGTCGTTCTTCGCGATCGACCTTGATGTTCACGAACAACCGGTTCATCACCTCGGCGGCTTCGGGGTCCTCGAAGGACTCGTGGGCCATGACGTGGCACCAGTGGCAAGCGGCATAACCGACCGAGAGCAGGATCGGCTTGCCGGTCGCGGCGGCTTCGGCGAGAGCTTCGGGTCCCCAGGGGCGCCAGTGCACCGGGTTCGCGGCGTGCTGCAGCAGATAGGGGCTCGACGAGCCGGAGAGAAGATTGGCGGCGGGTAGGGGCACGAGGTTACTCCGGGGAGGGGACCGGGGGAGAAGATAGAGCGACGATACGGCGTGACGAGAGTTTGGGTGGAGGATGGATGGAGACGATCTATGCCCTGTCGAGTGGGAACCTGCCGAGCGGCGTCGCGGTGATCCGGCTCAGCGGCCCGGCCTGCCGATTCGTTCTCGAAACGATGACGGGCAGTCTGCCGCCGCCCAGGAACCTCGCGTTGCGGTCGATTCGCGATCGCAACGGTATCGCCATCGATCGAGGCCTGGTGGCGTGGTTTCCGGGACCGGCGAGCTTCACCGGGGAGGACATGGCGGAGCTTCAGGTGCACGGCAGTCGGGCGGTGATCGCAGCGCTCCACCGGGAGCTCGGAGGTTTCGAGGGACTACGGCCGGCGGAATCCGGAGAATTCACCCGGAGGGCTTTTCTCTCCGGGCGGCTCGACCTCACGGAAGTGGAAGGTCTGGCGGATCTTCTCGTCGCGGAAACGGAAGGACAACGGCGGCAGGCGATGAGTCAGGCGGAAGGGGCGCTCCGTCGACGGTACGGTGCGTGGCGAGCGCGGCTGGTTCGAATTCGAGCGCTGATCGAGGCGGACTTCGATTTCGCCGACGAGGAGGACGTGCCGGGCTCGGTGGCGGAGGAGGCATGGTACGAGGCGGACGAGCTCAGGCGGGAGTTGCGGGCTCATATGGCGGACGGCGATCGGGGCGAACGGGTGCGCAACGGTCTCCAAGTGGTTCTGCTCGGTGCGCCCAATGCGGGCAAATCCAGTCTGCTGAACGCATTGGCGCGCCGAGACGTCGCCATCGTCACGGAAGAAGCGGGGACGACTCGTGACCTGATCGAAGTCCATCTCGATCTCGGTGGATGGGCGGTGACGGTGGTGGACACGGCCGGCCTGCGGGGTTCCGCCGGGCGGGTCGAGGCGGAAGGTATGCGCCGCGCCCTGGCACGTGGGCGGGACGCCGATCTGGTGTTGTGGCTCGAGGCGCCCGACGTCGAGGGTGGCGATGTCATCGCCGGCGGCTTGTGGGATCCGGAGGTCTGGATCGTCAAGACGAAGGTGGATCTCGGTCCGGAGGTTTCGGAAAGACGATTCGAATCCGCAACGAAAGTGATGGCGATATCGACGACGACGGGCGATGGACTCGAGGCTCTGACGAGAGAATTGACGGAAGCGGCGGAACGGATGTGTGGCGGTGGAGCGGTCGGGGTGCCGAGCCGCGATCGGCATCGCAGCCATCTCGATACCGCTCTGAAGGAGCTCGATCGGGCGGTGGACGAACCGGGAAAGGCCGCTGAGATGAGATCGGAAGACCTTCGACGTGCCGGTGACGCATTGGGGCGGATCACCGGGGAGATCGGAGTGGAGGAGTTGCTCGACGTGATCTTCGGGGAATTCTGCATCGGAAAATGAAACAGATTCGATTCGTAAGCGGATCGAATCTGTTTCACGTGAAACACCGATTCGACTCCGGTACGATTCGGATGTTCCGCGCCGCGGGTGGGTCGCGTCGTGCGGGCGATCGGGATGCGACGGACTTGACGGCGGATGAAGGGCCGATCGGCGATCGGGAAGCGAGGGTGATGTGGACGGCAGACGCAACGACGTGGTGGTGATCGGGGGCGGTCACGCCGGCTGCGAAGCGGCGGCGGCGGCGGCGCGTCTCGGAGCGCGCACGGTCCTCGTCACCCATCGCTTCGAGACGATCGGCGTGATGTCTTGCAATCCGGCGATCGGCGGGCTCGGCAAGGGCCATCTCGTGCGGGAGGTCGACGCGCTCGACGGGTTGATGGGACGGATCGCCGACGCCGGCGGGATCCAGTTCCGGATGCTCAATCGACGCAAGGGCCCTGCCGTTCGGGGACCGCGGACGCAGGCGGATCGAAAGCTCTATGCCCAGGCGATGCAGCAGGAGATTGCGGCGACCGAGAACCTCGCAGTGATCGAAGCGGAGGTCACGAGCCTGAGGTGGCAGGGGCGGCGAATCATCGGTGTCACCTGCGGCGACGGGAGCGAGATCGGCTGTCGCGCCGTGGTGATCGCCACCGGCACCTTCCTCAACGGACTGATGCACATCGGTGAGAAGAAGACCTCGGGCGGGCGCGTCGGCGACCGCGCGGCGAGGGGGTTGTCGGACAGCCTCGCGGGGCTCGGTCTACGGCTCGGACGATTGAAGACCGGTACGCCGGCTCGGCTCGACGGCCGGACGATCGATTGGACTTCGGTGGAGCGACAGGAGGCCGATCCCGATCCCGTACCCTTCTCGACGCTGACCGAGCGCATCGTCAATCCGCAGATCGCCTGCGGGATCACCCGGACCACCGACGAGACGCACCGGATCATCCGCGCCAATCTCTCCCGTTCGGCCATGTACGGCGGACACATCGACAGCCGCGGCCCACGCTATTGCCCGTCGATCGAGGACAAGATCGTCCGCTTCGGTGACCGGGAAGGCCATCAGATCTTCCTGGAGCCGGAAGGGTTGGACGACCCGACAGTCTATCCCAACGGCCTGTCGACGTCGCTCCCCGAGGACGCACAGGTGGCGATGCTGCGGTCGATACCCGGGCTCGAGCGAGTGGAGCTGTTCCGACCGGGCTACGCGATCGAATACGATCATGTCGATCCGCGCGAACTCGATCCGAGCCTGGCGGTGAAGAGGGTGGAGGGGCTTTTCCTCGCGGGGCAGATCAACGGGACGACGGGTTACGAGGAAGCGGCGGCGCAGGGGCTCGTCGCGGGCCTCAATGCGGCTCGATTCGCCTCCGGAACGACGCTGCACGTGTTCGATCGCGGTGACGGTTATCTCGGGGTGATGATCGACGATCTGGTCACCCGAGGGATCACCGAACCTTATCGGATGTTCACGTCGCGGTCGGAATACCGTCTCAGTCTGCGCGCCGACAATGCCGATCGGCGGTTGACCCCGATCGGGACGGATCTCGGGTTGGTCGGACCGCGGCGGTGTGCCGTCTTCGCGGCGAAAGCTGCGGCGATCGCCGATGGCGAGGCGCTGGTGCGGTCGTTGTCGTTGACGCCGTCGGAGGCCGAGCGACACGGGATCGCGGTCAATCGGGACGGGGTGCGCCGGTCGGCCTTCGATCTTCTGGCCTATCCGGAGGTGTCGCTGGAGCGACTTCGGGGCGTGTGGCCGGAACTCGGTCGGCTCAGAGCCGACGTCGGGGAGCAGATCGAAATCGACGCGCGCTATGCCGTCTACCTGCGACGGCAGGAGGCGGACATCGGGGAGTTGCGACGTGAAGAGGCGGTGCGGCTGCCACCGGATCTCGATTTCGCCGAGATCCCCGGATTGTCGAACGAGATTCGCCAGAAACTTCTCGCCGTGGGTCCGAGGACCCTGGGGCAGGCGGGACGCATAGACGGAATGACACCTGCGGCGTTGACGCTGTTGCTCGCCCACGTGCGCAAGGGGCGGCGGGCGGAGAGCGACGGTGGAGCCGACGGTGTGGATTTTGCCGCGACGGAAGCGCCGAGAGGTGGGTCGTCGGGTAGGATGAGCGGTGGCGTGGGACAGGGGTGACGGGATCGTCGATTCGGGAGCGGTACGATGAGAAGAACGAGTGTGCCGACCATCGACGACGGGCCGGAGGCGCTCGACGGCATCGTCGCGGTTTCACGTGAAACGCGGGAGCGGCTCGAGATCCATGTCGCTCTGGTGGCGAAATGGCAGAAGAGCCAAAATCTGGTGGCGCCCACCACCCTCTCGCGGATCTGGAGTCGGCATGTCGCCGATTCGGCGCAGGCACGGGCCCTGCTGCCGCAGGCTCGGCGATGGGTCGATCTCGGGTCCGGCGCCGGTTTTCCCGGGTTGGTGACGGCGATTCTTCTCGCCGAGACGCCGGGGGCAGCGGTTCATCTGGTCGAGAGCAACAAAGGGAAGGCGGCGTTCCTGCGGACGGTGGCGCGGGAGACCGGCGCGCCGGCGATCGTGCACGATCGGCGGATCGAGGATTTCGTCGGTGGCTTCATCGAACCGGTCGATGCGGTGTCGGCGCGAGCCCTTGCCGGCCTCGATCGACTGTGCGCCTGGGCGGCCCCGTTGGTGGCTCGCGGGG
Organism: uncultured Alphaproteobacteria bacterium; assembly: GCA_937864925.1. Lineage (GTDB taxonomy): Bacteria > Pseudomonadota > Alphaproteobacteria > Rhizobiales > Ancalomicrobiaceae > CALBKH01. The sequence continues at coordinate 22,480 of CALMFH010000064.1, read as the reverse complement.
CGGTCGCAGTTTTCCACAAAGGACAAGATTTTGGGGCTGAACTGAAGGAAGCTACTCTATCTTGGGCTCTGGATCTGATAGAACATCAGAGCAAGACGGATCCGACGGGCCGGTTGGTCGAGATCCGCAAGATCGTTTCACGTGAAAAGCCCTGATGGAGCGCCGTTCATGGCCAAGCTCTCCAAGTCGCCCCGCGTTCTCGCCCTCGCCAACCAGAAGGGTGGCGTCGGCAAGACCACGACCGCGATCAACCTCGGTACGGCGCTCGCCGCGATCGGCGAGGAGGTGCTGATCGTCGATCTCGACCCGCAGGGCAACGCCTCGACCGGCCTCGGCATCGATCGGCGGTCGCGCAAGCGCTCGACCTACGATGTTCTGGTCGGCGACAACACGCTCGAAGAGGTGTTGATCGAGACGGCGGTACCGCGGCTGTGGGTGGCGCCGTCGACCCTCGACCTGCTCGGGGTCGAGCTGGAGATCGCATCGACCGCCGATCGCGCCTACCGGCTGCGCAAGGCGATCGCCGACTACATCGAGACGGCGCAGGACGACGGGCCGCGGTTCACCTATGTCCTGGTCGATTGCCCGCCGTCGCTGAATCTCCTGACCATCAACGCGATGACCGCCTCGCATTCGGTGTTGGTGCCGTTGCAGTGCGAATTCTTCGCGCTGGAGGGCCTGTCGCAGCTGCTTTCGACGGTCGAGCAGGTCAAGGGGGCGCTCAATCCGGAGCTGACCATCCACGGCATCGTGCTGACCATGTACGACGCGCGCAACAACCTCTCCGGTCAGGTGGTGGCGGACGTGCGCCAGCACATGGGCGCGGCGGTCTACGACACGATCATTCCGCGCAATGTCCGCATCTCGGAAGCGCCGTCGCACGGCAAGCCGGCGCTGCTCTACGACCTGAAGTCGGCCGGCAGCCAGGCCTATCTCCGCCTCGCTTCGGAGATCATCCAGCGCGAGCGGCGGATCCGAGCCGAAGTGGCAGCGTGAGACGGGTTCGGGACGATCGGTGACGTCTGCCCGGACGTGTCCGGGCGTGAGAGATACAGGGCGGGTCGGCGGCGGCTCGCAGGCCTCGGGAGGCGACAGTGGAAGAACGCAGACGGCTCGGACGCGGATTGGCGGCGCTGCTCGGCGACATGGCCGAGCCGGAGATCGCGGCGGCGGAGCGCTCGGGATCGAAGCGGGTGCCGATCGAGATGATCCACCCCAATCCGCGCAATCCACGGCGCGCCTTCGACGATGCCGATCTCGGCGAGTTGGCGAAGTCGATCCGCGAGAAGGGCGTGGTCCAGCCGATCCTGGTACGGCCGGCGAAGGGCCTGGCCAACCACTACGAGATCATCGCCGGTGAGCGGCGGTGGCGGGCGTCGCAGCGCGCCGGTCAGCACGAGATCCCGGTGATCGTGCAGGACGTCTCCGACAAGGAGGCGCTGGAGCTGGCGATCATCGAGAACGTCCAGCGCACCGATCTCAACCCACTGGAAGAGGCCTTCGGTTACGAACAGCTGATCGCGGAATTCGGTTACACCCAGCAGGATCTCGGCGAGATCATCGGCAAGAGCCGCAGCCACGTCGCCAACACCCTGCGCCTACTCAAGGTGTCGGAGCCGGTCAAGGCGCATCTGCGCTCCGGCCGGATCACCGCCGGCCACGCCCGTGCGGTGCTCGCGGCGGCGAATCCGGAGGCGTTGGCGACCAGGATCGTCGACGAAGGCCTGTCGGTGCGCCAGGCCGAAGCGCTCGCCCAGACGCCGCGACCGGCGGATGTGCCGAAGCCCGGTCGGCCGAAGAAGGACAAGGACGCCGATACGGCGGCGCTCGAAAAGGCACTTTCCGACGCGCTCGGCTTGGCCGTGGTCATCGATCACAAGGCGGACGGTTCCGGTGAGGTCCGGGTGCGTTATCGCTCGTTGGAGCAGCTCGACGAAGTGTGCCGGCGCCTGCAACGCGCCTGATCGGCACGGTCTCGGGTGACATTCGGGAAGGCGGGTCCGAGAGGGTCCGCCTTTTTCGTTCCGAGGTCGGGACGCTAGGCGACGGACGCCACGGAGCCCCCGCCGGCGCGACTCGTCAACGGCGTGCCGCGACCGATGCGGCGCGAGCGAGTTTCAGAATCGTTTCCGAAACGATGGCGCCGGCGAGGTGCGGCTTGGCGCGGCTCTCGCGCATGGTGTCGTCGAGGAGATCGAGGGCACGGGCGAGCCGATCTTTCGACCACAGACCGAGCTGGCGGACGAGAACCGGGCGGCGGCGGAAGAAGACCGGCGGCTGCAGGCGCTCGACCACGTCGGAGGCGCTGCGGCCGGGTCCGATCTCGGCCCGAGCCCGTTCCAGCAGCTGGAAATGGCGAATGAGCATGGTGCCGGCGACCGGCGCCGGGGTCCCGGAAGCTTCGAGCTTGCCGAGGGTGGCGTCGGCCTCCGCGAGATCGCCACCGGCCACCGCGTCGATGAGTTCGTCCATGGCGAAGGCGGAGGCGTCACCGACGATCGCGGCGACATCGGCCAGGGTGATGCGCTCCCGGCCGTGAACATAGAGGCAGAGCTTGCGCAATTCACCGCGTGAGGCGAGGCGGTCGGCGCCGAGATGCGCTTCGAGCGCTTCGCGGGCGTCGCGGTCGATAGCGAGTTTCGCCTCCTTCAGCTCCTGATCGATGAGTCGGGCGAGGTCCTGGGCGGTGTCGGGATAGCAGGGGATGGCGACGGCGGTCGGGTGCTCCTCGACCTTCTTGCGCAGCCCGGTGCCCTTCTTGAGATCGCCGGCTTCGATCACCACCAGGGAACCCGTGTCCGGCCGGTCGAGCAGAGGTTGGACGGCGGGAAGGATGGTGCGGGCGCCGCAATCGCGCACCCAGACCACCCGGCGCGAGCCGAAGAGCGAGACGGTGGTCGCTTCGTCGACCAGACGGGCGGGGTCGGAGACGATCTCGGCACCGTCGAGGCGGACCAGCGAGAACGGGTCGTCGGCCTTGCCGGCGGCGGTGCGGACGATGGCGCCGGCGCGCTCGGCGACCAGACCGTCGTCGGGACCGTAGACGAGGACGACGGCCGCGCGATCCGAAGGACGGCGGACGAAGGGCTCGATCTCCGACGGTTTCAACGCGACCATGATTCGCCTTCGAAACGTGTGCGATCGGATATCCGGCCGGCGGTCGTCGTCGGAATCTCCCCGCCTCAGCCGCGTGTGGCGAAGAACACCGCGAGCTTGGTGCGGATGTCGCCGGCGACCGTGGTGGCGACCCGATTCTCGGCGTCGCGCTTGGCGCGGACGTTGGCGTAGCGCTGCGGCGAATAGTCGTAAGCCGCCTGGCCGAAGCTGGTGCCGGAGGTGACGGTGGTGCCGGAGGCGATGTCGATCAGCGCGTAGGTGGCGGTGATGCGCTCGACGTAGGCGGCCGGAAGGTTGCGGTAGCGCTCGACGCCGACGGCGTTGTCGATCGAGGTCACCGTCAGTTCGAGCCGGTAGACCGGCTTGCCCTCGGGATCGCCGGCGCCGCCGTGTAGGCCGAAGACCAGCTCGTTGCGCACCTGTTGGCCGACGCGGCCCTGGACCGCGGCGACGTCGATCGATCGCATCGCCGGGACGGTGGCGGTCGCCCGACCGTAGAGCGGGCGCGGCGCTTCGCTGCAGCCGGCGAGGCCGGCCACGGCGAGAGCGAGAACGGCGCCGAGGGCGAGGCGGCGGGGGCGAGCGAACCGATCAGGCGACGACATTGACGATCCTCGAGGGTACGACGATGACCTTCTTCGGGTCCTTGCCGCCGAGCGCGGCCTTGACCGCGTCGAGAGCGAGCACCGCTTCGCGGACCTCAGCCTCGCCCGCCGACCGGGCTATCGTCAACTCCGCGCGCTTCTTGCCGTTGATCTGGATCGGCAGGGTGACCGTGTCGTCGACGACCAGCGCCATGTCGGCGACCGGCCAGGCGGCCTCCGAGACCAGACCGTCGCGGCCGAGCGCGGCCCAGCATTCCTCGGCGAGATGCGGCATCATCGGCGCGATCAGGCGAACGAGGGTGTCGAGCGCCTCGTCGAGGGCGGCCGCCAGCGTCGGATCGGCGGCGACCGCCTCGACGGTGGCGACGACACGACCGATGACGTTGGCGAATTCGTAGAGGCGGGCGACGGCGCGATTGAAACCGAGCTTCTCGATGTCGTCCTCGACCGCGGCGAGGGTCTTGTGGGTGGCCTTGGCCAGCGCCAGGGCGGCGGCGGAGCGTTCTCCGGTCGCCTTGCCGGCGGTCGCCGGCAGACCGTCGCCGATCAGGCGCCAGACGCGCTGGACGAAGCGGTGGGCGCCTTCGACGCCGGCCTCGGTCCAGATGACGTCACGGTCCGGCGGACTGTCGGAAAGCATGAACCAACGGGCGGTATCGGCGCCCCAGGTCGCCAGGATCTCGTCGGGGTCGACGGTGTTCTTCTTCGACTTCGACATCTTCTCGATCGAGCCGATCTCCACCGGGCCGGAGCCGTCCTTCATGCGGGCGGCGCGCTTGCCGTCGATCTCGTCGACGACGATCTCGACCGGCGACACCCATTTGCCATCCGGCCCCTTGTAGGTCTCGTGGACGACCATTCCTTGCGTGAACAGGCCGGCGAAGGGCTCATCGAGGTCGACGTGGCCGGTCGCCTTCATGGCGCGGGTGAAGAAGCGCGAATAGAGCAGGTGCAGGATCGCGTGCTCGATGCCGCCGATGTACTGGTCGACCGGCAGCCAGCGCTTCGCCACGTCCGGGGTGGTCGGCGCCGCTTCGTTCCACGGGTCGGTGAAGCGGGTGAAGTACCAGGACGAATCGACGAAGGTGTCCATGGTGTCGGTTTCGCGCCGGGCGGGCTCGCCGCACTTCGGGCAGGCGACGTGTTTCCAGGTCGGATGGTGGTCGAGTGGGTTGCCCGGCCGGTCGAAGGAGGCGTCGTCGGGCAGCAGCACCGGAAGATCGGCGACGGGGACGGGCACGGTGCCGCAGTCGTCGCAGTGGATCATCGGGATCGGGCAGCCCCAGTAGCGCTGGCGCGAGATCAGCCAGTCGCGCAGACGGAAGTTCACCCGGCGACGGCCCATCGGCGCACCGTCGAGGATGCGCGCCTCGAGCTTGTCGGCGGTGAGTTCGAAGGCGGCATCGACCTCGAGACCGTCGAGGAAGTCGGAGTTGTAGAGGGTGCCGTCACCGTCGAAAGCGATGTCCGCGACCGCGTTGGTCTTCGGATCGGCGCCGCGCGGCAGCACCACGGGGGTGACCTCGAGCCCGTACTTGCGTGCGAAGTCGAGGTCGCGTTGGTCGTGGGCGGGGCAGCCGAAGATGGCGCCGGTGCCGTAGTCCATGAGGATGAAGTTCGCCACCCACAGCGGCAGCGACTTGCCGGCGATGAAGGGGTGCTTCACCCGGAAACCGGTGTCGTAACCTTCCTTCTCGGCGGTCTCGAGCACGGCGACCGAGGTGCCCATGCGGCGGCATTTGTCCTGGAAGGCGGCGAGATCGGGGTCGCGCTCGCCCAGTGCCCTGGCCAGTGGGTGATCCGGCGACATGGCGAGGAACGAGGCGCCGAACAGCGTGTCGGGGCGGGTGGTGAAGATCTCCAGAGTCGTCTCCCCGGTCGGGCCGGGAGCGGCGAGCTCGAAGCGGACCTCGAGACCGGTCGACTTACCGATCCAGTTGCGCTGCATCAGCCGCACCTTGTCGGGCCAGCGATCGAGGCGGTCGAGGGCGGAGAGCAGGTCGTCGGAATATTCGGTGATCTTCAGGAACCACTGCACCAGTTCCTTCTGCTCGACCACCGCGCCGGAGCGCCAACCGCGGCCGTCGATCACCTGCTCGTTGGCGAGCACGGTCATGTCGACCGGGTCCCAGTTGACCTTGGAGGCGCGGCGATAGGCGAGACCGGCTTGGAAGAAGTCGACGAACATCTTCTGTTGGTGGCGGTAGTAGTCGGGGGCGCAGGTGGCGACCTCACGCTTCCAGTCGAGGGAAAGGCCCATGGCCTTCAACTGGTTGCGCATGGTGGCGATGTTCTCGTAGGTCCACTTGGCCGGATGCACCTTCATCTGCATGGCGGCGTTCTCGGCCGGCAGACCGAAGGCGTCCCAACCCATCGGGTGGAGCACCGAGAAGCCTTTGGCGCGCTTGTAGCGGGCGACGACGTCGCCCATGGTGTAGTTGCGCACGTGGCCCATGTGGATGCGCCCCGACGGATAGGGGAACATCTCGAGCACGTAGTACTTCGGCCGCGGATCGTCGTTGGCGGTGGCGAAGACCTCCTTCTCGGCCCAGGTCTTCTGCCATTTCGGTTCGGATTCGCGGGGATTGTAGCGCTCGGAAGCCATGGATCTCGTCGTCCGTCGGGTCGGGTCACGCCGGCCACCGCGCGAGGTCGGGAAAGCGCGGCGGTGCGTCGTCTCTGGTCGGGGCCGACCTTCACCAGAAAGCGGCCGGTGGGTCAATGGTTTCCCCCTGATTCCTGCGGCGATCCGGCGCCGCGCGACACGGTGCGTGGCGGATCGGCGCCGCTTCGTGGTAAGCCGGCCACGTTCCCCCGCACCGAGGACCTGCGATCGATGAGCGCCGCCGACCAACTCGCCGAGATTCTGAACCGCATCACCCGCGCCGAACGCATCGCCGGCAGGGCGGCGGGATCGGTCACGCTGGTGGCGGTGTCGAAGACCTTCTCGGTCGAGGAGATCCGGCCGGTGATCGCGGCGGGGCAGCGGGTGTTCGGCGAGAACCGGGTGCAGGAGGCGAAGGCGAAGTGGCCGACGCTGCGTGCCGAGACCGGGGGGCTCGAGCTCCACCTGATCGGGCCGCTGCAATCGAACAAGGCCGGCGAAGCGGTGGAACTCTTCGACGTGATCCACACGGTCGACCGCGACAAGATCGCCGCGGCCCTCGCCGTGGAGATGGCGAAGCAGGGGCGGCGGCCGCGGCTGTTCGTCCAGGTCAACACCGGGGCGGAGCTCCAGAAGGCCGGCGTCGATCCGCGGGAGGCGGGGGCCTTCGTCGCCCGCTGCCGCGAGCTGCATGGCCTGACGATCGAGGGGCTGATGTGCATCCCGCCGGCGGAGGACGCGCCCGGCCCGCATTTCGCCCTGCTGGCGAAGCTGGCGAAGGACGCAGGGGTGAACGGACTGTCGATGGGCATGTCGTCCGACTTCGAGACGGCGGTCGATCTCGGTGCCACCCATGTTCGGGTCGGCAGTGCCATTTTCGGAACGCGACCGAAAATCGAATCGTGACTCTCGCGAAACGAGTCGCGGGTACCGATACAGCTTCGAAATGATTTCGACTACGAAATGAATGACCCTCTCAGAGACTCGTGAGCGGCCGTTTTCAGGGTGATCCGAGGGTATGGTGCGGTCGATGCGAACGCCCGCCCACGGGACTCTCGGGGGCCTTGGCGCGATTCTTCGATTCGAGAGCGGTTCGATTCACTCCGATCGTGATCGTTCGGTGCGTCGATTCGCGCGACGCTGGTCGTTCAACCGATCACCATCATCGGGTGGCGCCCGAGGCGCGCCAGGACCCGGCGCATGTCGCCGGGGCGAAGCGCGACGCAGCCGGCTGTCGGCTCCAGGCGCTCGCGGGCGAGATGGAAGAAGATGGCGCTGCCGCGACCGATCGCCCGGCGGCGGACATTGGCGTCGAGGACGATCACCACGTCGTAGAGATGGTCGGCGCGGCGCATCGTCTCGTGCGAGCCGGCGAAGGGCAGGCGGACCGGTCGGTTGTAGCGGCCGTCGGTGGGATCGTCGCACCAGCCGTCGTCGGCGCGGATCGGAGTCAGGGTGAGAGGACCGCCGGGGGGTAGGGCGCGATCGGAACGCCAATGTCCGGCGAGCAGGGCGAAGCGGCCGACCGGGGTGGCGCCGTCGCCCTCGCGTTTGAAGCGGGTGAGGCCGGAGCGGCCGAGGGCGCAGGGCACGGTCAACCCGGCGACGCCGAGGAGACCGAGATGCGGCTCCGTGCCGGGGCGCCGGCGGACGCGGAGGAGGCGGGGAGCGGGTGTCGGACCGGTGGAGCGGTGGGTCGTCAAGGGGGACACCTCGGCGTGACATCGGGTCCGGTGTGGACGCCGCGCGACGTCGCCGATCTTGGCGGAGTGGACGATGCCCGGCAACCGAGCCGGAGGCGCGAACGGTCTGCCGATCCCCGCTTGCCAGCGTCGGCGCTCCATCGGATCATGACGGTTCGACGACGCGGTTCGGGAGGCGAGCTTTGAGCGAAGGCATGGGCGGCGGCGTGCCGGGGGGCGACGACGTCGAACCGTCGGTGATCCGACTGGGCCGGCCGCAGGTGGACCGAGACGTCACCTTCGACCGGCGGGAGCTCTTCGAGATCCTGAAGATCTACGGGCGAATGGTGGCGAGCGGCGAGTCGCGCGACTACGCCATCGATCATCTCGCCGATCGGGCGGTGTTCTCGGTGTTCCGCCGCACCTCCGAGGCGCCGCTCTACCGGATCGAGAAGATCCCGAAACTCGCGGCGCGTCAGGGCGCCTATGTGGTGATCGACCAGGGCGGGCGCATCCTCAAACGCGGCGCCGATCTCGCCCGCGTCGTCGCGGTGCTGGAGAAGAAGCCGAAACTGGTCGAGGTCTGAGCGGTTCAGGACGCGGGGCGTTCGACCCGACGAGCGCCGAGGATGGCGCCGGGTCCGTGTTCGGTCTCCGCCTGGAGCAGGACGACACAACCCTCTTCCGATTCGTGGGCGCCGTCCTGGCGCGGCAGCTCGATGCGCAGCGCCTTGCCCTTCCACATGCCGATCGGTTGCAACGCCTTGACCAGATGGGTGTAGGTGACGGTCTTGCCGGAGTTCTCGCCGCGACCGATGGGGACGGTGCGGCGACGGTCGTAGCGGACCAGCCAGACGGTGGCGCGGGTCGGTTCGGACGTCGCCGGGCCGTCGGCGACGCGGACGACGAGCGCATCGCGGGTCGTCTCGACGTCGACATCGACCACCGGTTCGGACTTCTTCTCGGCGAGCGAGGCGACGGTGCGGTCGATGGCGTCGCGATCGCTGCCGACCGCGTGGGCGCGGCCGTCGATCACCATCTGCGGCGTGTAGACGGCGCGATCACCCCGTGCCTCGGCATAGGCGCGTTGGCGCTGAGTGAATTCGGGACGTGCCGCGGTGTCCTTCCAGCCGAGATAGTCCCAGTAGTCGACGGCATAGGTGAGGGTGACGAGGCTCGGGTCGGCGGAGAGACGGCCGAGAAGCGCGTCGGCGGGCGGGCACTTGCCGCAGCCCTGGCTGGTGAACAGCTCGATCACGGCGCGCGGACGCCGATCATCGGCGATCGCGGTGTTTCCTGCGAGGGCCCCGCAGAAGACGACGCCTGCGACGATGGAAAGGACGCCTCGTCCGGTCGACACCTGGTCTGACCTCGTTCGATGGGACCCGCGGCACACCGGTCGCGATCCGGCGTGGACGACACGACGTGTGCCGCGGCGGGAGAATAGTCCCGGGTTCGGCTCGCGAACCAGTCACTTCGGGGTGAAGGCCGCGAGCGTTTCGAAATTTCAGCCGGGGATGACGAGGTGACGGAGCGGGATGGCCGATCGACCGGTCACCCCTCGCCGCGACGGCGGTTTCCCCCCGGGACGACTTCCTGTAAGAGCGGGCAGAAGAACATCGGCGGTGGGCCGCCGATGTCGTCGGAGTGTGGTGCGGAAGCATGTCGACCAGCGTGAAGCGCCTCTTCGGCCGATCCCTGACGCTCGATCGCGGCGGCCGGCGAGTTCTCTCGGATCTCTCGTTCGAGGCGGCAGCGGGCAGCGCGCTGGTGGTGACCGGGGCGAACGGCGCCGGCAAATCGACCCTCCTACGCCTGATCGCCGGCCTGCTCCGGCCGGTCGCCGGCGATCTCGGCCTCGACGGCGGCGACCCGGAGCTGACGATCCCGCAACAGTGCCACTATTTCGGTCACATGGACGCGCTCAAACCGCAGCTCTCGGTCGAAGAGAACCTCGGCTTCTGGCGGGCCTTCACCGGCAGCGCCGACGCGACGGTCTTCGAGGCGCTCGCCCGGGTCGGTCTCGCCCGTCTCGCCTCGTTGCCGGCGGCCTATCTCTCGGCCGGTCAGCGCCGGCGCCTCGCCTTCGCCCGTCTCCTGGTGACGAAACGGCCGATCTGGCTGCTCGACGAGCCGACCTCGGCGCTCGACGCCGCATCGGAGGCGCGTCTGCTCGAAGTCGTCGGCGATCATCTCGACGGCGGCGGACTGGTGGTGGCGGCGACCCATCTGGCGCTGCCGTTCGCGCGGATGGACAGTCTCAGGCTCGGTCCGAGCGTGGTGGAGGCGGCATGAGCGCTCTCTCGGCTCTGTTCGTCCGCGAGATGAAGCTCGCCACACGGGTGGGTGGCGGCGCCCTGATGGGGGCGCTGTTCTTTCTGATCGTGGTGACGGTCGTGCCCTTCGGCGTCGGACCGGACCTGAACCTTCTCGCGCGCATCGGCCCGGCGATCCTGTGGATCGGCGCTCTGCTGGCGACGCTGCTGTCGCTCGATCGGTTGTTCCAGGCGGATCGCGACGACGGCGGTCTCGATCTCGTTCTGATGGGCGAGGCGCCGCTCGAACTGGTGGTTCTGATCAAGTGCCTCGCCCATTGGACGGCGACCGGGTTGCCGTTGGTGATCGCCTCGCCGATGTTGGCGGTGTTCATGAACATGGAGCCGGTGGCGATCGGCGCGACGACGTTGACCCTCCTCGTCGGTACGCCGGCACTCACCTTCGTCGGGGCGATCGGCGCGGCGCTCACCGTCAGTCTCAGGCGTGGCGGCTTGCTGCTCGCCATTCTGGTGCTGCCGCTCACCGTGCCGGTGATGATCTTCGGGGTGTCGGCGGCGACGGCGGCGGTGCAGGAGCCGGTTCCCTTCGCCACGCCGTTCTCGATCCTCGCGGCGCTCGGCCTGTTCTCGATGGTGCTCGGGCCGATCGCCGGTGCGGCGGCGTTGCGTCATGCCGGCGATTGACGGCGGAGGCGGTGGTCACGTCGACTTGATCCGGCGCAAGGCGCGTGCGGCGAAGAGATCTCATTGATGCCGCGGCGCTCGGGCTCTAGAACGGGTCCGGCCGGCGCGGAGCGCGGGAACGGGGGGCGAGGGGCCGTCCGACCGCATCGTGACCGGGAACGGTCGCCACGGGACGAGACGATGCGTCTGATCGACTATGCCAATCCCACCCGCTTCCTCGGTCTGACGGCGACGGTGTTGCCGTGGCTCGCGGTGGTGACGGCGCTCACCTTCGCCGTCGGGCTCTATCTGGTGGTCTTCGTCGCTCCGGCCGACTACCAGCAGGGCGAGACGGTGAAGATCATGTACATCCACGTGCCTTTCGCGTGGCTGTCGATGTTCTGTTACGTGACCATGGCGGGGTCGGCCTTCGGCACGCTGGTATGGCGCCATCCGCTCGCCGACGTCTCGGCCAAATGCGCGGCGCCGATCGGGGCGGCCTTCACCTTCCTGGCACTGGCCACCGGCTCGCTGTGGGGCAAGCCGATGTGGGGCACCTGGTGGGTGTGGGACGCCCGCCTCACATCGGTGCTCGTGCTGTTCATCATGTATCTCGGACTGATCGCGCTGCAGGAGACGATCGAGGATCCGGCCCGCGCCGCCAAGGCGAGCGCCATCCTGACGCTGGTCGGGGTGGTCAACATTCCGATCATCAAATTCTCGGTCGACTGGTGGAACACCCTGCATCAGCCCTCGTCTGTGTTCCGGATGGGCGGATCGACCATCGCCGCGTCGATGCTGGTTCCGCTGCTGATCATGGCGACGGCCTTCACCCTGTTGTTCCTGGTCCTCCATCTGATGGCGATGCGCAACGAGATCCTCAGACGTCGCATCCGCGCCATGCGGATGATCGAAGCGGCGGGAGCGGAGTGACCATGTTCGGAACCCACGCCGGCTTCATCCTCGCCGCCTACGGCATCGCCATCCTGGTCGTCGTCGTGCTGTTCGTGTGGATCGTCGTCGACGGTCGCAGCCAGCGTCGCCAGCTCGCCGAACTCGAAGCCCGTGGCGTGCGCCGGCGCTCGGCCGCCACCTCGGAGGGAGACAGGGCATGAACGACACGCCGACCGACCTCGACGGCGAAGCCGTGGCGCGGCCCGGCGGCCGGCGACTGCTGGTCGCCCTGCCGGCGATCTTCTTCGCCGCGCTCGCCGGGCTCTTCCTCTATCAGCTGGAGAGCGGTCACGATCCGCGTAAGCTGCCCTCGGCGTTGGTCGGCAAACCGGTTCCCGACTTCGCCTTGCCGCCGCTCGACGGCATCGCCCGAGACGGCCAGCCGGTGCCGGGGTTCGCCGCGGCCGAGTTGCGGACGCCGGGCAAGGTCACGGTGGTCAACGTCTGGGCGTCGTGGTGCGTTCCCTGCCGCCAGGAGCATCCGGTGCTCGGGCTGCTCGAGAAGGATCCGCGGGTTCGCCTCGTCGGGCTCAACTACAAGGACCAGCCGGAGAACGCCCGCCGCTTCCTCGCCGCACTCGGCAACCCCTACAAGGCGATCGGCGCCGACGAGAAGGGGCGGGTCGGGATCGACTGGGGCGTCTACGGTGTGCCGGAGACCTTCGTCGTCGACGCCACCGGCACCATCACCTACAAATTCGTCGGGCCGCTGTCGGAGACGTCGCTGCGCGAGGTGCTGTCACCGGAGATCGACAAGGCGATGCGTCGCGTTCCGGCATCGTGATCGGGTGAACCTCCGGTCGGTTCCGTCGGACCCGAGGACCGAAGCTCCGAAAGCGAACGGCCGCCCATCGGGCGGCCGTCGTGTCTTCCGGTCGTCGACGACACCGGCACCGCGGTATCATTCTGGGCTCATGAAATTCGGACTCGTCCGAATTTCATGAGCGTTACGGCCCGACCGGCCGACGTCCGTTCGGGCTCGCCTTCGTTCACGAAGTTTCGAACGGGTCGAAACTCCGTGAACTCGGTATCAGACGCACCGGCGCACCTTCCGCCAACCCCAGCGCCATCCGTAGTCGGTTTCGATGCGGACACGCTTCCGCACGATCCGGCAGGTGGTGTAGCCGTCGTCGTAGGCGTAGATGCCCGGCGGGTAGACGAGGAGGCCGGGGGTGTACCAACCCTCGCCGCGCCAATGCCGGCGATGCGGCGGGCCGTGACGGAACGCCGGCCGCGGGCCGGGCATCCCGGCGTACCGCGGGGCGATGTGGCGCGGGGCGAGTTGGCGGGGGCCGGCGTGCATCGGGGCGAAGCGCGGCGCCGCGGCGTGCATCCGCGGCGGCAGCGGCCGGTGCATGCCCTGCGCGGCGGCGGGTGCGGTGTCGGCGATCGTCCCGAAGCCGGCGAGCGCGGCGACGGTGGCGAGGGCAAGGAGCGTCTTCTTCCACATGGGGTACACCCTCCTCTCGAGGCGGAACGTCGGATCGAGGTGACGGGCGGCAGCGCCTTCGTCCCCGTATTCGATGACGCGATGGTGCAGGGTCCGCCGTGAACCGTCGCTGAGATCGACGTTAATCGGCCGTTCAGCCAGGTTTGCGGCGGCGGTCGGCGTCAGATCGCTTCGCCGCGCAGCAGGCGCGGGATCGAACCACCGATCCCGGCGGCTTCGCCGATGAAGCGCGCCTTGAGGCCGGCGAGGCGGTCGACGACGCCGAGGCCGAAGTCGCGCAGCGCCCGCAGCGGGCCGAGGTCGTTGGAAAAGAGGCGGTTGAGCACGTCGGTGACGATGCCCATCTCGACCGCGTCGAACCGGCGCCAGCGCTGGTAACGTTCGAGCACGTCGATGCGACCCGGATCGAGACCGATGCGACGGGCTTCGACGATCACCTCGGCGAGGGCGGCGACGTCGCGGAAGCCCATGTTGAGGCCCTGGCCGGCGATCGGGTGGATGCCGTGGGCCGCGTCGCCGACCAGAGCGAAGCGCGGGCGGACGAAGTCTCGGGCGAGCGTCAGACCGAGCGGGAAGGCCTTCGGCCGTGCCAGCGGTTCGAGCCCGCCGAGATGACGACCGAAGCGGCGCTCGAGTTCGAGGCCGAAGGTGAAGTCGTCACCCTGCACCAGACGGTCGGCGGTGGCGGTCTTCTCGCTCCACACCAAGGAGGAGCGATGGCGGCCCGCCGCATCGTCGATGAGCGGCAGGATGGCGAAGGGGCCGGAGGGCAGGAAATGCTCCTCGGCGCGGCCGCCGTGCGGGCGTTCGTGAGCGACGGTGGTGACGATGCCGGACTGGCCGTAGTCCCAGCGCACCACGCCGATGCCGGCGAGGTCGCGCAATTTCGAGCGTACCCCGTCGGCGGCGACGAGGAGGCCGGCGGCGAGGGTCTCGCCGGAGCCGAGACGGATGTCGACGCGGGTGTCGCCGACGTCGAAACCGACGACTCGCTCGGGCATCAGCACCGCGACACCGAGGTCACGGGCGGCGGCCAGGAGGGCATCGACCATCACCGAATTCGGCACCATGTGGGCGAAGGGCTCGCCGGTCGACAGGGCCCCGTCGAAGGTGAGGAACACCGGCCGGACCGCGTCGTCGAGGCGCGAATCGGTGACGATCATGTCGACGATCGGCTGGGCGTGGGGGGCGATCGTGCCCCAGACGCCGAGTCGTTCGAGCATTCGGCGCGCCGCTGCGGCGATCGCCGAGGCACGGGCATCGGGGCCGGCCACCGACGGGGTCGGATCGACCACGGAGACCGATACGCGCGGATCGGCCTGCTTCAGAGCGAGTGCGAGGGAAGCGCCGACATGGCCGCCACCGGCGACGACGACATCGAACTGACGCGACATGAGCCTCGATCCCTCGCTTCGGCGGTCCGCGGCGGCGTGACCGATCGTTCCACTCATAGACCGGGTCGGCGGCGAAGGCCACCGAGCGCTGCGCCGTCCGGCTTGACGGCGCCGTCCCGGTCGGCGCAGGTTGCGGCAGGGATCTTCCCTATTCGTCCACCTGATTTCGGGACTCGCCCATGTCGGCCGTCGCCCAGTTGTTGCAGATCCTCGATCTCGAGAGACTCGAAGTCGATCTCTTCCGCGGTCGCAGTCCTCAGGCCGGCTGGCAGCGGGTTTTCGGCGGGCAGGTGATCGCCCAGGCGCTGGTGGCGGCGACACGTACGGTGACGGATCGGCCGGTACATTCGCTGCACGGCTACTTCATGCGGCCGGGCGATCCGTCGGTGCCGATCATCTACGAGGTCGATCGGATTCGCGATGGCGGTTCCTTCACCACGCGGCGGGTTCGCGGCATCCAGCACGGCGCCGCGATCTTCTCGATGGAGGCTTCCTTCCACCGTCGCGAGGACGGCTTCGAACACCAGATGCCGATGCCGGAGACCGTGTCGCCGGACGGGCTGCCGGGGGAGGCGGAGCTCAAGGAGAAATTCCTGGAAAAGGCGCCGCCCAACGTCCGCCACTACTGGGAACGTGAACGGCCGATCGAGATGCGTCCGGTCGATTTCGCCCATTATCTCAGCCGACATCGGGGCGAGCCGAACCAGCAGGTGTGGGTGCGCTCCTCCGGGCCGCTGCCCGATGATCCGGCGGTACACGCGGCGGTGCTCGCCTACACCTCCGATTTCACGCTGCTCGACACCGCTCTCTTCGCCCACGGTCGCTCCGTGTTCGACAAGGAGCTGCAGCTCGCCAGCCTCGACCACGCCATGTGGTTCCACGCCCCGTTCCGGGTCGACGAGTGGCTGCTCTACGCCCAGGACAGCCCCTACACCGGCGGCGGGCGCGGCTTCTGCCGTGGCTCGCTCTACACCCCGGACGGCCGGCTGGTGGTCTCGACCGCCCAGGAAGGCCTGATTCGACGGGCGCGCTCGAAGGCCTGACCGCGACAACCTGCCGCCGGTCCTCTCGTAAGAAGCCGGAGCGATTCGGCCGCCGGTCGGCGCTTCCGGTCGCCGAGCGGCGCGCCGGCGCGTCGCCGCCGGATCGCGCGTCTGCCTAAAATCGGGGCAGGAATCGGGGCCGAATCGCGGCGTGGGGGACGAATCGTGACAACGCTGCACATATTTTTCGCAGCGGCTGCTCGAGGTGATTCCCCGGGCACATCGAACGTCTTCATTTTCCGCTGCGTCTTCAAAGATTTACCGCAGGCGCGAGGCACTTGGCACGAAGCTTGATTCCAAAGGGTCGGCGCCGACGGACCACGGGCCCGCCGTCTCCAGTCGTCAGATCAGGGCCCACCACCGGGCACAGGCAAACGGGAACCACCACATGAAGTTCGTGATGGCCATCATCAAGCCGTTCAAGCTGGACGAGGTGCGCGATGCCCTCACCGCGATCGGCGTTCAGGGTCTCACCGTGACCGAGGTGAAGGGCTACGGCCGCCAGAAGGGTCACACCGAGATCTACCGCGGCACCGAGTACGCGGTCAGCTTCCTGCCGAAGATCAAGATCGAGATCGCCGTCGGTTCCGATCAGGTCGACAAGGTCGTCGCGGCGATTTCCGCGGCCGCCAAGACCGGCCAGATCGGCGACGGCAAGATCTTCGTCTACGGCATCGACCAGGCGGTCCGCATCCGCACCGGCGAAACCGATTCCGAAGCGCTCTGAGTTCCTCGCGGGAGTGACCAAGACATGAAGTTCGATCTCTCCATCCTTCGAGGCGCTCGTACCGCCTCCTTGGCGGCGGGCCTCTATGCCCTCACCGCCGCGTCGGCTTTCGCCGCCGGTCCGGAGCCCAACAAGGGCGACACCTCGTGGATGCTCGTGTCCACCGCCCTCGTCATCCTCATGACCATCCCCGGTCTGGCGCTGTTCTACGGCGGTCTCGTCCGCTCCAAGAACGTGCTGTCGGTGCTGATGCAGGTGTTCGCCGGTTTCTCGCTGATCGCCATCCTGTGGGTGGTCTACGGCTATTCGCTGGCCTTCACCGCCAATGCCTCGGAAGGGCTGAACCCCTTCATCGGCGGCTTCGACAAGCTGTTCCTGAAGGGTGTCCTGACCCCCGACGGCACCGCCGGCATGACCTTCGCCAACGCCGCGACCTTCTCCAAGGGCGTGGTCATTCCGGAGATCGTCTACGTCATCTTCCAGCTGACCTTCGCCGCCATCACCCCGGCCCTCATCGTCGGCGCCTTCGCCGAGCGCATGAAGTTCGGTGCGGTGCTGTTGTTCCTGGCCATCTGGTTCACCTTCTCCTACCTGCCGATCGCCCACATGGTGTGGTTCTGGGCCGGCCCCGACGCCTTCACCCTGTCGGCCGCCAACCTCGACACCCTCAAGGCGGCGATCGGTGAGGAATCGGCCAAGAAGTTCCTCGAAGCGCTCGCCGCGGCGGGTGAGGACAAGGCCAAGATCCAGACCGTGCTCGACGAGTTCGGCGCCGCGGTCACCGCGACCGGCGGTTTCCTGTGGGCCAAGAGCGCGCTCGACTTCGCCGGCGGCACCGTGGTGCACATCAACGCCGGTATCGCGGGCCTCGTCGCCGCGATCGTCCTCGGGCCGCGCGTCGGCCTCGGCAAGGACAACATGGCGCCGCACAACCTGCCGCTCACCGTCATCGGCGCCTGCCTGCTGTGGGTCGGCTGGTTCGGCTTCAACGCCGGCTCCAACCTCGAGGCCAACGGCCTGACCGGCCTCGCCTTCCTCAACACGATCGTCGCCACCGCCGCTGCGGCTCTGGCCTGGACCTTCGTGGAGTGGCTGGCTCGCGGTCATGCCTCGGCGCTGGGTGGTGTCTCCGGTGCGGTCGCCGGTCTCGTCGCCGTCACCCCGGCCTCGGGCTTCGCCGGCCCGATGGGTGCCATCGCCATCGGCATCGCCGCCGGTGTGATCTGCTTCTGGGCCGTCACCTGGCTCAAGGGCCTGTTCAAGTACGACGACAGCTTGGACGTCTTCGGCGTGCACGGTGTCGGCGGTATCGTCGGTGCCCTCCTGACCGGCGTCTTCGTCAACCCGGCTCTCGGTGGCGTCGGCGTCACCAACTACGCCGCAGTCGACGCGACGACGACGATGGTGCCCTACGTCCTCGGCGACCAGGTCGTCGCTCAGCTGTGGGCGGTCTGCACCTCGGTGGTGGTCTCGGGCGTCGTCTCGCTCGTCGCGCTGATCATCATCAAGGCGATCTTCGGTGTCCGCGTCAGCGAGCAGGCCGAGCGCGAGGGTCTCGACATCTCGACCCACGGCGAGCGCGCCTACAACTGACACGAATCGGGGCCGACGGTTCATCGCCGGCCCCTTCCGCATCCTCCCTGACTTCACGACCCCGGACGGTCCGCCGTTCGGGGTCTTCTTTTCGGCGACGGCGGGCGAGCGGGTGATCGAGAGGGCAGCAGCGTCGCTTGGTTAACAGGGCCTTAACCGTCGCCCTCTAGGCTCGGGACCGACAACCCGCGACCCGAGTGCCATGACCGTATCGTCCAACCCTTCTCCGAACCCGGCCGCCGAGGCGGCGCCGACGGCCTTCGTGTCACCGTTCCAACGGCTCGCCGACCTGTTGGCGCCGATCGACCCGGGACGCGCGCCGATCAATCTGACGGTCGGTGAGCCGCGCCATCCGGTCCCCGGCTTCGTCGGACCGGTACTCGCCCGCGAGATCGAAGGGTTCGGCCGCTATCCGGCGATCAAGGGCAGCGACGGCTTCCGCCGAGCGGTGGCGGGTTGGCTCGATCGGCGCCACGGGCTCACCGGGGCGGTCGACCCGGAACACGGCGTACTGCCGCTCAACGGTTCGCGCGAGGGCCTGTTCTTCGCCGCGTTGGAGGCGAAGCGGCGGTCGACCAAGGCGACGATGCGCCCGGTGATTCTGCTGCCCAATCCGTTCTACCAGGCCTATGCCGCCGGCGCGGTGGCGGCGGGTTGCGAGCCGGTGCTGATCGACGCCGGCCGAGAAACCGGTTTCCTGCCCGATCTCGATGCGCTTCCCGCCGACCTTCTGGCACGGGCGGTGGCGCTCTACTACGCCTCACCCGCCAATCCGCAGGGCGCGGTGGCGAGCCGGGCCGCCTGGCGGCGGGTGATCGAGATCGCACGGGCGTACGACTTCATGCTGTTCGCCGACGAGTGCTACTCGGAGATCTACCGCGGTGACGCCGCGCCGGTCGGCGTGCTCGCGGCGGCGCACGATCTCGGCGCCGGGCTCGCCCGTGTGGTGACCTTCAATTCGCTGTCGAAGCGATCGAACCTGCCGGGGCTGCGCTGCGGCTTCGCCGCCGGCGACCCGGAGTTCCTGCGGACCTGGGTGGGGTTCCGCAACATGGCGGCGCCTCAGGTGCCGGGACCGGTGCAAGCGGTGGCGGTGGCGGCCTTCGGCGACGAGGCCCATGTGATCGAGAACCGCCGGCTCTACGACGCCAAGTTCGATCTGGCGACGCGCATCCTCGGCGCGCGCTACGGCTACGCCACGCCGCCCGGCGGCTTCTTCCTGTGGCTCGACGTGTCGGCGTTCGGCGGTGGTGTGGCGGTGGCGGTACGGCTGTGGCGGGAGGCGGGGGTGCGCACCGTGCCCGGCGCCTATCTCTGCGGGCCGTCCACCGACGGACACGATCCCGGCGGGGCCTATCTCAGGGTCGCCATGGTCGAATCACCGGCGCTGACGGAAGAAGCGCTCGGCCGCATCGTCGAAACCCTCGGCTGAGACCGAAACAGAAAAGGGACGCTCCCTCATGCGTTCGGCACGTTCGGTGACCTCCCGTTCGGCTCCCGCTCAGGACATGCGGCGGTTGCTCGCCCGGAACCTGCGCGGTGCGGCCGGGCTCGCCATCATCGCCGGGCTCGCTGCGGTGGCGGCGGCGCTCGCCACCTGGTCGGCGGCCGATCCCAGCCTGTCCAACGCGACGCGGGCGCCCGCCCACAACGCGCTCGGTTTCTTCGGGGCTTCGATCGCCGACCTCATGATGCAGCTCTTCGGACTCGCTTCGGCGACGATGCTGCCGCCGTTCCTGGTGATCGGTTGGCGCCTGCTCTCCGGGCAGGAGAGCAGCTTCGATCGTCGCTTCGCCGTGTGGTGGGCCATCGCCACGCTCGCCGGCGCCGGCGCATTCGCGGCGTTGCCGCTCGCCACCGGCTGGCCGCTACCGGTCGGGCTCGGCGGAGTGATCGGCGACATGCTGATCCGCCTGCCCGAACGGCTCTTCGGCGAGGGCGAGATCGTCCGTTTCGCCCTGATCGCCGGCTTCGGCGGCATCGCGGTCTATGCCGATGCGCGAGCGCTCACCTGGGTCGGCCCCGATCCGACCGAAGTGGCGGACGACGACGAGACCTGGGACGACGATCGCGGCGGCTTCATGCCGCTCGCCCATCTCCACCATGCCTTCATGGTGGCGCGCGCCAACCTGCTGCGGCTCGTCGGGCTGCGCTCCTCCATGCTCGACACCCGTCGCCACGGCTTCTCGCTCGGCCGACTCCTCGATCGGCTGCGCCGGCGTGGTGCCGATCGCGACGATGCGGTCGACGAGCCGCCGCGCCCGAGCGTCGGTCTCAGGACACGTTCGGCCGGCCAACGGGTGGAGCCGGGTTTCGCGCCGGCGCCTCGTCCGGCCGCGCCCCGGGTCGCCCCGCCGCCGGCGCCGCAGCCGGACCCGCACCGGGAGGACGACGAGCCGCCGTTCGAGGCCGATTTCGCGGCACCACCTCCGTCCGCGCCGGCTCCGGCGCCGCGGGTTGCGGCGCCGCAGGTGTCGTCGCGCGGTCCGGCGGCTCATCTCGCCGGCGACCGTCGCATCGCGGTGACGCCGGCAGCCAAACCGCCGACACCCGGCAAACCGGGCGCACGTGACGTCGGAATGCGCGACGACGTGGTCGAGACGGCGCGCGGCTGGCAGTTTCCACCGTTGTCGCTGCTCGCCGAACCGAAGCGGATGGGGCCGGACCGCGATCTCTCCGAGGACATCCTCGAGGGCAACGCCGGCACGCTCGAAGGCGTGCTCGACGACTTCGGCATCAAGGGCGAGATCAACCATGTTCGACCCGGGCCGGTGGTGACGCTCTACGAGCTCGAGCCGGCGCCGGGGGTGAAGTCCTCCCGCGTCATCGGGCTGGCCGACGACATCGCCCGTTCGATGAGCGCGGTTTCGGCGCGTGTGGCAGTGGTACCGGGGCGCAACGTCATCGGCATCGAACTGCCCAACCAGCGACGCGAGACGGTCTATCTGCGCGAGTTGCTCTCCAGCCGCGACTTCGAGCACACCAAGGCCAAGCTCGCTTTCTGCCTGGGCAAGACCATCGGCGGCGAATCGGTCATCGCCGATCTCGCCCGGATGCCGCATCTGCTCGTCGCCGGCACCACCGGATCGGGCAAGTCGGTGGCGATCAACACCATGGTGGTGTCGCTGCTCTACCGGCTGACGCCACAGCAGTGCCGGCTGATCATGATCGACCCGAAGATGCTGGAGCTGTCGGTCTACGACAACATCCCGCACCTGCTCACCCCCGTCGTCACCGACCCGAAGAAGGCGGTGGTGGCGCTGAAGTGGACGGTGCGCGAGATGGAGGACCGCTATCGCAAGATGTCCAAGCTCGGGGTGCGCAACATCGACGGCTTCAACGCCCGCGTCGCCGAAGCCAACGCCCGCGGCGAGGTGTTGACCCGCGAGGTACAGACCGGCTTCCACCGCACCACCGGCGAGCCGATCTTCGAGCAGGAGGAGCTGGCGCTCGAGCCGCTGCCCTTCATCGTCGTCGTGGTCGACGAGATGGCAGATCTGATGATGGTGGCCGGCAAGGAGATCGAAGGAGCGATCCAACGTCTCGCCCAGATGGCGCGCGCCGCCGGCATCCACATCGTCATGGCGACGCAGCGACCGTCGGTCGACGTCATCACAGGTACGATCAAGGCCAACTTCCCGACCCGCATCTCCTTCCAGGTCACCTCCAAGATCGACAGTCGCACCATCCTCGGCGAACAGGGGGCCGAGCAACTGCTCGGTCAGGGCGACATGCTGTTCATGGCCGGGGGCGGCCGCATCCAGCGTGTCCACGGGCCCTTCATCTCCGACGAGGAGGTGGAGAAGATCGTGGCGCACCTGAAGAAGCAGGGGGCGCCCCAGTATCTCGAGGCGATCACGGCGGAAGAGGACGAGGCGGTTCCCGGCGACGAGATGGGGGGGCTGGAGGAATCGGCCGATCTCTACGACAAGGCGGTGGCGCTGGTGCTACGCGATCGCAAGGCCTCGACCTCCTACATCCAGCGCCGCCTGCAGATCGGCTACAACCGCGCCGCCTCGCTGATCGAGCGGATGGAGCGCGAGGGGCTGGTCGGGCCGGCCAACCATGCCGGCAAACGCGAGATCCTGGTGGGCGAGGGCGAGTGACCGCCGGCATCGCCGTTCCGCCACGATGGTGGGGTAGCACCCGCCGAACAGACAGGGAGGGCCGGCGAATCGTCGACCCTTCCACGACGAAGACTCCAGCGAGGATCCGACGATGACCGCTTACTTCTTCTCCCGCCGCGTCCTCGCCGGCGTCGCCGCGGCCGCGGTCCTGGTGCTCGCGCCGGTCGCGGCTTAGGCTCAGCAGGCGCCGAAGCCGGGCGCGCCGACGGTGATCGCCGCGCCCAGCGCCGGCGGGAAGCCCGCC
>CALMFH010000063.1 GCA_937864925.1 uncultured Alphaproteobacteria bacterium | reverse complement strand
GCGGTGTCGAAGAGCTTGACCTTGCGGCCGCGCCATTCCCAGTCGACCGAGATACTGTCACGGGTGATGCCGGCCTCGGGGCCGGTGAGCATCCGGTCCTCGCCGATCAGGCTGTTGATCAGCGTCGACTTGCCGGCGTTCGGGCGGCCGGTGACGGCGACACGCAACGGCAGCGTTCGACGCTTGGCTTCTGCCGCGGCCTCGGCCGCCGCTTCGTCGTCCTCCGAGATGTCGGCGTCGGGCGCGACGGCGACGTCGGCTTCGGCCTCGTCGTCGGCGAAGGCGTCGACGTGCGGCGCGAGCGCGGCATGGAGATCGGCGAGGCCCTCGCCGTGTTCGGCGGAGATGGCGACGGGGTCGCCGAAGCCGAGTTCATAGGCCTCGTAGGCGCCCGCCTCGCCGAGGCGGCCCTCGGCCTTGTTGGCGACGAGGATCACCGGCACTTCGACGCGGCGCAGGAGGTCGGCGAAGGAGCGATCGATCGGCAGGAGACCGGAGCGGGCGTCGATGACGAAGAGGACGACGTCGGCCTGACGGATCGCTTCCTCCGTCTGGGCACGCATCCGCCCCGACAGGCTTTCCGCCTCGGCCTCCTCGAGGCCGGCGGTGTCGACGATGGTGAAGCTCAGATCGCCGAGCTTGGCCTCACCCGGCCGGCGGTCACGCGTGACGCCGGGCGTGTCGTCGACCAACGCCAGCTTCTTGCCGACGAGGCGATTGAAGAGCGTCGACTTGCCGACGTTCGGCCGGCCGACGATGACGACGGTGGCGGGCATGGCTCACTCGTAGGCGGCGAGATTACCGTTCGCCGTCAGCACCAGAAGCTTTCCCGAGACGGCGATCGGCGAGATCATCGCCGGTTCCTGACCGTCGCGAGTCGAGGTGACACGACCCGAAGTCGGTTCGACGCCGATCATGCCGCCTTCGTTGGAGACGAGCCACAGCGCGCCTCCGGCGAGCACCGGCCCGGCCCAGTGGGTCCGCTTCTTCTTGGTCTTGGTGACCGGCAGATGCGTCGCCCACAGGACCTCGCCGGTCTTGCGGTCGAGTGCGGTCAGGTTGTCGTCGAGGTCGACGAGGAAGAGCGCGTTGCCGGCGACGGCAGGAGTGTGGGCGGAGCCGAAGGCGATGTCCCACAGGCGGGCGCCGGACTTCAGCTCGATCGCCACGGTGCGTGAGCCGACGCCGGTGGCGTAGACGACGCCGTCGGCGACGACCGGGCTCGCCGCGATGGTGGCGAGGCCGGAAACGGCGAAGCTACGGGAGGCACGCGCCAACGTGTCGTTCCACACCGGCTTGCCCGACTTGGCGTCGAGCGCCACCAGTTCACCGGAGGTGAAGGGTACGACGACGGTGCCGCCGACCACCGCCGGGTTGGCGGAGGACAAGAGGTTGCCGATCTCGGGCACACCGCGCCAGGTCCAGGCTTCGGAGCCGTCGGCGGCATTGTAGGCGGCGACGGTGCTCGCCTGGGTGACGACGAAGACGCGGCCATCGGCGACGGTCGGGGCGCTGCGCGCCGGCTCGGGGAGCTTGGCCTCCCACACAACGCCGCCCGAATCGGCGTCGAGCGCGACCATCTTGCCGTAGGCCGTGGCGGCGAAGACGCGCGATCCGTCGGTGGCGAGACCACCGGTGGTCGCCGGTTCGTCGATGTCGGTCGGGCGTAGAGCGACGCGCCACGAGGTGCCGCCCGACAGCGACACGGCGGAGACGTTGCCGGCCGGGTCGAGCACGAAGGCGCGTCCCCCGGCGGCGACCGGGCCGGCGAAAGCGCGGACGTCGCCCCGCAACATCCCCCCGGTGCCGGTTTCGGCGGCGCGGGTCGACCACACCCGGGTGGCGCCGGAGCCGTCGAGAGCGACGTGACCGGCGGCATTGCCGGCCGGACCGCCGACACCCGTCCAGTTCGACAGCGCCCGAGGACCGGGCAGAGCCACCGGCTTGTTCTTGGCCAACTGGCCGGGAGCGATGTCGGACATCACCGCCTGGCGCTCGCCCGGCAACGGCTTCTTCGAATCGCCGAAGGGGTTGATCGCCGACATGGCGTCCTGGATGTCGTCGGTGGAGGAGCAGCCGACCGCGGGAAGCGTGAGGGCCGCGATCAGCGCCAGTCGCAGATACTTCGACATCACTCGGCCTTTCCAGTGGCGGCGGTGCCCCGAACCAGGGCGCTCAATACGGCGATGCGATCGGCGAGATCACGCGGCGTCTGTGGGTCGGCGTCGACCTGTTCGATCCACCGGGTGGTACCGGCGATGTCACCCGCCTTCCAGGCGGAGAGAGCCAGGATCTCGCGGGCGGCGTGGCGGAACGGCTTGCCGGGCGCCGCCAGCGGCGCGGCTCGTGCCTCGACGGCCGGGCGTTCCTCGACGTCGAGCGCGAGGTAGGCGGCTCGGACGCGGGCGACCTCGGCGAGGAGCGGCTCGGCTGTCGACTTGGCGGCGAGGGCGTCGAAAGCCTTGATCGCCGCGGCGGTGTCGCCCTTGGCGGCGAGCGTGGCGGCGGCGCGCAGGCCGGAGAGGGCGGGATAGCCGCCCGATCCGGTCGCGACGAGACCTTGAAGCGCGTCCAGCCCGCGATCGAGTTCGCCGGCACGGACGTTGCGCGTGGCGGCGGCGAAGGCGTCGCCCTGAGCGCGCGACTGCAGCAGCCGCCAATACTCGTAGCCCCGCCAGCCGGCGACGACGACGACGATGGCCACCGCCATCGCCAGAACCAGAACCCCGTAGCGATCCCACAGTTTGCGGATCTGCTCGTTTCTCAGTTCCTCGTCGATTTCGTTGAAGATGTCGGCCATCGAACTCCGCCCACCGGGCCGGCGACGCACGGCGCGAGCGCCATGACGATCGAGATTGAATTCCCGCCGGCCGCGTTCCCCGGGCACGACACGAAAGCTCCGGCGAAGCCGCAGCTTGCCGGATGCGGCGCACCATAGCGGTTCCCTCGTCCGCCCGCAAAGGGGCGGCGGCGGGAAAGCCGCGACGAGATGCGCTCGGCCTCCCGCTCATGGCGACCAATCGGCGCCTTTTTGCGGCAGAGGTGCGCCACGGTCACAGTCGGCCGGTCAGCCGAGCGGCGAGACACCGATCAGCCACAGGTGGGCCTTCCAGACGAAAAGACCATAGACCGTGAGGCCGAGGACGACGGCGACGACATCGTTGCGGCCGAAGCTCGGCACCTCGGCAGGGCGCGGCTCGCGGCGCGCCAGAGACAGCCGGTCGGCGAGCGCCCACACCGCGAAAGCGGCGAAGAGGGTGACCGCCGGAGCGGAGCCGACGTAGAGGAGATGGCCGACCGCCCACAGGATGGTCGCGGTCAACATCGGATGGACGACGCGGGCCTTGATCCATCCGGGCAGATAGGCGGCGAAGAGCAGCGGGAAGACCGGCACCAGCACCAGGAGGGTCGCATGGCGCATGCCCTTCTGGTTCTCGAACCAGACGGGCGCCCCCTCCCACCGCGCCTGACCGAAACCCCAGATGATCAGGCCGAGCCCGACGGCGGAAAGCAGCGTGTGGACGCCGCGCCAGCGGTTCTCGCCGAGGCGGGCGACGAGGGCGCCGCGTAGCGACGCCACCATCGGGATGGTGTGGACCGAGATGAAGAGGGCGAGGCCGAGGACGAGGAACTTCATGCGGGACTCCCGAGATCGGTGACTTCGGTGCATCATATGCCGGAACGCGGCCGTTCTGCGCCCTCGGATTCGTCGGATGCCGACCGGGCGCGCGAAGCCGCCGCGCGCCGGTCCCGGGCGGAGATACGATCATGGCCTGTTCCTGCGAAGGCGGATGCGCCTCGTCGCGCGCCGCGGCAAACGACGATCCGAAGTGGCGGCGGGCGCTGTGGATCGCGCTCGTGGTCAATGCCGGCATGTTCGCCGCCGAAATCGTCGCCGGTCTGGCGGCCGGATCTTCGGCGCTGCAGGCCGACGCACTCGATTTCCTCGGCGATGCGATCAACTACGGCATCGCCATCGGTGTCGTCGGACTCGGTCTCGCCTGGCGGGCACGAGCCGCACTGGTCAAGGGCATCGGCCTCGGCGCCCTCGGCGTCTGGGTCATCGGTTCCACAGTCTGGTACGCCGTCTCCGGCACCCTGCCACGGGCGGAGGTGATGGGCCTCGTCGGCTTCGCCGCACTCCTGGCCAATGCCGGGGTGGCGGCGATGCTCTATCGCTTCCGCGCCGGTGACGCCAACATGCGGTCGGTGTGGATCTGCTCGCGCAACGATGCGATCGGCAATCTGGCGGTGATGGCGGCGGCGGCCGGCGTCTTCGGATCGGGCACCGGCTGGCCGGACTTCGCCGTGGCGGCGGTGATCGCCGGCCTCGCGATCCACGGCGGCGTCGAGATCGTCCGGCACGCGCTCGCCGATCTCGCGGTGGCGCGAGGCGCCGCCGCCGGCGCCGTTCCATCGGCCGGCGAATGATCCGAATCGTCGATGCGCCCGGAGCTCAGCCGAGATCCTCGATCGCCGGCGCGCGAGGCGGCAACGGGAAGAGGCCGGTGAAGCGTCGCACGACGTCGAGATCGCCGGTGGCGGCGACGTCACCGGCGTCGATCGCCGCGTCGAGCGGACGGCCGGCGTAGACCATCGCCGCCAACGTGTTGCGATCGCAGGTCACCACGGCGTCGGGCCGGGTCGAACGCCCTGGTACGATCGAGAAGGACCCGCCGGCGACGCGGGCGACGAAGCTCTCGACGCCGAAGACCAGATCGATCACCGCATCGAGATCGCCGGCACGTTCGGGATCGAACATGGTGCGGAACGACAGGACCACCGAGGCGATGCTCATCGGCTTGCCCGGGGCGAGCGTCGGTGACCGGGCCGCCCAGCGGCCGATGCCCTGGACCAGCGGCTCGAGCTCGTGGCCCCACTCGGTCAGTTCGTAGACGGCGGTGGCGGTCGGCGGTGGCAGACGGCGGCGGGTGAGGATGGCGGCGGCCTCCATCTCTTCGAGCCGTTGGGTGAGGACGTTGGGCGAGATGCCGGGCAGCGCCGCCTTGAGGTCGGTGAACCGCCGCGGCCCGAGCATGAGCTCGCGCGCCACGAGCAGCGCCCAGCGCTCGCCGATCAGATCCAACGCATGGGCGGCGGCGCAGCCGTCGTCGTAACGCCGTCGGTTCGGACGCTCCGCCACACGCTCCTCCGCTTCGTGACCACCTTCCCGAAGATTGACAACACAATAGTCCTAAAATAGGAGTATTCGATATCGGAATGATACGGATGCCGGATCCGGGGAGAATATCATGGCGCAGATGATCTTCGTGAACCTGCCGGTCGCCGACCTCGAAGCGGCGAAGGCGTTCTATCTCGCGCTCGGCTACGCCGTCGATCCGCGGTTCAGCGACGACAAGGCGACGTCGATCGTCATCTCCGAACTCATCGTCGTCATGCTGCTGACCCGACCCTTCTTCGCCACCTTCTGCACCAAGCCGACGGCGGACGCCCATGCTGTGACGGAGGTGCGCAACTGTCTGTCGATGGAGAGCCGCGAGGCGGTCGACCGTCTGGTCGACGCAGCCGTGACGGCGGGCGGACGCGAGGATCGCTCGGCGATGGACATGGGCTTCATGTACATGCGCGCCTTCGACGATCTCGACGGTCACGTCTGGGAGATCGCCTGGATGGATCCGACCTTCGCCGAGAAGGGTGTCACCGACGAACGGCACGACGAGGCCGAGGTGATGGCCGCCCTGGAAGCGCGCGGCTGAGGCACCGCGACCCTCGCAGCTCCATCCCTGCCCCGCACCCTCCGGAGCCGCACCATGGCCGACCTCGTCCGCCTCACCACCTGTCTGTGGTTCGATCGTCGGGCCGAAGAGGCGGCGCGCTTCTACGTCTCGGTCTTCGGCGGCGAGATCGAAGGTGGTGCCGATTATCCCGAGAGCGACTTCGCCGCCCACCAGGGCCGTGCGGGGACGCCGATGGTCGTCACCTTCCGCATCGCCGGCCAGGAGTTCGTGGCGCTCAACGGCGGACCGCAGTTCACACATTCCCCTGCGATCTCCTTCCAGGTCCACTGCGACACCCAGGCGGAGATCGACCACTACTGGGGCCGCCTGACGGAAGGCGGTGACCCCGCGGCGCAACGCTGCGGTTGGCTGAAGGACCGCTTCGGCGTCTCCTGGCAGGTGGTGCCGAGCGCCATGCCACGGCTGATGGGAAGCGACGATCCCGAGCGGGCGGCGCGGGTGATGAAGGCGCTCATCCCGATGACCAGGCTCGACCTCGCCGCGCTCGAGGCCGCCTGGGCCGGGTGAAGTTCCGACCCGCGAGAAACGAGATGGGCGCGACCCGGGTTTCCCGGTCGCGCCCTTCTCCTGTCCACGGGACCGATCGATCAGCCGAAGCGGCCGGTGATGTAGTCCTGGGTGCGCTCGTCCTTCGGGTTGGTGAAGATGCCGGCGGTCTCGCCGAATTCGATCAGCTTGCCGAGCAGGAAGAAGCCGGTCATGTCCGAACAGCGCGCCGCCTGCTGCATGTTGTGGGTGACGATGACGATGGTGAACTCGGACTTGAGTTCGTCGATCAGTTCCTCGATGCGGGCGGTGGAGATCGGATCGAGCGCCGAGGTAGGTTCGTCGAGCAGCACCACGTCGGGTTTCACCGCGACCGTGCGGGCGATGCACAGGCGCTGCTGCTGACCGCCGGAGAGCCCTGTCGCCGAGGTGTGGAGGCGATCCTTGACCTCGTTCCACAGTGCCGCCTTGCTCAGCGACCACTCGATGCGATCGTCGAGTTCCGACTTCGAGACCTTCTCGCCGAGGCGTATGCCGTAGGCGATGTTGTCGCGGATCGACATCGGGAAGGGCGTCGGCTTCTGGAAGACCATGCCGACGCGGCGGCGCAGGGCGGCGGCCGGCACGTCGGGCGAGAGGATGTCCTCGCCGTCGAGCTCCACCCGGCCCACCGCCTTCTGCCCCGGATAGAGGTCGTACATGCGGTTGAGGACACGCAACAGGGTCGACTTGCCACAGCCCGACGGGCCGATCATGGCGGTGACCCGGCGCTCGGAGATCTTCATGTCGATGCCGTGCAGCGCCTTCACGTCGCCGTAGAAGAAGTCGAGACCAGCGATCGAGATCTTGGTCTTCGTCTCGCCGGGATCGCCGAGGTCGGCACGGCGCTGGCGGAACTGCTCGGACATTTCGGAGAGCTCGATGTTCATCGTGAAGCCTTTCCGCGCGGCGCCAGGACGACGCGAGACAGGATGTTGAGCGCGAGGACGCCGACGGTGATCACCAGGGCTCCGGCCCAGGCGAGCGCCACCCATTCGTCGAAGGGGCTTCCGGCGTACTGGTAGATGGTGACCGGCAGGCTGGCCATCGGCTTGGTCAAGGCGAACGACCAGCCGAGATTACCGAGCGAGGTGAAGAGCAGCGGCGCGGTCTCGCCGGCGGCGCGGGCGATCGCCAGGAGGACGCCGGTGACGATACCGGTCCGCGCGGCCCGCCACAGAACCTGCGTCACCACCTCGCGGCGCGAAGCGCCGAGAGCGAAGGCGGCCTCGCGCAAGGATCCCGGCACCAGCCGCATCATGTCCTCGGTGGCGCGGACCACCACCGGCAGGATCAGCACCGCGAGCGCCGCCGAACCGGCGAACCCGGAGAAGCCGCCGAACGGGCGGACCAGCAACTCGTAGACGAACAAGCCGATCAGGATCGAGGGTGCGGAGAGCAGCACGTCGTTGACGAAACGCACCGCGTCGGCGAGCCGGCCGCGACCGACCTCGGCGAGCCAGGTGCCGGCGAGGAGGCCTATCGGGGCGGCGATCACCAGACCGATGGTCACCTGGACGAGCGAGCCGACGATGGTGTTGGCGAGGCCACCGCCACGTCCGGGCGGCATGGTCGGCGCGGTGAAGACGGTGAGCGACAGCGCCGTGGCGCCGCGCCAGACGACGGTCCACAGGATCCAGGCGAGGAGTAGGATCGCCAATCCGGCGAGCGTCGAGGCGACGATCTTCCAGACGCGATCGGCGAGGAGGCGGCGTTCGAGCTGCGTCACGATCAGGCCTCCAGGCGGTTGCGAACCAGGAAGCGCGCCAGGGCGAGCACCAGGAAGGAGATGACGAAGAGCGAAAAGCCGAGCTCGAGCAGAGCATTGAGCTTGATCGAACCGGGACCGGCCTCGGGGAATTCGTTGGCGATGGTCGAGGCGATCGAGGCGCCCGGTGAATAGAGCGACGCGGCGATGCGGTTGGCGTTGCCGATGACGAAGGTCACTGCCATGGTCTCGCCCAGTGCGCGGCCGAGGCCGAGCATCACCGCGCCGACCAGCGCCGATCGCCCGTAGGGGACGGTCACCGCCCGGAACACCTCGGTCGTCGTGGCGCCGACGCCGTAGGCGGCCTCCTTCAGCACCGGCGGCACCGAGGAGAAGATCTCGACGAACATGGCGGTGATGAAGGGCATGATCATCAGCGCCAGAATCAGGCCGGCGGTGAGGATGCCGGTGCCGGCGGGGGCACCGGAAAAGAGGGCGCCGATCAACGGGATCGGGCCGAACACCGCCTTCAGCAGCGGCTGGACGTGCGCAGACATCAGCGGCACCACGACGAAGAAGCCCCACATGCCGTAGATGATCGAGGGCACCGCGGCGAGGAGCTGGATCGCCGTGCCGATCGGTCGGCGCAGCTGCTCGGGCGCCACTTCGGTGAGGAAGAGAGCGATGCCGAGCGAGGTCGGGAAAGCGATGAGCAGCGCCAGGGCGGAGGTGACCAGCGTGCCGTAGAGCATCACCGCCGCACCGTAGTTCTCCGTCACCGGGTTCCAGTCGGTGGAGACGAAGAAGGACAGGCCGAAGCGGACCAGTACCGGAAAGCCGCCGTTGAACAGCAGCACGACGATGGCACCGAGCAGCACCAGCACCAGGACGGCGGCGGCGGTCAGCGCGATGCGGAAGGGCGCTTCGGCGCGGTCGGCATGTCCCGCCGTCGCCAGCGGACGGGCGGCGAGGTGGCCGGGCGGCAGGGCGGCGGAGGTTTCCACGGTCACGATCGTCGTTCCCCAGTCGTGAGACCATCGCGCGTCATCCTCCGTGGGACCGTTGGCCCCACGGAGGATGACGACGTCGGTTCGGATCACTTCCAGATGGCGGCGCCGGAGGCGTCCTTGATCTCGGCCTTCCAGGCGGCGCGGACCGAAGCCTGCACCGCGCTCGGCAGCGGGATGTAGTGCAGCTTCTCGGCGATCGGACCGCCGTCGGTGTAGGCCCAGTCGAAGAACTTCATCACCTCGAGCGAGGCGGCGGCGTCCTTGGGGTCCTTCGGCAGCAGGGCGAAGGTCGCCGAGGTGATCGGCCAAGCGGTTTCACCCGCGGTGTCGATCATCGAGGCTGCGAAGTTCTTGGCGCCGGCCCAGTCGGCGGTGGCGGCCGCGGTCTGGAAGGCGGGGACCGACGGAGCGACGGGCTTGCCGGCCTTGTTGACCAGCTTCGCCGTGGTCAGGTTGTTGGCGGCGGCGTAGACGTATTCGACGTAGCCGATCGAGCCCTTGGAGTTCTTGACGCCGCCGGCGACGCCGTCGTTGCCCTTGGCGCCGTTGCCCGTCGGCCACTTCACCGAGGTGGCGACACCGACCGAGCTCTTCCACTCCGGGGAGATGGTGGCGAGGTAGTCGACGAAGACGTAGGTGGTGCCGGAGCCGTCCGAGCGGTAGGTCGGGACGATGTCGAGCGTCGGCAGGGTGACGCCCGGGTTGAGCTTGGCGATCGCCGGGTCGTTCCACTTGGTGATCTTGCCGAGGTAGATGTCGGCGAGCACCGAGCCGGTGAGGGTCAACTGGTCGGCCTTGATGCCTTCGAGATTGACGATCGGAACCACGGCGCCGATCACGGTGGGGAACTGCAGCAGCTTGCCGGACTCGAGCTTCTCCGCCGCCATCGGCGCGTCGGAGGCGCCGAAATCGACGGTGCGGTTGAGGATCTGGGTCTGGCCGCCGCCCGAACCGATCGCCTGATAGTTCAGGCCCGAACCGGACTTCGCCTTGTAGTCGGCGCCCCAGGCGGCATAGACGGGCGCCGGGAAGGTGGCGCCGGCGCCGGTGAAGTCGCCGGCGCCGGCCGGCACGGTGAAGGTGCCGAGAAGCGCGACGGCGGCGGCGACGAGGTGGATCTTCGACATGAGGGTCCGTCTCCGAATGAGGGCGCGGAGATCGGCACGACCGCCGCTGCCCGGGATCTTTCGGGGACGGGTCTATGACGCATGGATGACAGGCATGTGACACAGGGAGGGGGGCGACGGCGTCCGGGGCTCTCGGCCCCGAGGCCGAGCCGGCCGCGACCTCGACGCCGCGGGCGCCGCGGCCGCCCCACGCAGCCGTTCCGCGGTGGAAACCCGTCGTCAGGCGAGGAAACGCGCCCACTCCTCGGGGCGGAAGCCGACCAGAATGTCGCCGCCGCGGGCGAGCACCGGGCGCTTGATCATCGACGGCTGGGCGACCATCAGGGCGATGGCCCTGGTCTCGGTGAGGTCGGCGCGATCGGCTTCCGCGAGCTTGCGGAAGGTGGTGCCGGAGCGATTGAGGAGCCGCTCCCAGCCGACCTTCGCCGCCCACGCCCCGAGCCGCTCGGGGGTGACGCCCTCGAGCTTGTAGTCGTGAAAGACGTAAACGACGCCGCGCCCGTCGAGAAAGACGCGCGCCTTCTTCATGGTGTCGCAGGCCTTGATGCCGAAGAGGTGGAGGGTCATTCCCGACTCACTCCCACTCGATCGTGCCCGGCGGCTTCGAGGTCACGTCGTAGACCACGCGGTTCACGCCCCTGACCTCGTTGATGATGCGGGTGGCGGTGCGGCCGAGGAAGGCCATGTCGTAGGGGTAGAAGTCCGCCGTCATGCCGTCGAC
>CALMFH010000062.1 GCA_937864925.1 uncultured Alphaproteobacteria bacterium | reverse complement strand
GGATGCCGTCGACCAGCGATTCACGGCAGCCGTAGAGGTTGTCGAACTTCGACTTCGTCACGGAGTCGTTGACGTTGATCGCCGGGAACGGCAGGCGGCCCTGCTCGGTCAGCTGATAGAGGCGGTGGACGCCGGTGGTGGTCTCCTCGGAGACGCCACGGATCGCGTCGCGGGTCTTGGCGAACCAGCCCGGCTGGGTCTTCAGCCGCTTCCAGATGGTGGCGAAGAAGGCGACCTCTTCCTCGTTGCCGGGGTTGTCGAGGATCGCCGGGTTCTTCTCGGCCTCGGCGCCGAGGATGACGTACATGGTGGCGTCGCCGCCGTCGTCGAGGATCATGTTCGGCACGCCGCCGTCGTGCCAGTCGAAGGTGCTGGCGACGAAGTCCCAGTACTCTTCCAGGCTCTCGCCCTTGTGGGCGAAGACCGGGGTGCCGGCGGCGGCGATGGCGGCGGCGGCGTGGTCCTGGGTGGAGAAGATGTTGCAGGACGACCAACGCACCTCGGCGCCGAGCGCCTGGAGCGTCTCGATCAGCACCGCGGTCTGGATGGTCATGTGCAGGCAGCCGGCGATGCGGGCGCCCTTCAGCGGCTGGGTCGGGCCATACTCGGCGCGCACCGCCATCAGGCCGGGCATTTCGGTCTCGGCGATGTCGATCTCCTTGCGTCCCCAGGGGGCGAGGGCGAGGTCCTTGACGGCGTAGTCGTGAATCTTGGTCATGTTCGTCTCCGAGGCACCGCGTCCGGTGCGGACCGCCGGTCTCGTCCGAAAGGGCACGGTGGTGCGGAACGAGGCGGGCGAAGCGGCGTTGGCCGGGGCGTGATCGCCCCCATGGCGCCGGCTTCTAGCAGACCCGCCGTGATACGACAATAACGATATAAAGATTTCTTTATGTCGATGAGGCGACATCTGGGCGCGTGATCGGCGGCGGCACCCGGCTCGGATCGACATTGAATCGTTGCGTTCGCCGATTCATCTTCGGCGCTGCCGGGCGGCGAATCGCCCTGGGGAGATGCGGACCCGATGACCGATATCGACAGCCCGAAGCGCAGTGGCGAGAGCGACGATTCACGCGACCGGTTCAACAACCAGATCGCCATCGCGGTGGCGATCGTCTCGGCCTTCATGGCCGTCTCCAAGGTCAAGGACGACAACATCGTCCAGGGTATGCAGAAAGCCCAGGCCGAGAAGGTCGACTACTGGAACGAATATCAGGCCCGTCGCCAGCGTTGGTTCGGCCTCGAGGTCGCCATCGCACAGACGCGGGCGAGCAATCCCTCCACGCCGGAACTCGAGGCCAAGCTCGCCGAGTGGAAGAAGAACGCCGACACCTATCAGGCCCGCGCCGAGGAGGCCGCCAAGAAGGCCAAGGAGCGCGACGCCGATTACGCCGCCGCCAACGACCGGGACGACCTCTTCGATCTCTCCGACGCCTTCCTGTCGGTGGCGATCGCGCTCTTCGCGGTCACCGCGCTGGTGCGCACCCGTTGGCTGTTCGGC
This sequence comes from uncultured Alphaproteobacteria bacterium, assembly GCA_937864925.1. Taxonomy (GTDB): domain Bacteria; phylum Pseudomonadota; class Alphaproteobacteria; order Rhizobiales; family Ancalomicrobiaceae; genus CALBKH01. Next base: position 29,830 of record CALMFH010000062.1, on the reverse strand, counting down.
CTCGCCTCGGTTCTCGCCGTGGCCGGGATGGCCTTCGGCGTCGGCGGCTTCGCCGGCTGGACCTGGATCAAGCCGGACTTCCTGGCCGCCTTCCTGTCCTGAGCCGGAACGGCGGACGAAGGCAGGGTCCGGGCCGCGGATCAGGCGATCCCGGCGAGACGGACCGCCACGTCGAGCAGCACTTCGGCGCCGGCGACGAGATCGGCGTCGGCGGTCGCCTCACGCGGGTTGTGACTGATGCCGCCGATGCTCGGTACGAAGATCATCGCCCCCGGGCAGAGGCGCGCCACCATCTGGGCGTCGTGGCCGGCACCCGAGGTGATGCGGCGGACGGCGAGGCCGCGGGCGCGGGCGGCGTGTTCGATCGCGGCGACGAGGCCGGCATCGAAGACCACCGGCTCGAAGCGCGCCAGCTGCTCCGTGGCGACGGTGAAACCTTCGGCCTCGAGCGCGGCGAGTTGTGCCGCGAACGCCGCCTCCTCCTCCCGCAGGCGGGTCTCGTCGGGGTCGCGCAGGTCGACGGTGAAGGTGGCGCGGGCAGGGACGACGTTGATCACGTCGGGAGCGAAGCTCATGCGGCCGACGGTCGCCACCGTCGGAGTGTTCGACTGGTTCGCCCGCTCGGCGAGGAAGGCGACGGTGCGGGCGGCGGCGAGGCCGGCGTCGCGGCGCATCGACATCGGCGTGGTGCCGGCGTGATTGGCCTGACCGGTGATCGTCACCCTCTGCCAGGAGATGCCCTGCAGGTTCTCCACCGCACCGATGCGGAAGCCTTCGCGCTCCAGCACCGGGCCCTGCTCGATGTGCAACTCGACATAGGCGGCGGGACGGATGTGGCCGGGTTCGACCGTACCGGCATAGCCGATGCGGGCGAGTTCGTCGCCGAGCCGGGCGCCGTCGGTGGCGACGGCGGCGAGGGCCTCGTCGAGCGCCATGCCGCCGGCGAAGACCAGCGAGCCGAGCATGTCGGGGGCGAAACGGGCGCCCTCCTCGTCGGTGAAGGCGGCCACCGCGATCGGCCGGGCCGGGCGGGCACCGGCCTCCTTCAGCGTCTCGATCACCTCGAGCGCGGCCAGCACGCCGTAGCAGCCGTCGAGAGGACCGGCGTTCACCACCGTGTCGATGTGCGAGCCGAGAAGCAGCGGCGGTTCGGCGGCGTTCTCCTCGGTCGCCCACAGGCCGAAGATGTTGCCGATGCGGTCGACGGTCACCGCGAGGCCGGCGGCCTCCAGTCGGGCGACGAAGACGTCGCGGCCCGCTCTGTCGGCATCGGTGGCGGCGAGGCGGGTGCGGCGGCCGTCGGCGTCGAGACCGATGCGGCCGAGATCGGCGAGAGCACCGAGAAGGCGGGCGGCGTCGATCGTGGTCGGGATCATGGGACGGCTCCGGCGGATCGGGCGGCGACGGCCGCGGGCGGGCGGCCGACGAGATGCTCATAGCGGGCGGGATCGGTCGCGCCTTCGGTGACGACGACGAAGATGCGCGCCGTCGCATCGAGGCGGAGAGCGGCGCGGATCGCCGGATCGACGGCGGCCCGTAGGAACCCGGCCAGTCCCACGCCGCCGCTCTCGCCGGCGACGACCGGTGGGTCTCCGCCGAGCGGCTCGGCGAGGCGCCGCATCACCCTGACCGCCTCGTCCTCGTCGATGGTCATGAAGCCATCGGCGACACGGGCGAGCACCCGCCAGGCGAGCGGCGAGGGATCGTAGCAGTCGAGCATCGCCATCACCGTCGGTTCGCCCTCGGCGACCTTCACCGGGTGCCCGGCGCGGGCGCTCTCGAACATGCAGGCGGCGCGCGCCGGGTCGACAACGACGAAACGCGGCCGGTCGGGGCCGAGGCGCAGGGCGAAATGGGCGGCGGTGGCGGCGGCGACGCCGCCGACGCCGCACTGGACGAAGACGTGGGTGGGCGGTGCCGGCAGCTGCCGGAGCGCCTCGGCGACGATGGCGGTGTAACCCTGCATGACCAGGCCGGGGATGCGCTCGTAGCCCGGCCACGAGGTGTCGGAGACGACGGTCCAGCCCTCGCGGGCAGCGACGCGTGCCGCTTCCTCGACCGACTCGTCGTAGCTGCCCTCGACACGGACCATCTCGGCACCGTAGCGAGCGATGGCGGCGACGCGCGCGTCGCTGACGCCGCGATGGACGAAGATCACCGAGCGAGCGCCGACCCGCGCCGCACCCCAGGCGACGGAGCGGCCGTGGTTGCCGTCGGTGGCGCAGGCGAAGGTGGTCGCGGCGGCGACCGCGCGCACCGCCGGGTCGTCGAGATCGGCGAAACCGAGGGTCCGTCCGAGGCGGCGCCCGGCTTCCTCCAGCACCAGGAGCGCCACCGCATAGGCGCCGCCGAGCGCCTTGAACGAGCCGAGGCCGAGGCGGGCGCCCTCGTCCTTGAGATGGACCGCAGCGACGCCGGTGGCCCGCGCGAGCGCCGGCAGCGCGACCAGCGTCGTCTGCCGGGCCTCGGGGAAACCGGCGAGGAAGGCTTCGATACGGGCGGCGCCGGCCGGGCCGAGCGTCGCGGCGTCGATCGGATCGAGTGGGGCGGCGTGGTCGGGGTGACGGTTGGGCAGGAACATGGGCGGCCTCGGTCGGGACACCGGGATCCTAGTGCGCAGAACCGGCGCGACGGAAGTGCGGTGACGCAGGGCTCCTCGGCCGCGGGAGGAGGCGCAGACGCTCGCCGGAAACACCTGATCATGAATTGAGCAGAGATGCTGCACTGCCCGATTCATGTGCATTCGCTCATATTGCAGCGCCGTTCGCTCGAGCGATGGCCATGCCGGGGGGCATGGCGCGACGGCTGGAAATACCGACATATTCTTGTTCTCACGAAGTTTTTCGTGTTTCCGCCGGACTTGGCACGCCGCCTGCAAGGGAGGTGGCGGTCAACGACGACCTACCGTCCATCGGATCGGGACCCAGCGTCGGGTTCTCAGTCACGGATGGCATCGTCCCGGCGGACACCGCGACCTCCTCGCTCGAGGTGGCGCGAAACGACGGGAAACGATGCCGGGTCGTCCTGCCCCTCCCGAGCATGGCCCGACCCTCGTGACGATCCGACCACCGATCGAACCCGAGGGGTGTCCATGTCGAACCGTACCGTCTCTCTCTCGCGCCGCCGCTTCCTTCTCTCGACCGCCGCCGCCGTCGGTGCCGCCGCGATCGGCTCGACCTCGGTCGTGTCGAAGGCGCTGGCCGCGCCGCTGAAGCTCGAGAAGGACGTGGTCAAGCTCGGCTTCATCAAGCTCACCGACATGGCGCCGCTCGCCATCGCCCAGGAGAAGGGCTTCTTCGAGGACGAAGGGCTCCAGGTGAGCCTCGAGGCACAGGCCAACTGGAAGGTCAACCTCGACCGCGTCATCACCGGTGAGCTCGACGGTGCCCACATGCTGGCCGGTCAGCCGATCGGCGCCACCATCGGCTTCGGCACCAAGGCCGAGGTGATCACGCCCCTGTCGATGGACCTCAACGGCAACGCCATCACCGTCTCCAACGCCATCTGGGCGGAGATGAAGAAGAACGTACCCATCGGCGCCGACGGCAAGCCGGTCCATCCGGTCTCGGCAGCGGCGCTGAAGCCGGTGATCGACAAGCTGCGCGGCGAGGGCAAGACCTTCAACATGGGCATGGTCTTCCCGGTTTCCACCCACAATTACGAACTGCGCTACTGGCTCGCCGCCGGCGGCATCCATCCGGGCTTCTATTCCCCGGAGAACACTTCCGGCCAGATCCTCGCCGAGGCGCTGTTGTCGGTCACACCCCCACCGCAGATGCCGGCCACCATGGAGGCGGGCACCATCATGGGCTACTGCGTCGGCGAGCCGTGGAATCAGGCAGCGGTGTTCAAGGGTATCGGCGTGCCGGTGATCACCGACGACGAGATCTGGAAGAACAATCCGGAAAAGGTCTTCGGCGTCACCAAGAAGTGGGCCGAGGAGAACCCCAACACCCTTCTCGCCATCACCAAGGCGATGATCCGCGCCTGCATGTGGCTCGACGAAGGTAACGGCAAGAACCGCGCCGAGGCGGTGAAGATCCTCTCCAAGGCCGAGTACGTCGGCGCCGACGAGAAGGTCATCGCCAATTCGATGACCGGCACCTTCGAATACGAAAAGGGCGACAAGCGTCCGGTTCCGGATTTCAACGTCTTCTTCAAGTACTTCGCCACCTACCCCTGGTATTCGGACGCGGTGTGGTACCTGACCCAGATGCGCCGCTGGGGCCAGATCCCGACCGCGCAGGCAGACGCGTGGTACGCCGAGACGGCGAAGAAGGTCTATCGCCCGGACATCTACCTGAAGGCGGCCGAAGCGCTGGTCGCCGAAGGCAAGGCGAAGAAGGACGACTTCCCCTTCGGCACCGACGGCTACAAGGCGCCCGACAAGGGCTTCATGGACGGTGTCGTCTACGACGGCAAGGCGCCCAACGCCTACATCGATGGCCTGAAGATCGGCCTCAAGGGCGCCCAGAAGGTCGCCGGCAACGCCGTCGAAGGCTGACCGCTCGCGCGGGGCCGAAGAGGTCCCGTTCCCGAGGGCGGACGGCGTGCCCGAAACGCGCCGTCCGCCGAGGGCGAGACCGCCCTGCCCCTTTTCCGAGATCCGCCGATCGCCCCGAGCGAATCGTCACCCGAGGACAGATCCATGACCATCGCCACCGACACGCTCGTCGCCGATGCGGAGGCCCGTGCCGCCCGTGAAGCCCGGCGCCAGCGCTGGTTCTCCCGTATCACCAAGATCGAGGGCTATCTCAGCGTCCTCGGTCTCGGCTTCGTGGTGCCGATCCTCAAGATGATCGGCGGCGACAACATCAAGACACAATCGAAGGAGCTGTGGCGGCTGGCCGGCGTGCCGATCGTGGCTATGGTGATCTTCCTCGCGGTCTGGGGAGCGCTGGCGCCGCGCGTTCAGACCTCGCTCGGTGCCATTCCGGGACCGGCGGCAGTGTGGGAACAGTTCGGCGTGCTGATCGCCGACCACTCGGCCGAGCGCGCCAAGGAGAAGGCGTTCTACCAGCGCCAGGACCAGCGGATCGCCGAGGCACGCGCCGCCAATCCGCCGGTCGAGATCAAGGCCAAGAACTACGTCGGCAAGCCGACCTACATCGACAAGATCCTGACCTCGCTGAAGACGGTGTTCACCGGCTTCCTGATCGGCACGCTGGTGGCGATCCCGCTCGGCATCCTCGCCGGCCTCTCTCCGACGGTGAACGCCGCGATCAATCCCTTCGTCCAGATCTTCAAGCCGGTCAGCCCGCTCGCCTGGCTGCCGCTGGTCACCATGGTCGTCTCGGCGCTCTACACCTCGACCGACCCGATGTTCGAGAAGTCGTTCCTGGTCTCGGCGATCACGGTGACGCTGTGTTCGTTGTGGCCGACGTTGATCAACACCTCGCTCGGCGTCGCCTCGATCGACAAGGACCTGATGAACGTCGCCAAGGTGCTGCGCCTCGGCTGGGCCAAGAAGGTGTTCAAGCTGGTCATCCCGTCGTCGCTGCCGCTGATGTTCACCGGCATGCGGCTGTCGCTGGGCGTGGGCTGGATGGTGCTGATCGCCGCCGAGATGCTCGCCCAGAACCCCGGCCTCGGCAAGTTCGTGTGGGACGAGTTCCAGAACGGCTCGGCCTCGTCGCTCGCCCGCATCATGGTGGCGGTGTTCACCATCGGCATCATCGGCTTCCTGCTCGACCGCGTCATGTATGCGCTCCAGGCCGCCTTCACCTTCTCCGGCAAGCGCTGAGGGAGAGAGCGATGAGCGAAGCCACTCCGATCATCGAGCTGAAGAACGTCTCCAAGAGCTACGGCTCGGGCTCCGGCGTCACCCATGTGCTGGCCGACGTGAATCTCGCGATCCGCGAGGGCGAGTTCGTCGCCATCCTCGGGTTCTCCGGCTCGGGCAAGACGACCCTGATCTCGACCATCGCCGGCCTCGTCCGCCCGGACAGCGGCACAGTGACGATGAAGGGTGAACCGGTGACCGAGCCGGGGCCGGAGCGCGGTCTGGTGTTCCAGTCCTACTCGCTGATGCCCTGGCTCTCGGTCCACGGCAACATCATGTTGGCGGTGGAGACTGTGTTTCCCAAGGCGTCGGCCGAAGAGCGGGAGGCGCGGGTCGCCAGATACATCGAGATGGTGGGCCTCTCCCACGCCCGCGACCGCAAGCCGGCGGAGCTCTCCGGCGGCATGCGTCAGCGCGTCGGCATCGCCCGGGCGCTCGCCATGAGCCCCGAGGTTCTGCTGCTCGACGAGCCCCTCTCCGCCCTCGACGCGCTGACCCGCTCCAAGCTCGGTGACGAGATCGAGCGCATCTGGTCGGAGGACAAGAAGACGGTCGTCCTCGTCACCAACGACGTCGACGAAGCGCTCCTGCTGGCCGACCGCATCATCCCACTCACCGTCGGCCCCGGCGCGACGCTGGCGAACGAGTTCGTCATCGACCTGCCGCGTCCGCGCGATCGCACCGCCGCCAACCACGATCCGGAGTTCAAGCGCCTGCGCGCCGAGATCACCCAGTGCCTGATGGACATGGGCATCGAGGAGGGCAGCGGCGAAGAAGACGGACGGCACCTGCCGGACATCATCCCTGTCCACTTCAAGGAGGATCGCGCCAAGGTCGTGGCGGCGGTACGCGAGGCCAAGAAGCATCCCGAACTCCCCAGAGCCTATGTCGAAGCGGCGCGCCCCAAGACCGGGATCGTCAACCGCTACGTCGAGTTCGACGAGGTCAAGAAGGTCTACCCGACGCCGAAAGGACCGCTCACCGTCGTCGACGGGTTCGACCTCAACATGAAGCGCGGCGAGTTCATCTCGCTGATCGGCCACTCCGGCTGCGGCAAGTCGACCGTGCTCACCATGGTCGCCGGTCTCACCGACGTGTCGATGGGCGGTATCGTCCTCGACGGACGAGAGGTTCATCAGGCCGGTCCCGACCGCGCCGTGGTGTTCCAGGCACCGAGCCTGTTCCCGTGGCTCTCGGCCAAGGACAACGTGCTGCTCGGCTGCGACGAGGTCTATCCGACCGCCTCCCGGGCCGAGAAGGCCGAGATCGCCGAGTACTACCTCGCCCGCGTCGGTCTCGGCGACGCCATGGACAAGCCGGCCGCCGACATGTCGAACGGCATGCGCCAGCGCGTCGGTATCGCCCGCGCCTTCGCCCTCTCCCCCAAGCTCCTGCTCCTCGACGAGCCTTTCGGGATGCTCGACAGCCTCACGCGCTGGCAGCTGCAGGAGGTGCTGATGGAGGTATGGACCCGCACCCAGGTCACGGCGATCTGCGTCACCCACGATGTCGACGAGGCGATCCTGCTCGCCGACCGGGTGGTGATGATGACCAACGGTCCGAACGCCAAGATCGGCCGCATCCTCGAGGTCGACCTGCCGCGGCCGCGCAGCCGCAAGGCCCTCCTCGCCCATCCCGACTACTACCTCTACCGCGAACAGGTCCTGAGCTTCCTCGAGGAATACGAGAAGGGCCATCACGGCAAGAGTGAGCCGAAGGCGGAGGCATCGGCCCCGGCGGCTTCGAACCCCGGCAAGGAGGCCGCGTGATGGACATCGCAAGCGACAGCCCGGTGAAGACCTTCGTCCAGGCCTCCGAAGTCTGGATTCCGCAAGGCGACCGGCTGGTGTTCTCGACCGGTGACTACGGCGATCTCGCCGAGTTCGCCGCGGTCTCCGGCAAGGAGAGCTTCGCCTGCGGCGAAGGCCTGCCGGGCAAGGCCTGGGCCGAAGGCCGGCCGGTGGTGCTGAAGGGCTTCGAAGGCTCCTACTTCAAGCGCACCGAGGCGGCCAAGGCGGCCGGGTTGACCAGCGCCGTGGCCGTGCCCGTCTTCGACGGGGCGACGCTCAAGGCGGTGCTGGTGGTGCTGTGCGGCGACGACGAGAACCGCACCGGCGCCATCGAGGTGTGGCATCAGGAGGACGAGATCCTCAAGCTCGACGACGGCTACTACGGTGCCGCCAAGCACTTCGAGTGGGTATCGAAGCACACCCAGTTCCCGCGTGGTCAGGGTCTGCCCGGCGGGGTGTGGGCGGCGGCGACGCCGTTGCTCCTGCGCGATCTCGGCACCGGCTACCGCTTCATCCGCTCCGAAGCCGCCGGCAAGGCGGGGCTGACCACCGGTCTCGGCCTGCCGGTTCCGGTGCCGGGCGACGCGGCCTACGTGTTGACGCTCCTCTCGGCGCGCGGCACGCCGCTCGCCCGCCGCTTCGAGATCTGGGACGCCCGTTCCGCGGTCGTCGGCGCCAAGAAGGAGGCGGTGCTGATCGACGGCATATGCGCCCGCGAGGGCCGGCTGTGGGTCGACGAGACCGAGGAGCCGCGCCGCGTCACCGCTTGGTCGGGCGTCGTCGGCCGGGTTCTCGGCTCGGGCGTGCCGATCGTCGAGGGTAAGCAGCCCGGTCTCGCCGCCGGCTACGACACGATGGTGGCGCTGCCGATCCATCGTGACGGCGAGATCTCCCACATCGTCGCCTGGTACTGCTGAGGAAGGTCCCCCCATGAAGAAACTGGTCGTCATCGGCGCCGGTATGGCGTCCGGACGGGCGCTGGAGCATCTCTTCGAGGCCGACCCCGCGGCCTACGAGGTGACGCTGTTCAATGCCGAACCGCGCGGTAACTACAACCGCATCATGCTCTCTCCGGTTCTCTCCGGCGAAAAGAGCTACGAGGAGATCGTCACCCACGACGACGCCTGGTATGCGGCCAACAAGGTCACCTGCCGCTTCGGCGAACGCGTCACGGCGATCGATCTCGCCCGCAAGGTGGTGGTCGGCACCGAGGGCGAGGTCGCCTACGACAAGCTGCTCGTCGCCACCGGCTCGGCGCCGTTCATCATTCCCGTGCCGGGCAAGGACCTCCCCGGCGTCGTCGCCTACCGCGACCTCGAGGACACCAACGCGATGATCGAGGCGGCCAAGCCCGGCGCCCGCGCCGTGGTGATCGGCGGCGGTCTCTTGGGTCTCGAGGCGGCGGCGGGTCTGCGCCTGCGCGGTATGGAGGTGACGGTCGTCCACCTGATGGGCCACCTGATGGAGCGTCAGCTCGACGAGGCGGCCGGCTACCTGCTGCGCAAGGATCTGGAGAAGCGCGGCATTACGATCCTCACCAACGCCTCGACCAAGGCGATCATCGGCTCGGGTCGGGTGGAGGGTGTCCAACTCGACGACGGCCGGACGATTTCGGCCGATCTGGTGGTCATGGCGGTCGGAATCCGGCCGGAGACGACGATCGCACGCGCCGCCGGGCTCGAGGTCGCCCGCGGCATCGTCGTGACGCCGCAGATGGTGACCTCCGATCCGGACGTACTGGCGCTCGGTGAGTGCGTCGAGTTCCAGGGCCAGCTCTTCGGCCTCGTGGCACCGCTCTACGACCAGGCCAAGGTGGTCGCCGCCACCCTCACCGGCAAGGGAGCATCCTTCGCCCCGAAGGAGCTCTCGACCAAGCTCAAGGTCACCGGCTGCGATCTGTTCTCCGCCGGCGACTTCTCGGAAGGCAGCAATCGCGAGGACATCGTGCTCCGCGATCCGGCCCGTGGCGTCTATCGCCGTGTCGTGCTCGAGGGCGACCACGTCATCGGCGCCGTCATGTACGGCGACACCGCCGAGGGCTCGTGGTTCTTCGACCTGATCCGCGACAAGGCCGACGTCTCGGCGATGCGCGACACCCTGATCTTCGGTCAAGCCTATCAGGGGGGCTCCCCCCTGGACCCTATGGCGGCCGTTGCAGCCTTGCCGGATGAGGCGGAAATCTGCGGCTGCAACGGCGTCTGTAAGGGAACCATCGTCGCTGCGGTCAAGGACAAGGGCCTGACCACGCTCGAGGAGGTGCGCGCCGTCACCAAGGCGTCGGCCTCCTGCGGCCAGTGTACTGCCAAAGTCGAGCAGGTGCTCGCGGTCACGCTGGGTGACGCCTTCAAGGGCTCGGCCCGCAAGACGATGTGCAAGTGCACCGACCTCACCCACGGCGAGGTGCGGGAGTTCATCCGCTCGAAGTCGTTGAAGTCGATCCCGGCGGTGATGCAGGAGCTGGGCTGGAAGACCTCCTGCGGCTGCGCCTCCTGCCGTCCGGCGCTCAACTACTACCTCGTCTGCGACTTCCCCGAGGAGTACCAGGACGACGGCCGTTCGCGCTTCGTCAACGAGCGCCTGCACGCCAACATCCAGAAGGACGGCACCTTCTCGGTGGTGCCGCGCATGTGGGGCGGGTTGACCACCGCCGCCGAGCTCAAGGCGATCGGCGAGATCGCCGAGAAGCATCAGGTGCCGCTGGTCAAGATGACCGGCGGGCAGCGCGTCGACTTCCTCGGCATCCCCAAGGAGCGGCTGACCGCGATCTGGAAGGACCTCAACGATGCGGGCATGGTCTCCGGCCACGCCTACTCGAAGGGCCTGCGCACCGTGAAGACCTGCGTCGGCAAGTCGTGGTGCCGCTTCGGCACCCAGGACAGCATGGGCCTCGGCGTCAAGCTCGAGAAGCTGATGTGCGGCTCGTGGACCCCGGCCAAGGTCAAGCTCGCGGTCTCCGGCTGCCCGCGCAACTGCTCGGAGGCGACGGTCAAGGACATCGGCGTCATCTGCGTCGACAGTGGCTACGACATCCACGTCTCCGGAGCCGCCGGCCTGCACGTCCGGGCGACCGATCTCCTCTGTCACGTCGACACCGAGGAAGAGGCGCTCGAGGTCTCGGCTGCGGTGCTGCAGATGTACCGCGAGGACGCGTTCTATCTTGAGCGTGTCTACAAGTGGACCGAGCGCGTCGGCCTCGACACGGTCAAGGCGGCGATCGTCGACGATCCCGCCAGCCGCAGGGCCTACCACGAGCGCTTCCTGGTCTCGCAGAAAGTGGCGCAGGTCGACCCCTGGGCCGAGCGTGTCGCCGGTCTCGAGGCGCAGGAATTCACCCCCATCGTCATCGAACCGCGTCTGGCGGCGGAATGAGCCGCGAGGAGGTCCGACCCATGTCCGACGCCATCTGGTACGTCATCGGCAGCCTCGCCGACATCCCCGCCCGCGGTGCCCGCACCGTGCGCATCGAAGGCCTGGAGATCGCGGTGTTCCGCACCGCCGACGACCACGTCTTCGCCCTGGAGAACCGCTGCCCCCACAAAGGCGGGCCGCTCGCCGACGGCATCGTCCACGGCCGCAAGGTGGCCTGCCCGCTTCACAACTGGGTGATCGACCTGGAGAGCGGCCGGGCGACCGGTGCCGACGAGGGCTGTGCCGTCGAGTATCCGGTGCGGGTGGACGCCGGCGAGATCCGGCTCTGCGTCCCGGCCGCCCGCGCCGCGGCGGAGTGAGCAATCGGAGGCGTCGGCGGTGACGCGACGCCTCCCGGCAACCCTGCCCGAAGCCCAACCGGCCGAGGAGCCGCGCATGTCCGAGATCGTCCGCACCACCCTCACCACCTGCCCCTATTGCGGCACCGGTTGCGGCGTGAAGGCCGAGACCCGTGCCGACGGCAGCGTGACCGTCGCGGGCGATCCGGATCATCCGGCGAACTTCGGCCGCCTCTGCGTCAAGGGCTCGGCGCTGGCCGAAACGCTCGTCGCCGACGGCCGTCTCCTCCATCCCGAAATCGAAGGTCGGCGGGTCGCCTGGGACGAAGCGCTCGACACGGTCGCCGAACGGTTCGGGGCGACGATCCGCGAGCATGGCCCGGATGCGGTGGCGCTCTACGTCTCGGGCCAGATCCTCACCGAGGACTACTACGTCGCCAACAAGCTGATGAAGGGCTTCGTCGGCTCGGCCAACATCGACACCAACTCGCGCCTGTGCATGGCCTCTTCGGTCGCCGGCCACAAGCGTGCCTTCGGCACCGACACCGTGCCCGGCGCCTACGAGGATCTGGAGACGGCGGATCTCGTCGTTCTCGTCGGCTCCAACCTCGCCTGGTGCCACCCGATCCTGTTCCAGCGCCTCTCCGCCGCCAAGGTCGCCCGGCCGGAGATGCGAGTGGTCACCGTCGATCCGCGCCGGACCGCCACCGCCGAGATCGCCGATCTCCATCTCGGCCTCGAGCCCGGCACCGATGTCGCTCTCTTCGCCGGCCTGCTCGGGCATCTGGAGCGGGCAGGAGCGCGCGACACCGAATTCGTCGCCGACCACACCTCGGGGCTCGAGGCGGCGCTCGAGGCGGCGGCGCCCTTCACCGACCTCGCCGAGGTGACCCGTGTCACCGGCCTCGCCGGAGCCGACGTCGCCGCGTTCTACGATCTCTTCGCCGCGACCGAGAAGGTCGTCACGGTCTACAGCCAGGGCGTCAACCAGTCCTCCGCCGGCACCGACAAGGTCAACGCCATCGTCAACTGCCATCTCCTCACCGGCCGTATCGGCCGCGAGGGCCTGGGGCCGTTCTCGGTCACCGGCCAGCCCAACGCCATGGGCGGGCGCGAGGTCGGGGGGCTCGCCAACCAACTCGCCGCGCATCTCGAACTCGCCGATCCGGTCCATCGCGAACTGGTTCAGGGGTTCTGGAATTCGCCGGCGATCACCGCGACGCCGGGCCACAAGGCCGTCGACCTGTTCGATGCGGTCGCCGACGGGCGGGTGAAGGCGCTGTGGATCATGGCGACCAATCCCGTCGACAGCCTGCCCGACGCCGACCGGGTGAAGGCCGCGATCGCCGCCTGCCCGTTCGTCGTCGTCTCCGACGTGATGGCGTCGACCGACACCGCCGAATTGGCGCACGTGTTGCTGCCGGCCCAGGCTTGGGGCGAGAAGGACGGCACCGTCACCAATTCCGAACGCCGCGTCTCGCGCCAACGCGGGTTCATGACGCCGGTCGGCGAGGCGAAACCCGACTGGTGGGCGCTGGCCGAAGTCGCCCGCCGGCTCGGCTGGGGCGAGGCCTTCGCCTGGGAGAGTGCCGCGGCGATCTTCCGCGAACATGCGGCGCTCTCCGGCCATCGGCCCGAAATCGCCCGTGACTTCGACATCTCCGCCTTCGCCGACCTCTCCGACGCCGGCTTCGACGGGCTGTCACCGTTCCAGTGGCCGCGTCGCCGTGGCGAGGCGGCTGCGAACGGACCGCGGCGCTTCTTCGCCGACGGACGCTTCTTCACCGCCGACGGCCGCGGCCGCTTCGTCGCCACCGTCCATCGGGCACCGCGGAGCACGCCCTCCGCCACCCTGCCTTTCCGCCTCAACACCGGCCGCATCCGCGATCAGTGGCACACGATGACGCGCACCGGCGTGGCGGCGCGGCTTTCCGGCCATATCGCCGAGCCCTTCGTCGAGATCGCTCCCGACGACGCCGAACGCCTCGGTATCACCCCGGCGAGCCTCGTCACCGTCGGCAACGGGCGCGCTTCGGTGGTGGTCCGTGCCCTGGTGACCGACCGGCAGCGGCCGGGTTCGGTCTTCGTGCCGATCCACTGGACCGACCGTTTCGCCTCCGCCGCGCGCGTCGACGCGCTGGTGGCGCCGGAGACCGACCCGGTATCGGGACAACCGGAATCGAAGGCGACGACCGTGGCGGTCGCCCGCTTCGCCGCCGCCTGGTACGGCTTCGCCATCGGCCGCACCGTGCCGGAGCGAATCGACGGCGACTACTGGGCCCGAGCCCGGATCGCCGGCGGCGAGCGCGTGGAACTGGCCGGACTCGTGGCGCCGGCGGCCTGGTCGGATGTCGCCGTCCACCTGTTCGGCGACGGCACGAGCCTCACCAGCTTCGCCGATGCGCGTGCCGGGCGGTTCAGGCTCGCAGCCGTCCGCGACGGCGAGGTGGTCGGCCTGCTGTACGTCGCGCCCGAACCGGTGGAAGTGGCTCGCGACTGGCTGATCGGCCACTTCGAGGCGGGACCGATCGCCGCAGCCGAGGCGGTGACGCTTCTCGCCGGGCGACCGGGGGCCGAGGTCGAGGATCCGGGCCGCAAGGTCTGTTCCTGCTTCGGCACCGGCGCCAACCAGATCCGCAAGGCCGCGGCGGCGGGATGCCGCAGCGTCGCCGAGGTCGGCGAACGTCTCGGCGCCGGAACCAACTGCGGCTCCTGTCGCCCCGAGATCGCCCGCCTCCTCGCCGAGGAGGAGCATGTCGTCACCCCGGTCGCCGCGGAGTGAGGCGCGACGCCGTGCCCAGCAAGAGGGCTTGCCCACCATGATCGCGCCACTCATGATGCACTGCGACATCGACGAGGCGACCGGTGGCCGACACATCCCTCACCGTGCTGGTGATCGACGAGAACCCGACGCGGGCAACCATCCTGGAAGAGGGGTTGCGCGAGGCCGGTCACGTCGCGGTGGTCCGGCTCGACACCACCCACGAACTGCTCAGGCGGATCTTCGAGATCGACCCGGATGTGATCCTGATCGATCTCGCCAGCCCGTCGCGCGACGTGCTCGAGCAGATGTTCCAGGTGTCGCGAACGGTGAAACGTCCGGTCGCGATGTTCGTCGACCAATCGGACAGCGGCATGATCGAGGCGGCGGTGGATGCCGGTGTCTCGGCCTACATCGTCGACGGGCTGCGCAAGGAGCGGGTGAAGTCGATCCTCGACATGACCGTGTCGCGTTTCAACGCCTTCGACCGGCTGACGCGCGAGCTGCAGCAGGCGCGCGACGAACTGGCGGATCGCAAGCTGATCGAACGGGCCAAGGGCATCCTCATGAAGTCGCGCGGCATTTCCGAGGAGGAGGCCTACGGGATGCTCCGCCGCACCGCCATGAACGAGAAGCTGAAGCTCGCGGACATCGCTCGCAGCGTCGTCACCGCCGCACAGTTGCTCGGATGAGAGGGGAGGGGCCGAGATGACGACGACGGCGACCCCGATCGGCACGGGACGTGGCGAGGGACGGCTGAGGCTCGGCTTCATGCCACTGGTCGACTGTGCGCCGCTGGTGGTGGCGCGAGACCTCGGCTTCGCCGCCGCGGAGGGGCTCGAACTCGAGCTGGTGCGCGAGACCTCCTGGGCCAACATCCGCGACCGGCTGATGCTCGGTCATTTCGACGCCGCCCACATGTTGGCGCCGATGCCGGTCGCGGCGCGGCTCGGCCTCGGCCATGTCCGGGCCCCGGTCGTCGCGCCCTTCGTGCTCGACCAGGGCGGTAACTCGATCGCGGTGACCACGGCGCTGTGGCGCGAGGGCGGCGACTGGGGCGGCTTCGGCGATCCCATCACCTCCGGCCGCACCCTCGCCCGTCTCGTCGCCACACGGGCGAAGGCCGGGCGCGACCAGTTGACCTTCGCCTCGGTCCATCCCTTCTCCTGCCATCACCACCAACTGCGCCACTGGATGGCCGCCGCCGGGGTCGATCCCGACCGCGACGTGCGACTGACCGTGGTGCCGCCGCCGCACATGGTGGCGGTGATGGAGGCGGGCGAGGTCGACGGGGTGTGTGTCGGGGCGCCGTGGACGAGCCGGGCGGTCGACGCCGGCATCGGCCACATCGTCCTGCCGACGGCGGTGCTGTGGCCGTCGACGCCGGAGAAGGTCCTCGGGATGCGCGAGGATCTCGCGGCACGGCGCAGCGACGAGATCGACGCACTGCTGCGCGCCCTCGACCGGGCCGCGGCCTGGACCGAGGCGGAGGCGAACCGTGACGAACTCGCCGCGATCCTGGCGCGCGACGACGTCGTCGGAGTGCCGGCGGCGATCGTGGCGCGGTCGCTGACCGGGCGGCTGCAGGTCGAGCGTGGCGGCGCGCCGGTGTCGGTGCCGGGCTTCCTGCGCTTCCACGGTGAAGGGGTGAACGGTCCGATCAATCGGCCGCGGCCGACCGACGGACTGTGGTTCGCGGCGCAGATGCTGCGCGCCCACCAGACCGGCGACGCCGACGCCGCCTTCGCGGCAGCGCGCGAGGCCTTCTCGTCGCAGCGCTGGGATCGGGTGATCGGCCGGCCGGATCGGGTCGACGACACCCTGCGCACCTTCGAGGGGCCGCTCTTCGACGGCGGCGATCCGGAGAAGTGGCTGCGCGCCGCAGGATCGGGCGCTCGCGCCGACCTCGGCCCCGCAGCGTCCTGATGGCGAGTTCACGAAGCTTCGACCTGTTCGAAACTTCGTGAACGAAGGCGAGCCCGAACGGGCGTCGGCCGGTCGGGCCGCAACGCTCGTGAATTCGGACGAGTCCGAATTTCATGAGCCCAGTATGAGGGGCCGCCGCCGCGCCTCTTGCCTACGGGCCGTCGCCCCGCCACCCTGTCGCCGACGGCAAAGGGGGGGGGCGATGGCGCGACGCGTGGGGGTGATCGGAACCGGGCTGATGGGGCTCGGCGTGACGACGCGGCTCGCCGCCGGCGGCCATGACCTCCACACTCGCGACATCCGCCCGGAGGCGGATGCGGCGGCGCGGGCGGCGGGCGCCACCATCCATCCGAGCCCGGCCTCGGTGGCGCGCGCCGTCGAGGTGGTGATCACGCTGGTGGTCGATGCGGCCGAGACGGAAGAGGTGCTGTTCGGCGCCGACGGCGTGGTCGGCGCCATGGCGCCGGGCGGGGTGGTGATCGTCGCTTCGACCATCGCGCCGACGGACGCCGCCGACTTCGGCCGACGCCTCGCGGCGGCGGGCCTCCGGCCGCTCGACGCGCCGGTCTCCGGCGGGCCGGCCAAGGCGCACGACGGGACGATGTCGATGATGATCGGCGGGCCGAAGCGCCTCGTCGAGGAATTCGCCGATCTCTTCGCCGACATGGCCGGGCGGATCTTCGCCATCGGCGAGGCGGTCGGCGACGGGTCGAAGGTCAAGATCGTCAACAACATGCTGGCGGCGATCAATCTCGTCGCGGCGGGCGAGGCGATGGCGATGGCCGAGCGCATGGGGCTCGATCCGCGCACCGTCTTCGACGTCGTCCGGGCGAGTTCGGGAGCGAGCTTCGTCTTCGACACCCGCATGGGGCGGGTGGTCACGGGCGATCCGACCGTCCATGCTGCCGCCCACATCCTGACCAAGGACGTCGCCCTCGCCTGCGCCGCGGCACGACTGGTGGCGAGCCCCTCGCCGCTCGCCGATCTCGCCGCCGAGATCTTCCGGGCCACCGTCGCCATGGGCCTCGGCGAGCGCGACGACGGCGCGGTGATCGAGTGGTTCCGGGCAGGCGGCGGGCCGGGACGCGGCGGGAAGGGTGGGGAATAGGCGATCGGGCACAAGTCCAGGTTCTCGCGGACATGACCGCGCGGCGGGAAGGACATAAGCTCGGGACGGCGACGGGTGCGCGCGAGCGACGCCGCGCCGGCCGGGAGACCGTCCCCATGAGCGACGACGCCCATCCGATCCTGAGGTTCCACGGCGCCGCCGGCACGGTCACCGGATCGTGCCAGATGATCGAGGTCGGCGAGACCCGCATTCTGGTCGACTGCGGCCTGTTCCAGGGGTCGAAGACCGAGAAGGAGCTGAACTATCGGCCCTTCCCCTTCGACCCGGCGCGGCTCGACGCGGTGGTGCTGACCCACGCCCACATCGACCATTCCGGACTGGTGCCGCGGCTGGTGCGCGAGGGTTTCGACGGGCCGGTGTGGGCGACGGCGGCGACGACCGATCTCTGTTCGGTGATGCTGCCCGACTCCGGTCACATCCAGGAGATCGAGGTCGAACAGCTCAACCGTCGCAATTCGCAGCGCGGCCGCGACCCGGTGATGCCGATCTACACCGCCGACGATGCGGTCGCGGCGATGGCTCGTTTCCGGCCGGTGCCCTATCGCGAGTGGCGGCACATCGCGGAGGGATTGCGTATCCGCTTCTGGAACGCCGGCCACCTGCTCGGCTCGGCCTCGGTCGAGATGGAGATCGAGCAGGCAGAGAAGCCCTTGCGTCTGCTCTTCTCCGGCGACATCGGCCCGAACGACAAACTGCTGCAGCACGATCCCGTCGCTCCGAAGGACTGGGACCATGTGATCTGCGAAGCGACCTACGGTGACGTCGACCGCGAGGGCGTCGACGAGGTGCGACGCCGAGCGGCGCTGAAGGCCGAGGTCAGGGCGGCGCATCGGCCGGACGGGGTGCTGCTCATCCCCTCTTTCGCGGTCGAACGCACCCAGGAGCTTCTCGCCGACCTCGTCCTGCTGATGGACGACCACGAGATCCCGCGGGCGCCGATCTTCATCGACAGCCCCCTCGCCACCCGGGCGAGCCGCGTCTTCGCCGACCATGCGCAAGACCTCGAGAACGGCGACGTGCTGGTGCGAGCGCTTCGGGCACACGACGTGCACTTCACCGAGACGGTGGAGCAGTCGAAGGCACTCGACGCCCGCCACGGTTTCCACATCGTCATCGCCGCCAGCGGCATGTGCGAGGCCGGCCGTATCCGACATCGGCTGCGGAACTGGCTGTGGCGGGAGGAGGCGACGGTGCTGCTGGTCGGCTTCCAGGCCGCCGGCACGCTCGGGCGCATCCTGGAGGAGGGCGCGAGCACGGTGCGCATCCAGGGCGATGAGATCGCGGTGAGGGCGCGGATCCGCAAGCTCGACCTCTACAGCGGCCATGCCGACGGTCCGGAACTGGCGGACTGGGTCCACCATCGTCTGCCGATCGCCCGCGAGGTGTTCCTCGTCCACGGCGAAGAAGCGGCGCTCGCCGGGCTCGCGGCACGATTGACGGCCTTCCTGGCGGCGGAGCGGACGATCACGCCGCGGCTCGACGAGGCCTTCCGCCTGACGCCGGAGGGGGCGCGGCCGATCGGCGTGCCGGCGGCGGTGGCCCGTATCGATCCGAGCCGCAGCGGCCGGCGCGACTGGCACAACGACTACCAGTCGCTGCTCCTCGACCTGCAGGAGGCGTTGTCGACCGCCGCCGACGACCGCGCGCGCGGCGTCGTCCTGAGGCGGATCCGGCGAGCACTCGCCGAAGATCGGGCCAAGTGATCCGGCCGATCGCTCATACCGGGCGCACGAAATTTCGAAAAGGTCGAAACTTCGTGCGCCCGGTTCAGAAGAGGATCCTCGCCAGGAGCGGGGCGAGCAGCGGCGTCACCACGGCGTTGAGCCCCATGGCGATGCCGGCGAAGACGCCGGCGATCGGGTGGACGGTGTAGGCGCGGGCGGTGCCGATGCCGTGGGCGGCGAGGCCGACGGCGAAGCCGCGCGCCGCCCAGTCGCGGATGCCGAGGGCGTTCATCACCGGCGTCACCACGATGGCGCCGATGACGCCGGTGGTCAGCACCAGCACCGCGGTCAGCGCCGGAATACCGCCGAGGCCCTCGCTCACCGCCATGGCCACCGCCGCCGTCACCGACTTCGGCACCAGCGATGCGAGCACCGTCTTCGGCGCACCGAGGGCCATGGCGATCGCCACGG
Organism: uncultured Alphaproteobacteria bacterium; assembly: GCA_937864925.1. GTDB lineage: Bacteria > Pseudomonadota > Alphaproteobacteria > Rhizobiales > Ancalomicrobiaceae > CALBKH01. The sequence goes on along the minus strand of CALMFH010000062.1, from coordinate 10,600 downwards.
TGGAGACGATCGCCACCACAGAACCGACGACGAGCGCACCGAGCATCGGCACGACGGTGCGCAGCACCAGACGCCGATTGCGCCACAGCGGAACGGCGAGGGCGACCGTCGCCGGACCGAGCAGGAAGTGCACGAACTGGGCACCGTCGAAGTAGAGCCGGTACTCTGTGCCGGTCAGACGCAACAGGCCGGCGACCACGGCCACCGCGATCAGCACCGGATTGGCGAGCGGATGACGGCCGGTCGCCGCGGCGATGCGATCGGCGAGGAGCCAGGCCAGGAGCGTCACCGTCAACCAGAGGAGCGGGCTCGCCGAGAGATAGACCCAGAGGGCGAAGGGGGTCACGAGCCCGCCTCCTCGTCGTCGACGCCGATGGCGCGGCGGATCGCCAGGAAGGTTGCGACAGTGGCGAGAAGCGTGATCACGGTGGAGGCGACCAGTGACACGCCGATCGCCACGGCGTGCTCGCCGATCAGGCCGAGGTACTGGACGACACCGACGCCGGCCGGGACGAAGAGCAGCGCCAGGATCGACAGCAGCCCGTCGGCGACGCGGCCGAGCGGGGCGGCGGGATCGACGAAACGGTCGTCGCCGGACGCCCGGCGCATCGCCGCGGCGGCGGCGGCGAGCAACAGCAGGCCGACCACCGGGCCGGGGACCGGTAGGCCGAGGCCCCGAACCGCCGCCTCGCCGATCAGCTGGCAGACGAGAAGCAACGCGAAACCGACGACCATCGGCCGACATCTCCCCCGAAAGACGCGTGTCGGGCGCGGTCGTTCCGCGCCCGCCGCCGCGATGAGGGAGAGGGTGCCTCGAGACGGCCCGCCGGTCGAGACCGGTGGACGCCTCGAGCGCTCACTTCACCTTGGCCGGGTCCTTGACGTTCGGCAGGGTCTCGAACTCGACATTGTAGAGCTGGCCGCCGACGCGCTCGACCTTGCGGATGTAGACGTTCTGGACGATGTCGCGGGTCTCCGGGTCGATCGACATCGGGCCGCGCGGGCTCTCCCAGGCGAGCCCCTTCATCGCCGTGACCAGCGCCTCGCCGCCGGCGCCGTCGGTCTTCTTCAGGCCTTCGTAGAGGGCGTGCATGCCGTCGTAACCGGCGACCGCCATGAAGTTGGGCCGCAGCCCGGAGTTGGCCTTGCCGAAGGCCTCGACGAAGGCCTTGTTCACCGCACCGGGATGGGCGGCGGAATAGTGGTGGGCGGTGACCACGCCGACGGCGACGTCGCCCATCTTGTCGAGCAGATCGTCGTCGGTGACGTCGCCGGTGCCGATCAGGCGGATGCCCGACTTGTCGAGGCCGCGCTCGACGAACTGCTTCATGAACTGGGCGCCGACACCCGACGGCACGAAGACCAGCAGTGCGTCCGGCTTCATCTCCGACGCCCGCTGCAGGAAGGGCGAGAAGTCGGGGTTCTGCAGCGGTACGCGGATGTTCTCGACGGTGCCGCCAGCCGCCTTGAAGGCGTCGGAGAACCACTTTTCGACGTCATGGCCGGGAGCGTAGTCGGTGACGACGGTGACGACCTTCTTCATCCCCTGCTTGGCCACCCAGGTGCCGAAGGGGGCGGCGATCTGCGGCACCACCTGCGAAGTGCGGACGATGAAGGGCGAGCGCTCGGTGATGACCGAGGTCGCCGCCGACATCACCACCATCGGGGTGGTTCCCTGGGTGGCGACCGGCGCAGCGGCGAGCGCCAGCGGCGTCAGGCCGAAGCCGGCGATCGCGGTGACCTTGTCGTTGACGATCAGCTCCTGGGCGAGACGCTTGGTGGTGTCGGCGACGCCGGCGTCGTCCTTGAGGATGATTTCGACCTTGCGGCCGGCGACGGCACCGCCGTGGGTGGCGTTGTAGAGCTCGACGGCGGCGGCGATCTGCTTGCCGGTCGAGGTGAAGGGCCCGGTCATCGGCAGGATCAGGCCGATCTTGATCGGGTCCGCGGCGAGAGCCGCGACGGTGGAGATCGAGAGCGCGAGTGCCGCGACGCCGGCGGCGAGAAGATTTCGGCGGTTCATGACTTCCTCCCTTTTTCGTCTTTCTCGTCACCCGAGGACACGGCTGTCGCTCGAGGGGGATGCGATTTCGCACCGTCTCCGGCGGGTCACGTCGGAGGGGTCGCCGGCCGGGTCATCGGATCGATGCGATGAGCCTGGAAGGTGGCAGCGAGAGCGGTGATCTCGATGCTTGCGACGATGCCGGCGCGAGCGTAGGGGTCGGCCTCGGCGAAGGCGAGAGCGGTGTCGCGGTCTGGCGCCTCGAGCAGGCCGAAATTACCGACGGCACTCACCGCGTCGTCGACGGTGAGTGCCGAGCCGATCAGCACCTTGACCCGGCCATCATGGCCGGAGGCGACATGGGCACGATGGGCGCTGCGCAATTCGGCGCGGCGGGCCTCCTGACCCGGGAGGTGCCGGCAGACCATCAGCCAGTACACGGATCGTGCCTCCTGCCGTCGCTTCCGGTTTCGATCGCTGCTTCGGTTCGGGTCATGACACCCTCCGCTCGCCTGCCGTCACGGCATGGCCGAAGAACTCGACGAGAACGCGGGCAACCGCTTCGGGGCGCTCGGCCGGCGTGAAATGTCCGCTGTCCTCGATCACCGCGAGATGACCGCCGGGGATCGTCTCGGCCAGTTCCCGGTTCTGTTCGAGCGGGCTCCATCGATCCTGGCGACCGACCACCACCAGGGCCGGGCACCGGATACCGGGGAGCACCGGGCGGGCGTCGGGCCGACCGAGCAGGGCGCGGATCTGGCGTTCGAAGATCGCCGGGGTCATGCGTTCGACCATGGCGGTCAACGGTCCGATCAGGATCGGATCGGTTTCGCGGTCGACATGGACCATCGGCGGCAGCCAGTGGCGGGCGAGGGCGCGCATGCCCTCACGATGGGCGAGGTCGACCAGTTCCATGCGGCCGACGGCTTCGCCGTCACGAGCCGGGGTCGCGCCGGTGTCGATCAGAACGAGGCGCTCGACCCGCTCGGGCGCCACCCGGACGGCTTCGAGCGCGGCACGACCACCCATGGAGAAGCCGACGAGCGAAACCGGACCGTCGAAGCGGGTGAGGGCCGCGGCCGCCATCGCCGCGATCGTGTCGCAGCCGGTGACGTCGGCGACCGCCACCTCGGCGTGCGGCGCGAGGGCGGCCACCTGACCGGCGAAGACCTGGGCATCGCACAGGAGACCCGGCAGAAAGACGATCTTCGGTCGCATGGTCTCTCCCGATGCGGGTATCGGCGAGGCGCCTCGGACCTCGACCGGACAGTCTGACGAGACCGACGATCGAGGCTCTCACCAACCTCGATCGGATCTCCGATGAAGGCGACGATCGAGGCTCTCACGAACCTCGATCGTCGGGGGTCGCGTCGGCGGATGGCGGGAGACGAGGCCGTCGCGTCCGTGCTCGGATGACACCGTGAAGCGCATCATGAAGCAAGTGACGAGTTCGACTTGATCGATGAAGATCATGCATCAATCCGTGGCCTGCGCCGCTTCGTTGCGGAAGCGTGTGGTGACGAGGTCGAGGAGTGCCTTTCCCGCGGCCGACAGCGGCAGACCGCGTTTGGTGACGATACCGAGGGTGCGGGTGACCGCCGGGCCGCGGATCGGCAGGGCGACGAGGTCGGTGGCGCGTGCGTCGATCGCCAGACGTGGTGCCACGGCGAGGGCGATGCGACGCCTCACCAGGCTCATGGCGGTGGCGAGATGGCTCACCTCGTAGCGCCACGACATCGCCTCGCGCCGGCTGCCCAGCGCTTCGTCGAGAATCGTCCGATTGGCGGTCTGTGACGAGATACGGACCAACGGCAGGCCTTCGAAATCGCTCCAGGTGACATGGGATCGCGCCGCCAGCGGATGACCATGGGCGCAGACGAGCACGTAGGGCTCCTTCATCAACGGTCGCAGGTCCAGGTCCCAGCGGCCGGCGGAGACCACGGTGATGCCGAATTCGGCCTCGCCCGACTGCACCCGCTCGGCGATCTCCTGGGCGGAGGTGTCGTGGACGAGGACGCGGATCGTCGGATGGATGGCGGAGAAGGCCTCCAGCACCACGGGCAGATGATTGGTGGCGATGGTCGGCAGACAGCCGATCGCCAATCGTTCCTGGCGCTCGCGGCCGCGGGTGCGCAGGCTCTCGTAGCTCGCGGTGATCTCGTCGAACATCCGCCGTGCCCGCGGTAGCAGTTCGATACCGGCGGGGGTCAGCGCCACCTGTCGGGTGGTGCGGGTGAAGAGCTCGACGCCGAGGTCGTCCTCGAGCTTGCGCATCCGGTGCGAGAGTGCCGTCTGGGACAGATTGAGGTGCGCGGCGGCGCGATGGAAGCTGCCGCGCTCGGCGATGGCGAGAAAGGCTTCGATGCCGAGGAAGTCGATACGCATGGGCCACCCGATGGTCGCGGCGGACGGAGAAAATCGATGCAAGAAAGCCTCGATATCCGGTGATCGATCGATCTGATGCATGAACTGCGACGGACGCAAGGGATCGGATCGGGCCGACGTCACGATTCCGTCGCGGCTCGAGGGCGTGATAGATCTGCACGACGCGGCGTGGCGGCGACATCGGCTTCGGGCGACGGGGCCGGCAGCGCCAGGATCGGGAGGGCACATGGGCACGGTCGATCTCAATTCCGATCTCGGTGAAGGGTTCGGCGCCTGGAGTTGCGGCGACGACGCGACGATGCTGAAGATCGTCACCACCGCCAACGTCGCCTGTGGCTTCCACGCCGGCGACCCCGACGTCATGGCCGCCACCTTCCGTACGGCGCGCGACAACGGCGTCGCCGTCGGTGCCCATCCCGGCTACCCCGACCTGCAGGGGTTCGGCCGACGGCCGATACGGATGAGCGAGAGCGAGATCGAACGCATGGTCGCCTACCAGATCGGTGCGGCGGCGGGTATGGCGGCCTACGCCGGCCACCGTCTCACCCACGTCAAGGCGCACGGGGCGTTGGCCAACGCTGCCGCGGCGGATGCCGGTATCGCCACCGCGGTGGCGCGGGCGATCCGGGCGGTCGACCGCGACCTCGTCCATCTCGCCATCGCCTGTTCCGAACAGATCCGCGCCGGCGAGGCGGTCGGGCTCGGCGTCGTCGCCGAGATCTTCGCCGATCGCGGCTACGACGAGGGCGGCCAGCTGGTGCGACGCGGTCTGCCGGGCGCGATGATCGACGACCCGGAGGAGGCGGCGGCACGGGCGGTGACCATGGTCGAGGAGGGGGCGATCGTCACCCTCTCGGGCCGACGCCTGCCGACGGCGATCGGCTCGATCTGCGTCCATGGTGACGGCGCCCATGCGGTCGCCGCCGCCGGCCTGCTGCGCCAGCGCCTCCTCGGCGCCGGCGTCGCCGTGCGCGCCTTCGCCGGAGCGTGAGGCATGGTGCCGCTGCGCTTCCTCGACAGCGGCGAGACCATGTTGGTGGTCGAGTTCGGCTCGACCATCGACGTGATGCTCAACGAGCGCGTCCTCGCCCTCGATGCGGCGCTGGCGGGGGCGGCGCTCCCCGGCGTGATCGAGACGACGCCGACCTTCCGCTCGCTCGCCGTCCACTACGAACCGTTGGTGCTCGACCGGGCACGGCTCGTCGACCACATCCTCGAGCTCGAACGTCTGGCCGAAGTGACGGAGCGTCCGGCGCGGACGTGGACTTTTCCGTGCTGCTACACACTGCCCCACGGCGAGGACCTCGCCGAGGTGGCGGCGCGTCTGGCGCTGACACCGGAACGGTTGGTCGAGCTCCACACCGGCCGGGCATTGCGCGTCCACATGTACGGCTTCTCGCCCGGCTTCGCCTATCTCGGCGGCCTCGCGCCGGAGCTCGCCGCATCGCGCCGCGCCCATCCGCGCGCGCCACACCCGTCCGATGCGGTGATGATCGCCGGCGGAATGTCGGCGGTCGCGCCCCTGCCGATGCCGACCGGCTGGTGGGTGATCGGGCGGACGCCGGAGAAGGTCTTCGCACCCGTCCGCGACCCCGCCTTCCTGGTGGCGGTCGGCGACGACATCCGCTTCGAGGCGATCGACGCCGGTACGTTCGAAGCGCTCGCGGCGCGGGTCGCGGCGGGCGAGGTGGTGGCCCGGGTGGAGGCGAAGCGATGACGCCGATGCTCGCCGTCCTCTCCGCCGGACCGGGCGTGACCGTGCAGGATGCCGGCCGTCGCGGCTGGTCGCGCTGGGGGGTCACCGGCTGTGGGGCGATGGATCCGGCCGCCTTCCACCTCGCCAACCGGGCCCTCGGCAACGAAGCGGGTGCCGCGGCGATCGAGGTGGCGACGTCGGGGCTCGAGATCACCGTGGAGGGGGGCGCGCTCGACGTCGCGATCGTCGGCGGCGACTTCGACATCCGCCTCGACGGGCGGCGCCTGACCGCGACGGTGGGGTTGCGACTCGAGCCGGGGGGGCGCCTGGCGATCCGCGCCGGGGTGAGTGGTGCCTGGTGCTATCTGGCGGTCGCCGGAACGATCGACGTGCCGGCGGTGTTGGGTTCGCGTGCCACGCACATCCGCTCGGGGCTCGGCGGCCTGGGCGGGCGTGGACTCGGGGCCGGCGACCGGCTCGCCATATCGGGGGCGCGGCGGGTGATCGAGACGGTTTCGGCGATCGATGCCGGCGTGCTCGAGGCGGACGGTGGGCCGATCCGCGTCGTGCTCGGCCCGCAGGCGGATCATTTCACCGACGACCAGATCGCAGCGTTCCTGGAGCGAGAGTGGCGGCTGTCGCCGCGGTCCGACCGCATGGCCTACGCACTCGAGGGGCCGCCGCTCGGCCACGCCCGGGGACACGACATCGTTTCCGACGCGGTCGCGCACGGGGCGATCCAGGTGCCCGGGTCGGGACTGCCCTTCGTGCTGATGGCCGATCGCCAGCCGACCGGCGGCTATCCGAAGATCGCCACGGTGATCGGTGCCGATCTCGGCCGCATGGCGCAGATCCGGCCCGGCGGCACGGTGCGGTTCCGCGCGGTGACGTCGGACGAGGCGGTGGCGGCGCGACGCACGCTGGCCGATCGCCTCACTCGGCCGGTACGGTCGACGCCGATGGTGCGCGGCGAGCTTTCCACCGCCGATCTCATCGGCCGCGACCTCGTCTCGGGGGTCGTCGACGCCCATTCCGACGACGGGCGCTGAGGCGACCCGGCCGGGCGGCGGCGAGCCCCGCCGGATCGGCGACGAGGTCGCCGGCGGTGGTTCAGCGCGGCGGTCCGGAGAACGGCGGAGCGCCGGCCCAGTTGTTGCCGCCGAGGCCGAAGGGCACGAAGTTGTTGAGCATGCCCATCGCCGGGCCGAAGCTGCGGTCGAGGTTGGCGGTCGAATGTTGGATCAGGCCGACGGTCGAAGCCATGTGGGCGACCGACTTGTCGATCGAGGCGACGTTGCGGTTCATCGCCACGATGCTGTCGCGCAGGTCGGAAATGTTGGAACGCATGTCGGCGATGCTCGACTGCATCGCGGTCATGTTGCGCCCCATCGCCACCATCTCCTCGGCCATCCGCGAGGTCTGCAGCACCATCTGATGAGTATCTGCGGTGAGCTTGTAGATCAGGAAGAAGCCATAGGCGGAGAGCAGGATGGCGACGGCCAACAGCGCCCCGGCCACCACCTTCAGAGAATGCATGGCCGCGGCGGCGCGATCGAGATAGGCGACGTATTCGGGCGGATGATACTCGGCCGGCTGATAGATCCCGGCGGGATAGTCGTTCTCGAGTTCGGGTTTCGAAGCGGTCTTGATCGAGGCCATCTCAGCTCTTTCGGTTGCGGCCGCGGCGCGGCTCGACGATGGCCTGGGCGAGGGCCTGGAATTCTTCGCTCGCCTTGGACTTCGGCTCCAGTTCGAACACCGCCGATCCTTCGCTGAGCGAACGGCAGAAGGCAATACGGCGACCGAGGCGGGCGGGGAGGACGGAAACCGATCCGAGCATGCCGGCGATCGCCTCCAACGCCACCACCGCTTCACGCGTCTCGCGCGAAGCGTCGCCGGGGTCGGCGCGGTTGACGAAGAGGCGGATGGCGCAGTGATCGGGTCGTTCGCGATCGATGGTGCGGAGGTAGCGCTGGGTCGCCCAGATGTCGGCCTGACCGGGCATCACCGGTACCAGCACGAGATCGGCGACGCCGACGGCTTCCAACATGCCGGCCATGTCGGCGGCGCCGACGTCGACCAGCGTCCAGGTGTCCGGCGGCGCGGCCGGTAGATCGGGGGACGCGGCGGGGGTGTCGAGCAACGGCTCCCAGCCGATCTCGGCACGGACCGCGACGAGATCCGACAACGTCTTCTGCGGATCGAGGTCGACGAGGCGGATGGCGTGGCCCTGCGCGGCGAGCCAGACGGCGAGGTTGAACACCACCGTGCTCTTGCCGGAGCCACCCTTGAGGTTGCCGACGACGATGTAACGGCTGCCGTCGGGCTTCGGCGAAGCGGCGACGGACTTGCCGTCGGCCCGCTTCTTCGCCTTGTCCGGCGCCTTCCTACCGTCCTTGTCGGACCGTTTTTCGGTCTTGTTCTTCGACGCTTTGGCAGCGCACATCTCGTCTGCCCTCTCCGACCCACCTGACGCGAGCCTAACCCATTCGCGCGCCGGTCGCATCCGGCGCGCGCGTCGCAGGCCTCACTTCTACCGGCGGGCTTCGGCGAGACGGCGGGCGAGGTCGTCGGCGAGGGTGCCGTCACCCTTGCGTACCGCCGTCTCGAGGCCGGCGGCTTCGTCGATGCGGCGGTCGGCGATCAACACCAGGGCCGCACCATGGAAGGCACGGGCGGCCTCCTGGAGACGACCGGCGGACCAGTAGACGTTGCCGAGCTCGCCGCGCAGGGCGACGTCGGTCGGCCGGCGGGCGACGAGATCGTCGTAGGCGCGGATGGCGGCGGTCACGTCACCGCGTGCGTGAGCAGCCCTGGCGATCGCGAGGAGATCGGGCTGGGCCGGGGCCGGTGGCGGGGCCGGCGGCGCGACGGCGACCTTCGCCGGGGCAGCCGGGGCAGCGGCCGGTGTCGGGACCGGGGTCGGCGCCGTGGCCGGAACCGGAGCCGGAACGGATCGAGGCGCGGCGCTCCAGCCGGCCGGGACATCGGTGACCGTGCTCTCGGCCCAGGCCCACAGTCGATCGAACAGACCGGAGCCGGCGGTCACACCCGAATCGATCGGACGACCGACCCCGACGATGGACGGTGCGGCCCAGACGCCGAGCGCGAAGAAGACGGCGGCGTAGAACAGACGCGTGAAGATCCGGGCGAGCATGCGGCACACCTCGTGAAACGAACCACTCTGAAGAGGAGAGGAGAGGCGGGCGAAGGTACGGCCGTCTCCCCTCACGATGCGGTATCACCAGCCGAAGCCGCGACCACCCCAGGGACCACCGCCCCAAGGACCGCCGCCCCACGGGCTGCCCCAACCGCCGGGACCACCGCCCCAGGGACCACCGCCCCACGGGCCGCTGCTCCACGGGTTGCCCCAGCCGTTGCCGAGGCCGTTGCCCCAGCCGCTGAGATCGGTGGAAAAGTTGAAGTTGGTGCGACCGAGACCGCGACCCCAGGGGTTGAGACCCCATCCGCCGGGATAGCCGCCCCAACCGGGGTATCCACCCAGGCCGGGAAAACCACCCAGGCCGGGGTATCCACCCAGGCCGGGAACACCACCCATGCCGGGATAGCCGCCCCAAGGTCCACCACCCATGGGGCCGCCACCCCAGGGACTGCCGCCCCACCATTGGGCCTGGGCGGTGACGGGAACCAGGAGTGCGGTCGCGAGAGTGGCGGCAGCCAGAACAGTCCTGATGCCTTTCATCTCGTTCCTCCATCGAGGGGGGCGGAGGCGGCGGCGCGTGCGGCCGCCTCACCCGTCCTCGGATCGGGGGGATCGTTCGCCGACCTGCGGCCGATCGTCAGGACGACCGGCCGCGCGCCGACGGGAGGGCGGGTATCACCACCAGCCGCCGGGACCCCAGTTGCCCGGACCCCAGCCACGACGGCCCCAGCCGTCGCCGGTGCCCCAGCTGTTGCCGTCCATGTCGGCGTCGCCGCCGAAGGAGAAGTTGCCGCGCATGTTGCCACGGCCGGTGCCGCGACCGGTGCCGTAGCCGCGGCCGTAGCCGTAGCCGTCATACGGGCCGTAGCCGTAGCCCGGGCCGTAGCCGTAGCCCGGGCCGTAACCACCGTAGTAGGGCGGCGGCGGGGGCGGCGGCGGCGGAGCCCAGCCCGGGGCCGGAGCCGCGGACTTGCTGTCACCGGCCATGCCGGACATGCCGGACATGCCCTGCTGCTGAGCCCACGGCGGGACGCCCCAACCCGGGGGCGGCGGCGGGGTCTGAGCACCCGGAGCCGGAGCGGCATAGGGGCCCGACGGAGCCGGGGCGGCGGGGTTCTCGGCGGCGACGGCCGCTTCGGCCAGCCCGCCCAGGAGCACGACGAGTGCGATCTTTCCAATGTTACGCATGGGGTTTTCCTCTCAGGCCTCCCAAGTCGGCGGACCGCGGATGCGGCCTACCAGAGCGGTGAGCGAACGCCCGCGCGTTCGCGCCACCAGTTCCATGTCTGCGCATTGGTCCAGCCCGAGAGGGGCGTCGACCACGGCACATACATGAAAGGCGTACTCAGACCCG
>CALMFH010000061.1 GCA_937864925.1 uncultured Alphaproteobacteria bacterium | reverse complement strand
ACCCCGTCGGCGTTCTTGGCGAGCGCGTCGGAGAAGGTCTCGGCGTTCTTCACCGTCTTCTTCACCGAATCGGAATTGTCCTTGATCAGCTGATCGACATTGGCCACCGCGCTGTCGAGACGGACGAGGACGCGCTGGGCACCTTCCATGATGTCCTGCATCGAGGACCGTTCGGCATAGATCAGCCGCTCGTTGTCGTCGCGCGCGAGGAGCGAGTCGGCCTGCGCCGAACCGCCCCAGATCTGCACCGTGGCGACACCGGTGAGCCCCTGGTAGCCGAGCGAGGCATGGCTGTCGGTCTTGATCGGTGTCTCGGCGTCGACGTCGACCCGGGCGATCACTCGCGCCGGATCGTCGGGGGCGAAGGAGAGCTTCTTCACCTCGCCGACCTTGATGCCGTTGAACGACACGTTGGCGCCGGTGACCAGGCCGGAGACCGAACCGGGGAAGACGACCACCAGACTCGCCCGCCGCGCCCCCTCGCCGCCTTTGAGCAGCCAGAAGGCCGAGCCGAACCCCGCGGCGATCACCGCGAGGACGAACAGACCGACGGTCACGAGGTTGGCGCGCGTTTCCATCAACGACCTCTCGCGGCGATGCCGCGGGCTCGTGTTCCCCTGAAATAGGCCTTCACCCACGGGTGGTCGAAGGTGAGCATGTCGTCGAGCGTCCCGTCGACCAGAACGCGCCGATTCCCCAGAACCGCTATTCGGTCGCACACGGTGGCCAGACTGTCGAGGTCGTGCGTCACCATGAACACCGTGAGCCCGAGCGTATCACGCAATTTGGCGATGAGATCGTCGAAGTCGCCGGCGCCGATCGGGTCGAGACCCGACGTCGGCTCGTCGAGGAAGACGATCGCCGGATCGAGGGCGAGGGCCCGAGCGAGGCTGGCACGCTTGATCATACCGCCGGAGAGTTCCGAGGGGAATTTGTCCGCCGCGTCCGCAGGCAATCCCACCATGGCGAGCTTCAGCCGGGCGAGATCGTCCATCATCGCCTCGGAGAGGTCCATGTGCTCGCGCATCGGCACCTGGATGTTCTGCCGTACGTTCAAGGACGAGAACAGTGCGCCGTGCTGGAACAGCACCCCCCAACAGCGTTCGACCCCGGTCCTGACCTCCGGCTCGACGATGTCGAGGTCGTGGCCGAACACCTCCACGGTACCCGCCCGTTTCGGATTGAGCCCGAGCACCGTGCGCATCAGCACCGACTTGCCGGTGCCCGAGCCACCGACGAAGCCGAGGATCTCGCCGCGCCACACGTCGAGATCGAGGTTCTCCAGCACCAGCTTGTCACCGAAGCCGACGGTGATGCCTCGGCAGCGGATGATCGGTTCCTCGTCGCGGAGGTGGGCGGTGCACTGAGCCATCACACGTCCGCCGCGGCATAGAACATGGCGAAGATGCCATCGACGACGATCACCATGAAGATCGACTTCACCACCGACTGGGTCGTCTGATTGCCGAGCGACTCGGTGCTGCCCTTGACCGCCAGCCCTTCGACCGAGGCGACGAGACCGATGATCAGCGCCATGAACGGCGCCTTGGCGATACCGACCCAGAAGGTCCGCATCTCGATCGCCTCGCGCAGCCGCTGCATGAAAGTGTCGGTGGGGATGCCGCCGTAGGTGTTGCAGACGATCGCCGCGCCGAACAGCGAGGCGAGATCCGACAGGAAGGTGAGGATCGGCAGCGCCACCATCAACGCCAGGAGGCGCGGCACCACCAGTACCTCGACCGGGTCGAGGCCGATCACCTTCAACGCGTCGACCTCCTCGCGCATCTTCATCGAGCCGAGTTCGGCGGTGAAGGACGAGCCCGAGCGGCCGGCGACCATGATGGCGGTGAGCAGCACCGCGATCTCGCGCAGCGTCAGCACCCCGACCATGTCGACGACGTAGAGGTCGGCGCCGAAGCGGCGGAAATAGAAGGCCCCCTGCTGGGCGATGATGCCGCCGATCAGGAAGCTCATCAGCGTGATGATCGGCGCCGCCTTCAGCGCGGTACGTTCGAGCTGGTGGACGAAGGGCACGAACCGGAGCCGACTCGGATGCAGCACCGTCTGGGCCACCACCACCGCGACACCGCCGAGCAGCGTCAGGATCGCCTGCGCCTCGGCGACGAAGCCGACGCCGAGTACGCCGAGATGTTCGAGGGCGCGGCGCACCAACGGCCGCGGCGGCGCCGATTCCGGCGGCGCGCGATCGGCCTCCGCCACCTCGGCGAACAGGACCGTCCGCTTGTCGTCGAGACCGACGACGGAGCGCTTCGCCTCCGGCACGGCGGCGATCAGCCGATCGACCAGCAATGCCCCGGCGGTGTCGATCTGCGCTGCCCCACCGACATCGATCACGATCGGTCCGGGCGGCATCGCCCGTCGCAGGTCGTCGACCCGCGCCTCCACCTCGCCGACGGTGCGGATGGTCCAGTCCCCGGCCACGACGAGCCGCGTCGCCGTCGGCCCGGCTTCGACGACCAGCGTCGGCCTGACCGGCGACCAGCGAACCAGCGCGGCATCTGGACCCATGACCACTCCCGCTGCCCGTCTCGACGCCTCGTCCCGACGGGCGGTCGCGTTTCGTCCGCCCGGACGCGTCTTCCACATGCCGGTTCGGCGCCGGCGTGGCTTGCGGGGGTCCGGTGTCGGCACGTATGAATCGACCGACGGAGTGTGCCGTCGCCGCTCGCCCGCCACAAGCGCCACGCCGGTTTTCGCGCGGCTCTGTGGCGCGACGACGACATCTCACCCGCCGCACACGTCGGAGGCCGCCATGGAAATCGCCCGTCCCTACCTGCTCTTCCTCGGCGACGTCCCCGACCAGCTCGCGGCCAAGACCGCTCTCGGCATCGTCGACTGGCGCCCCGAGTGGTGCCTCGGCCAGCATCGCCTCTCCGGCTGCCGGGCCGATGCCCGACGCCCGGACATGGGGATCGCCGAAGCGGCGGCGAAGGGAGCGAAGACCATGATCGTCGGTGTCGCCAATGCCGGTGGCGTGTTGCCCGACCACTGGATCGCCTCGATCGTCGAGGCCCTCGACGCCGGCCTCGACGTCGCCACCGGCCTGCACGTCCGCCTCGCCTCGATCCCCGAGATCGCCGAAGCGGCACACCGCAACGGCCGGAAACTCCACGACGTCCGTTTCAGCCACGAGCGCTTCGCCACCGGCAAGGGGACCAAGCGACCGGGCCTCAGGCTCCTCACCGTCGGCACCGACTGTTCCGTCGGCAAGAAGTACACGGCGCTGGCGCTCGAGAAGGAGCTGCGCGCCCGCGGCCTTACCGCCGACTTCCGGGCGACCGGCCAGACCGGCGTCTTCATCTCCGGGCGCGGCGCCGCGATCGACGCGGTCGTCGCCGACTTCATCTCCGGCGCGGTGGAATGGCTGTCGCCGGCAGCCGATTCCGGTCACTGGGACGTGGTCGAAGGCCAGGGCTCGCTCTTCCACCCCTCCTTCGCCGGCGTCTCTCTCGGCCTCCTGCACGGCGCCCAGCCCGACGCCTTCGTCGTCTGCCACGAGCCGACCCGCACCACCATGCGCGG
>CALMFH010000060.1 GCA_937864925.1 uncultured Alphaproteobacteria bacterium | reverse complement strand
CCGGTCGACGCCACCTTCAACGCCATCAAGGCGATCCTGCCGCACGACGCCAAGCTGTCGCTCTATCAGGTCCATGCGGTGACCGAAGGCACCGACGCTCAGGCCGAGGTCTCGGTTCGGCTCGAGGAGGAGGGCCGGGTGGCGACGGGGCGCGGCGCCGACGTCGACACGCTGGTCTCCTCGGCCAAGGCCTACGTCTCGGCCCTCAACAAGCTGTCGATCCGCCGCCAGAAGGCGACCGAGGCGGCGACCGGTGACGGCGACGAGGCCGAGCCGGTTCGGGTCGGCGAGCGGATCTGAGGCGGCGAAAACCGTTCCCGCCGGGATCGAAGACGGCCGCGAGGGACCTCCCCCGCGGCCTTTTTGCCTGTCGCGCCAAGGCGTTGAACTCCGGGCGAGAAACTTGTTCCTTTCTGTTGCATCGTGCCGCCGACCCCGCTATAGAAAGCGCCGTCGCGGCCGGCGGTTCCGCCCCGGTCGAGCGAGAATGGGCGCTTAGCTCAGTTGGTAGAGCAGCTGACTCTTAATCAGCGGGTCACAGGTTCGAATCCTGTAGCGCCCACCATTCTCGCCTCGCGAAGACGAAGAAACCGCCCACACGGGCGGTTTCTCGCGTTTAGGACCCCCTCGTCGTCGTCGAGACGCCCCCTGCCCCGCCGCCGGCCGAGCCGTGCGACGGGCGGAGCGGTACGCTCGGTCTCGCTCGACACCAGGCTCGGCCGACCTCACTTCTTCTCGGTGATCGTCGCGGTCCCGTCCCCGGCGAACTTGATGTTGGCGTCGAGGAAGGAGACCTGCAGGTCGGCGGCATAGAGCTTGGCCGTGTCGTAGGCCTCGCCCGACCGTGCGCCGGTGCCGCAGATGAAGACGATCGGCTTGTCCTTCGGGAAGGTCGAGAGCTTCTTCTCGAGCTCGTTCATCGGCACGTTGACCGCACCCTTGATCGTCCCACCCGCGAATTCGGTGGCATTGCGCACGTCGACCAGCAGGATCGCCGCCGGATCGGCCTTCCACGCCGCTTCGAACGAGGCGACGGTCACCGAGCCCTTCTCCTTGCCCGGAACGAGCGCGGCTTTGGCCGGCGCTGTGGCGCCACCGGCGGCGGCGGGCGCGGCGGCGGCCGGACCGGCACCGTAGAGCTTCTCCCATTCCGGATAGCCTTCCGGATAGGTGACGATGTTGGTGTAACCGAGCTTGCGGGCCTTGTCGGCGGATGCGTCGGAGAGCACGCACTCGAGACCACCGCAGTAGTAGATGACGAGGCTCGCCTTGTCGGCCGGCAACTTGTCGACGTTCTTGTCGAAGTCGGTGTCGGAGATCGCCAGTGCAGTCGGGATGACGCCCTTGTCGGTCATCCGCTTCGGCCGGGCGTCGACCAGCGTGTAGGGCTGTTTCTCGTCCATCAGCTTCTTGATGTGGGCGCCGGAGACGGCGACGGTGCCGCCCTTGGCCTTCCAGTCCGGCATACCCTCGGCATAGACGGCGATGTCGGTGTAGCCGAGCGCCTTGGCCTTCTTGGCGCTGTCGTGCGAGAGCATGCAGTCGAGGCCGCCGCAGTAGAAGATCAGCTTGGTCGTCTTGTCGGCCGGCAGTTTGTCGACGGACTTCTCGAAGGCGGTATCGGGGATGTTGATCGCGCCGGGGATGTGGCCCGGATCGTACTGGCGCGCCGTCGGGCGACTGTCGACGATGACGACGCCCTTCTTCGGCGGAATGGTCGCCTCCGGGAGCACTTTGTCGAAGGTGGTCAACACCGAGAACCAGCCCTCCTTCGGTTGCAGCGTGGTCTGGGCGGCGGCCGGAACGGTCGGCACGGTGACGAGGAGGCCGGTGGCGCCGAGCATCAGCGCGCCGACGAGGGTCAGATGCGTCGTTCTCATGGGTTTTCTCCCTGAGCTGAACGTCAAAGGACGGTGAGTTTCTCGGTGGTCTCGTTCCAGCGGACCACCGCGTACCAGAACGCCAGAAGGCCGAAACCGATCGCCAGCGCCGCGCCCCAGCCGCCGAGCATCTCCGGCAGGAACGCCTGCCGGCCGATGCCGGTCACCTCCCAGGTCTCGACGTTGGTCTCGTCGATGGCGGTGAGCCCGAGTTTCTTGAACAAGGCGGCGGCGATCGAGCCGACCCAGGCGAAGAACACCATCGCCACCCACAGCTTGGCGTGGCCCTCGGCCATCCGCCACAGCGCGCCGGAGGCGCAGCCGCCGGCGAAGACCATGCCGAAGCCGAAGATCACGCCGCCGACGAGCGAGCCGATCCAGAAGGTCGGCGGGATGGCGACGTAGGGGTCGATCACCTTGGCCCGGAACAGCAGCGCGGCGAGCGGCATGCCGACAGCCAGCGCCAGGATCACCGCCTTTGTCATCGTGCCCTCCGCCGTCATGAACGGCTCGCGGATCGAACGGGCGAAACACAGCCGCGAGCGATGGATGACGAAACCGAGGGCGAAACCGGCGGCGACGGTGATCGCCCGCGACGCCGTCTGTTTCTCCGGCGAGGCCCACCAGGTCGCACTCCAGGCGACGACGGCGACGACGAGGGCGAGCCCGAGGACCGGGTAGAGCCGCCTCAGGCCAGGGGAAACCGGCAACGGTGCCGGCGCGGCGGTACCCCATTCGACATGGTCGAGGGTCCACAGGAGAACTTTGAGGCCCACCCAGGCCCCGGCGAGAAGGCCCGCCCACATCGCCCAGCCGGCGGGTGAGGAGTGGACGACCGGATTGAAGAAGCCGCCGGCGGTGCAACCGCCGGCCAGCGCCGCCCCGATGCCCATCGCCGAACCGCCGAGCGCTCCCCAGACGTACTCGAGCTTCGGCGCCCGATTGGGCTGGAACTGGCCGGAGAGCAGCGCCGCGGTGAAGGCGCCGAGGACCAGGAGGATGTTCATCAGCGACATGCGATGGGTGAGGAAACCGTCCTTGGCCTCGGCGATGCCGAGCAGGGGGGCGAGGCCGATCGCGGCGTTGAGCCGATCGCCCCAGTACTTCACCCCTCCGAAGATGCCCCAGAACTGACCGGTGGTCATCAGTGCCAGGATGATCAGCACCAGCAGGACGGCGCCGAAATAGGGCGACCATTCGTCGACGAAGACCTTTTTCCAGTCTTCCGCCAATCCCGGAAAGCGAGTTTGCAGTTTGGAATTCATGATCGGTCTCCGCACACGGATCCACCCCCACGACTCCCACGATCGTGCGAGGACGGGTATGGCAGCGGCTCAATTGCAGGATGCGGGTTCGTCGCCGTCCTTGGCGCCGCGCATCAGGAAGGCGGCGATGTCGGCCGTGAGATCCTCGTCGGCGACATCGGCGAACTTCTCGGCCGCCTTGTTCGACGCCTTGATCTCGGCCCGATAGGCCTTGGAGATGAAGCGGGAGACCTTGTCCTTGCCCTTGGCGTGGGCGTCGGCCTTCAGATAGTCGGCCCACTCCGCCTTGGCGCGCGTCGACGGCGCGATCGATCCGATCGGTTCGGCGGCGTGGCAGGAGGTACAGACGCTGCGATAGTAGATTCGACCGCGTTTCCAGTCGGCATCGTAGGCCGACACGGCGGTCGCGAAGGCACAGACCGCCGCGGTCGTCGTCACGAAGAGAACCGAGACCTTCTTCATCACGTTTCCCCTTGGCCGGCCCGGTCGTCCAGGCGGTGCCTGACGAGCGCGGCGGCGGCGGGGTCTGCCTCCGGCCGGCGGCGCACGGGTGCGTCGGCCGGCTGCGGCGGATCTCGTCTGCCCCGCTCTCGAGCGATCGGGCAGAACTGAAATTCCTAATGTGCACATTTATGCGCCACCGCCGGCCGTCCGGCACCGTGACAACTCGCCGTTCGCATTGCTACGCAAACCGGAAAGCAGTTTTCCATCGCGAAGCATTCGATGGTCGATCATCTTCCGCCGACCGCCGACAGCCGACCGACGACAGCCGAC
>CALMFH010000059.1 GCA_937864925.1 uncultured Alphaproteobacteria bacterium | reverse complement strand
GTCGAGGGTGCTGCGCAGACCGCTCACGGGTGCATCGGCAGGAGCCGGCATCGCCGCGCCGACGGGCGCCGCGATCGCGGCGGGCGAGGCCTCGACGGGTGCCGGCGGCGGTGCGGCGGTCACGACCGACGGCGGGATCGGCGCGGGGGTGGCCTCGCGGACGGGCGCGGTCGATGGCGGGGCGATCTTCTCCGGTGCCGCCTTTGCGGGGGCGGGCTTCCCCGGGGCGGCGACGGGTTTCACGGCGGCTTCGGTTCGCGCCGGTGCGACGGCAGGGGCCGGGACGTCGGGCTTCGCCGCGGACGCGGGCTCGCCGGCGGCGCGGGGGGCGGTGTCGATGACGCGGACCGGGCGCGTCTCGGCCTCGGTGGTGGCGGGGGTGTCGCGGGCCGGCTCCTGCCTCGGCTCGGCCGGAGCGACGGGTTCGGCGAGATAGGGCTGGCTGCCGCCGGAGGTGGCGGGACCGGCCGAGGGGGTCGCCTGCGCCACCTTGACGGGCGCGGTGGGCGGCGGCGGTGCCGCGGCGGTGCGGGTCGGGGGCGTGGGAGCCGGGGCCGGAGCGCCGGCATCGGTCATGGTGGCGAAGGCGAGGATCGGCACGCCGACCAGAAGTGCGGCGAGCGCCACCATCCGCGGACGGCGGCTCGGACGCGGCGGCCGGTTCTCCGGCGCCTGCGGCGGCACGGGTGGGACCCACAGGACCGGCAGATTGCTTTCGCTCATCCCAACTCTCCTCCCGGCACGCCGACCGGGTCGCCGAGATCTTGAGCCGGGCAAAACGGCGCGAGTAGGGCAGAAGCCGGGCGGGATGCAGCGGTCCGCGTCGGGCCGCGACCGGCGTGACGGGGCGGTTCGCCCGCGCCGAAAACTGCTCTAACATCGCCGCGAACGGCGTGAGACCGGAGAGGGACGAGACGATGGAACGGGCGAGACCGGCGGCGGGCGAGGTCGCGATGTGGTTCGGTATCGTCGACGGAGAGCGACGCGCGGCGATCGCCGGTGAGCGACTCGACGTGGTGGCGCCGTCCGATGGCGCCGTCTTCGCCTCGATTCCGCGTGGCCGAGCGGCAGACGTCGACGTGGCGGTCGCCTCGGCGCGCGCCGCCTTCGCGGCGGGGCCGTGGGCGAAGGCGTCGGCGACCGAACGCGGCCGGCTCCTCATGCGGCTGTCGGCCCTGGTCACCGTCCATGGCGAGGAGATCGCCGAGCTCGAATCGCGTGACACCGGCAAACCGATCGGTCAGGGCCGCGCCGACGCTGCGGCGCTCGCCCGCTACTTCGAGTTCTACGGCGGAGCGGCCGACAAGCTGATGGGCGAGACCATCCCGATCTCGACCGGCTACACGGCGATGACCATCCGCGAACCGCTCGGCGTCGTCGCTTCGATCGTACCGTGGAACTATCCCGCCCAGATCCTCGGTCGGATCGCCGGGGCGTCGCTGGCGGCCGGCAACACACTGGTGGTCAAGCCGGCCGAGGACGCCTGCCTCTCGGTGATCCGGGTCGCCGAACTGGCGCTCGAGGCCGGCTTCCCGGCCGGCGTCTTCAACGTCGTCACCGGCCTCGGTACCGAGGCGGGTGCGGCGCTCGCCGGCCATCCCGGCATCGACTACGTCACCTTCACCGGCTCGCCCGAGGTCGGCACGCTGATCCAGCAGGCGGCGGCGGCGAACCATGTCGGCTGTACGTTGGAGCTCGGAGGCAAGTCGCCGCAGGTGGTCTTCGCCGACGCCGATCTCGAGGCGGCGCTGCCGATTCTGGTCAAGGCGATCGTCCAGAACGCCGGCCAGACCTGTTCGGCGGGATCGCGCATCCTGGTCGAGCGGTCGATCTTCGACGAGGTGGTGGCGCGGCTCGCTGAGCGGTTCTCGCGCCTCGTCGCCGGGCCGCACGACGCCGATCTCGATCTCGGGCCGCTGGTCTCGGCGAAGCAGAAGGCGCGGGTGGCGGCGCGGGTGGTGGCGGCGGAAGCGCAGGGCATCCCGGTGGTGGCTCGCGGTACGATCGCCGCCAACGCGCCGGCCGGCGGGTTCTATCAGGAGGCGGTGGTGTTCGCGCCGGTGCCGCGCGAGGCGGCGATCTGGCACGAGGAGGTGTTCGGCCCGGTGCTGTGCGTCACGCCGTTCGACGGCGAGGGGGAGGCGATCGAGCTCGCCAACGCGACCCCCTACGGACTGGTGGCGGGCGTGTGGACGGCCGACGGGGCGCGACAGATGCGGTGCGCCCGGGCGATTCGGGCGGGGCAGGTGTTCGTCAACGGCTATGGCGCCGGCGGCGGGGTGGAACTGCCGTTCGGCGGCTTCAAACGCTCCGGCCACGGCCGCGAGAAGGGCTTCGAGGCGCTGCTGGAATTCACCGCCA
>CALMFH010000058.1 GCA_937864925.1 uncultured Alphaproteobacteria bacterium | reverse complement strand
GCTTCCAGTAGCCGCGCATCACCTGCGGACCCTTGACGCAGACCTCGCCCTTCTCACCGGTCGGCAGTTCCGCCTCGCAGGTGACCGGCGTGCGGATCGACAGGGTGGTTCCGGGCAGTGCCAAGCCGATCGATCCGGCCTTGACCTCGCCGTCGACCGGGTTGCAGGTGACCACCGGCGAAGCCTCGGTCAGGCCGTAGCCCTCCACCAGCCGGCACCCGGTGAGCTTTTCGAAACGGGCGCGTACTTCGATCGGCAACGGCGCGCCGCCGGAGATGCACACCTGGATCGAGGAGAGGTCGTGACCGCCCTTCTCGGCGGCGGAGTTGATCGCGGTGTAGATCGTCGGCACGCCGGGGAAGACCGACGGTTTCTTCTCGGCGATGACCTTCATCACCTGATCGAGCTCGAAACGCGGCAGCAGGATCAACTCGGCACCGAGTCTGAGGCCGAAGTTCTGCACCACCGTCATGGCGAAGACGTGGAAGAGGGGCAGCACGCCGAGCATCTTCGGGGTCTCGCCGAGGAACCGCGCCGGCACCCACTGGACGATCTGTTCGGCGTTGGCGGTGACGTTGGCGTGGGTGAGCATCGCACCCTTGGGCACGCCGGTGGTCCCGCCGGTGTACTGCAGCACCGCGATGTCGTTCTCCGGATCGACCTTCACCGGAGCGATCGCTTCGCGCTTCGCGGTCAGCTCGGCGAAGCTCACGTGACGGCCGTCGGCGGGGATCTTCGCGCGCTCCTTGCCCTTGAACAGGGTGAAGAGCACCCGCTTCACCGGCGGCAGGATGCCGGCCATCGGGCAGACGACGATCGTCTCGAGCTTCGAGGCGCCGAGGAGCGAGGCGACCTTCGGGTACATGACCTCGAGGTCGAGGGTCACCATGATGGTGGTGCCGCTGTCGTCGATCTGGTGCTTCAGTTCACGCTCGACATAGAGCGGATTGAAGTTGACGACCATGCCGCCGGCCTTGAGCACGGCGAACCAGCAGATGACGTAATAGGGCGTATTGGGCAGACACAGGCCGACGCGGCTGCCCTTCTCGACACCGAGACGGCGGAAGCCGGCAGCCGCGCGGTCGATCAGATCGCCGATCTCGCGGTAGGTCCACTTGGCTCCGAGGAAGTCGATGCAGGGACGGTCGGGCCAGCGGGCGACCGACGCTTCGATGATGTCCGTCGCCGGACCCGTCACCACCGCCATGGTTTCCTCCGTCCCGTCCGGGTCGCTCGTCCCACGTCGGTCGACCGCCACCGAGCGGTCGCCGCGGGAATTCTCGTCGAGAAGATCGCGTCGCCGGCGTTTCGCCGGCTCACGGATTCGTCGGTGGGGAGGGGCGCTCGGGACCGCCCGCCGGACGCCGTCTCTCGAGCGAGACCACGACGTCGCTTCCCCACCTCTTCACCACCCTCGCGGCGGGTGGATCAGCCGAGTGCGCCCATCAACTTCATGGCGACGCCGAGCGAGCCCGCCACCTTGATCCGGCCGAGCGTGTAACCGAGCATCGGGTCGAGCTTGCCGTCGAGCAGCTTCAGGAGATTTTCCCGGGTGATCTTGATCGTGCAGTCGGGCGGCACGTCGATGTCGGCGACCAGCTTCGCCGGTGCGCTGCGCGCATCCAGGATCTCGGCACCGTCGTCGCCGAGATCGAACTTCACGACCGCACCGACGCGAGCGAGCGCCGGTAGAACCGATTCGAGTTTGGCTTCCAGGACGTCGCTGGCCACGATGATATCCCTCGCTGCGGAGCCTTCCGGGGAACGACGACCGACTCTGTCTCACACCATTCCCAATACGTCAACATAATTCCCAATCGGGCAGGAACAAGGCGAGTCATGCGGTATTTCACGCATCCGTCATGCGCCCTGTCACCGCGCTCGTCACCCGACGGATGCAGCCGAATCCCCTTCACGACGAAAATGGTCTAGACCGAACGGAGAGACCGTCGTGTGACGGGAGCCGAATCGGTCGGGAGGTCGAGCCCCCTTGCCCCTGCGCATCGCCACCTTCAACGTCGAGAACCTGCTGCGCCGCTTCTCCGCCGAGCGCGACAAGCGGACCGGCGTATGGGTGCCGGATCCCGCGGTCGGGCTGTTCGAGCACGCCTCGGAGGCGGAGGGCCGGCTGATCGAGAAGGCGTTCCAGGTCGCCGTCTCCGACGACCAGCGCCAGCTCACCGCCCAGGCGATCCGCGACTGCGACGCCGACGTCGTCTGTCTGCAGGAGGTCGACGGGCTCGAGGTGCTGCGCTGGTTCCACGACCGCTATCTCAGCCGCGCCGTCGACGAGCCCTACGAGCACTTCGCCCTGCTCGAGGGCAACGATCGGCGCGGCATCGACGTGGCGGTGATGAGCCG
>CALMFH010000057.1 GCA_937864925.1 uncultured Alphaproteobacteria bacterium | reverse complement strand
GCACCAGGGCAGGTCCGGAGAGATCGGGGCTTTTCAGGGCCGGGGCGGTGGTTACACTGCGGCGACGGCGTCGCGACCCACCCAACGAAGGTGAGCGGCGGACGCCACAGGGGAAACGACCATGATCTACTTCGTCACCGGCGCCTCCGGCTTCATCGGCAAGCGCCTCGTCCGCACGCTGCTCGCCCGGCCGGATGCGACCGTCCACTTCCTGATGCGCAACCCCAGCGAGGAGCGCCTCGCCCGGCTCCGCGCCTTCTGGAACGTCGACGCCACCCGGGCGGTGCCGGTCGTCGGCGACCTGACGAAGCCGTTGCTCGGCGCCTCCGAGGCCGACCGCGCCGCGCTCGCCGGCCGCGTCGATCACGTCTTCCACCTCGCCGCCGTCTACGATCTCGAGGCCGACCCCGAGACCGAGATGATCGCCAACGTCGAGGGCACCCGCAACGCGGTGCGCTTCGCGGCGGCGGTCGGGGCGAAACGCTTCCACCACGTCTCCTCGATCGCCGCCGCCGGCATGTACGACGGCGTCTTCCGCGAGGACATGTTCGAGGAGGCGACCGACCTCGATCACCCCTACTTCGCCTCCAAGCATCGCGCCGAGAAGGTGGTCCGCGCCGAATGCTCGATCCCCTGGCGGGTCTATCGCCCGGGCATCGTCGTCGGCGACAGCCTGACCGGCGAGATCGACAAGATCGACGGCCCCTACTACTTCTTCAAGCTCATCCAGAAGCTGCGCCGCATGCTCCCGCCCTGGGTGCCGACCATCGGCATCGAGGGCGGCCGCATCAACATCGTACCGGTCGCCTTCGTCGTCGCCGCGCTCGATCACATCGCCCATGTCGAGGGCGAGGACGGCCGCTGCTTCCACCTGACCGACTCGCGCCCGCATCGCGTCGGCGACGTGCTGTCGATCTTCGCCCGCGCCGCCCACGCCCCGGCGATGGCCGCCCGCGTCAACGCCGCCCTCTTCGGCATCCTGCCGCCCGGCATCCTCAAGATCGTCGGATCGCTGACCCCGGTCCGGCGGATGAAGCAGGCGCTGATGAAGGAACTCGGCCTACCCAAGGACGTGTTCCGCTTCGTCAACTATCCCACCCGCTTCGACGAGCGCGAGGCCCGCCGCCTGCTGGAGCCGGCCGGCATTCGCGTCCCCGATCTCGACACCTATGCCTGGCGCCTGTGGGACTACTGGGAGCGCCATCTCGACCCTGATCTCTTCGTCGATCGCTCGCTCGCCGGGCGGGTGAAGGGCCGGGTGGTGGTGGTGACCGGCGGCTCCGCCGGCATCGGCAAGGCGGTCGCCTTCAAGCTCGCCGGCGCCGGCGCCCGCACCGTCGTCATCGCCCGCGACACCGAGAAGCTGGAGGCGACGCGCCTCGAGGCCGCCGCCCAGGGCCTCGAACTGATCCCGCTCTCCGCCGACATCGCCGACGAGGCCCAGTGCGCCGCGGTGGTGAAGACCCTGCTCGACGACTTCGGCGGTGCCGACATCCTGATCAACAACGCCGGCCGTTCGATCCGCCGCGGCATCGAGAGTTCGTTCGATCGCTTCCACGACTTCGAACGGACCATGCAGGTGAACTATTTCGGCAGCCTGCGCCTCACCCTCGGCCTCCTGCCGCGCATGTCGGAGAAGCACAGGGGCCACGTGATCAACATCTCGTCGATCGGTGTTCTGACCAACGCGCCGCGCTTCTCGGCCTACGTCGCCTCCAAGGCGGCGCTCGACGCCTGGACGCGCTGCGCCGCCTCCGAGTTCCTCGACCGCGGCATCGAGTTCACCACCATCAACATGCCGCTGGTGCGCACCGAGATGATCGCGCCGACCAAGCTCTACAAGAACGTCCCGACGCTCTCCCCCGAGGAGGCGGCCGATCTCGTCGTCGACGCGGTGATCCATCGCCCGGTCCGGGTGGCGACGCGGCTCGGCGTCTTCGGCCAGGTGATGCATGCGCTGATGCCGCGCATCGCCCAGATCATCAACAACTCGTCGTTCCGAATGTTCCCGGATTCGGACGCGGCCCGCCATGCCAGCCCCGGCGCCGAGATGCCGACGATGGATCAGATCGCCATGACCCAGATCATGCGCGGCCTGCACCTGTGAGATCGCGGCCGTCCGCCGAGAGATCGGCGACGACCAGATCGCGCACCGCCGAGGAGAAGCCGAGCGCCATGTGGCCGAGCCCCGGCAGCGCCACCTCGCGCGCGCCGGCGAGCCGGCTCGTCGCCTGCGGCGCCACGATCTGGTCGCCGTAGGACCAGATCGTCAGCGTCGGGACCTCGGTCGTCTCGACCCGGTTCAACGCGGCGAGCCAGGAATTGTCCGGCTCCATCTGCCGGGCGTTGCGGCCGAGGCCGAGGCGAGCGGTGACGGTGCCGTGATGCGGCCCCCCGAGCGTGACGAAACGGGCGATGCGGCCGCTCCGCCCGCGACCGAGCACCGTCCGGGCGACCAACCCACCCATCGAATGGGTGACGAGCAGCACCCGATCGGCGCCGGTCTCGGCGAGGAGCGCGTCGATGCGCCCGTCGAGCCGGTCGGCGAGGCTCTCGATGTCGGAGAAGGGTCCCTCGAGATCGATCGTCGCCACCGCGAAGCCGCGCGCCCGCAACTGCCGGCGCATCCACCACCAGAAGCCGCGGTTGCACATGTAGCCGTGGACGAGCAGCACCGGCCGCCGTCCGGAGCCGAGGCGACCGATCGCGTCGCTGCCCATCCACGCCCCCGGGAACGGCATGACCACCGCGAAGCCGAACAGGAAGACCACCCATTCGTGGACGAGCGCACCGAGAGTGATCGGCCCGACACCGGCCGGTCGCGGCGAGGCGTGGCCGGCTCGGATCGCGTAGGCGAGCGCCAGGAGCAGCGTCGGGACGACGACCAGCCCGGCCGCCACCACTGCGACGATCGCTCCCGCACCCCGATCGCCGGCGACCGCCCATCCGAGCAGTGTCGATCCGACGATCTCGACGACGAGCACCAGACGCAGCAGCCGAGCCAGCATGACGTCCTCCCGCATTCCACGCCTTCGCCGAGCGGCAATAGTTGGCGCCACGATCTAGGTTTACATCGTGTTACCACGTGTTCGATACGACTTCCGTAGCGCGCCGGGCTGGTCTAATCTCTCCGCAAAAATGCATAGACGGCGGCTCGATCCGCCGCGAGGGGAGAAGACACCATGACGTCGACGGGCCACCTTCATTTCCAGAACTATCCGGCCGGGGTTCCTCACACCGTGGATGTCGAGGAATTTCGCTCCATCGCCGAGGTCTTCGACCGCAGCGCCGCGGCCTATGGCGATCGCATCGCCTACATCAACATGGGCAAGGCGATCACCTATCGCGAGCTCGAAGAGCAGTCGCGCCACTTCGGTGCCTACCTGCAGAACCGGGTCGGCCTGAAGAAGGGCGCCCGTGTCGCACTGATGATGCCCAACATGCTGCAGTATCCGGTCGCTCTGTTCGGTGCGTTGCGCGCCGGCCTCACGGTCGTGAACTGCAATCCGCTCTATTCGGCTCGCGAGCTCCAGCATCAGCTGAGCGATTCCGGCGCCGAGGCGATCGTCGTGGTCGAGAACTTCGCTCATGTGCTCGCCGATGTCGTCGAGAAGACCGGGCTCAAGGCGGTCTTCACCACCCGTCT
>CALMFH010000056.1 GCA_937864925.1 uncultured Alphaproteobacteria bacterium | reverse complement strand
CCGGTGATCGAGGCGGTGCGGGTGCCGCCGTCGGCCTGGATGACGTCGCAGTCGACGGTGATCTGGCGCTCGCCGAGCGCCTGGAGATCGACCACCGCCCGCAGCGACCGACCGATCAGGCGCTGGATCTCATGGGTGCGACCCGACGGTTTGCCGGAATTGACCTCGCGGCGCATGCGGTCGTGGGTGGCGCGCGGCAGCATGCCGTATTCGGCCGTCACCCAGCCGCGACGCTGGCCACGCAGCCAGCCGGGCACGTTGTCTTCGAGCGAGGCGGTGCACAGGACGTGGGTGTCGCCGAACTTGACGAGGCACGAGCCCTCCGCGTGCTTGGCCACCCCGCGTTCCAACGTCACGGGTCTCAGTTCGTCGGCGGCGCGCTTGGAAGGACGCATGATGTCGTGGGCTCCGGCAGGTCTCGGGGAAGTCTCCTACCCCCTAGCCCGGTCGCGCCCGCCCGTAAAGGGCGACCGCGTCGCGGGGGCATGCGGTGAATTGAAACCGCGGCGTCCGCATGGTTTGCTCGGGCCCCACACCTACCGTTGCCGAGCCGACGATCGACGCCATGGCGCCTCTTCCGCCCTCGACCGCCCCCGGCGGTCTCGCCCTCCTCGACGAGCGTTCGCGCGAGATCTTCCGGCGCATCGTCGAGGGCTTTCTCGACAGCGGCGAACCGGTCGGCTCGCGCAACGTGGCACGGCTCCTGTCGCGCACGCTGTCGCCGGCCTCGGTGCGCAACGTCATGGCCGATCTCGAGGACGCGGGGCTGATCTACGCCCCCCACACTTCGGCCGGCCGACTGCCGACCGAGCACGGCCTGCGCTTCTTCGTCGACGCGCTGCTCGAGATCGGCGATCTCGGCGACGACGAGCGCCGGCGCATCGAGGCGGAGATCCGCGCCTCCGGCCGCACGCCGGAGCAGGTGCTGACCGAGGCGAGCCAGATGTTGTCGGGCCTGTCGCGCGGCGCCGGGGTGGTGCTGGCGCACACCTCCGATCTGAAGCTCAAGCACATCGAATTCGTCTGGCTGGAGCCGACCAAGGGGCTCGTCGTGCTGGTCGGCGAGGACGGCTCGGTGGAGAACCGGTTGATCGAATTGCCCGTCGGTCTGCCGCCCTCGGCGCTGCAGGAGGCGTCGAACTGGCTCAACACCCACATCCGCGGCCGGACGCTGGCCGAGGCGCGGGCCGAACTGGAGCGGCTCGCCGCCGAACGGCAGGCCGAACTCGACCAGTTGACCAACCGGGTGGTGGAGACCGGTCTCGCCACCTGGGCCGGCGCGGCGGAGGGGCGGCCGCAGCAGCTGATCGTGCGCGGCCGGGCGAACCTGCTCGAGGATCTCCGAGCCGCCGAGGATCTCGAGCGCATCCGCCTGCTGTTCGACGACCTCGAGCGCAACAAGGGCCTGGTCGAACTGCTCGGCGACGCCGAGCGCGGCGACGGGGTGCGCATCTTCATCGGTTCGGAATCGAAGCTGTTCTCGCTCTCCGGCTCGTCGTTGGTGGTGGCGCCCTATCGCGACAAGGACGCCCGCATCGTCGGCGCCCTCGGCGTCATCGGCCCGACCCGCCTCAACTACGGCCGCATCGTGCCGATGGTCGACTACACCGCGAAGCTGGTGAGCCGGGTGTTGGGGTGAGGAGCGCGTTTCCGGATCGGTCCGCGATGTTCGATCGCTCCCGCCCCGTGTCGAAGCCGTCATCCCCGGCCGAGCGGAGCGAGGGGAAGGGGATCCAGGGGGCACCGAAGGGCATCCGCGAGCCTGTCCATGTGGCGCCCGGGTCCCCTTCCCTCGCCCTCGGCTCGCCGGGGATGACCACCGAGGGGCGCGACGCACGGAACCGAATGGCCCGCTCCGCCATCGTGCGAGGTTTGCATCCGGCTCGGCCGTGCCTACATGTGGTCGAACCGGCCGCTGCGGCCCTACTCCCTCGGAGCCTCCATGTCCCAGACCCCCACCGCTTCCGGCCCCGAATCCTGGCACGGCACCACCATCCTGGCGGTGCGCAAGGGCGGGCGCGTCGTCGTCGCCGGCGACGGGCAGGTGACGTTGGGCGCGACGGTGATCAAGCATTCGGCGCGCAAAGTGCGGCCGATCGGCCGTGGCGACGTCATCGGCGGTTTCGCCGGGGCGACCGCCGACGCCTTCACCCTGTTCGAGCGCCTGGAGAAGAAGCTCGAGCAATATCCGGGGCAACTCACCCGCGCCTGCGTCGAACTCGCCAAGGACTGGCGCACCGACCGCTACCTGCGTCGGCTGGAGGCGATGATGATCGTCGCCGACAAGACGACCACGCTGGTGCTGACCGGCACCGGCGACGTGTTGGAGCCGGAGGACGGCGTCGCCGGCATCGGTTCGGGCGGCTCCTACGCGCTGGCCGCCGCCAAGGCGCTGATCGACCAGGACCTCGATGCCGAAGCGATCGCGCGGCGCGCCATGAAGATCGCCGCCGACATCTGCGTCTACACCAACCACAACGTCGTGGTGGAGAGCCTCGGCGCATGAGCGACACGCCCGCGCCCCGCTCGTTCGACGAGGAGGACCTCGCCGCGGCGGTCGCCGCCGGGGTGATCCCGGCCGCCACGGCGGAGGTCTTCGTCGCTTTCGTCGACGGCCGGCGCGTCGCGGCGCCGCGCGCCGACGAGGAGGAGGTGCGCTTCGTCACCTCGTTCAACGACATCTTCGTCACTCTCGGCATCGTGCTGCTCGCCGGTGGCCTCGCCTTCGTCGTCGGCCGCGATCGCCCGGGCCTCGCCGCCGCGGCCGTCGCTCTGCTCG
Organism: uncultured Alphaproteobacteria bacterium; assembly: GCA_937864925.1. Taxonomy (GTDB): domain Bacteria; phylum Pseudomonadota; class Alphaproteobacteria; order Rhizobiales; family Ancalomicrobiaceae; genus CALBKH01. The sequence goes on along the minus strand of CALMFH010000056.1, from coordinate 1,554 downwards.
CCTGGGGCCTGTCGGAGCTGTTTTCGCGGCGCCGGCGCATGGCCTTTCCGAGCATCGTGTTGACCGGTCTCCTGGTGAGTGCCGCCGGCGTCGCCGGGCTCTTCGCCGCCAAGGTCGTCGGAGCGAAGAGCTTCGCCGAGATCATCGGCGCGACGGTGGCCTTCGCCGCCGGGTACGTCCATTGGCGGCGCTTCGGCGTGCCGATCTCGGTCGCGGCGGCGACCGCCGGGGCCGGGGTCACGGTCCTCGCCCTGCTGCACACCGTCGCTCCCGGGGTCTTCGAGGCCCATCGCGACGCGGTGCTGCTGTCGCTCGGCCTCGTCGTTTTCGCCACGGCCATGCGGTGGGACGCCTCCGACCGCGACCGCCGCACCCGGCGCACCGACGTCGCCTTCTGGCTGCACCTGCTCGCGGCGCCGGTCATCGTCCATCCGCTCCTCGCCATCGCCGGTATCCGGCTCGACGCGATCGGCATCGGCGAGGCCGGTTACGTTCTGGCGCTGTTCGTGGTGATCGCCCATGTCGCCGTGGTGGTCGACCGGCGGGCGCTCGTCGTCTCGGCGCTGGTCTATCTCGGCGTGTCGATCGGCGTGCTGATCGAACGATCGGGATGGACGCCGTCGATCGGCGCGCCGCTGACCGTCGGCGTGGTCGGCGCCGTCATTCTGGTCATCGCCGTCGGCTGGAGGCCGCTGCGCACCGCCGCGCTGCGCCTCACTCCCGCTTCCGTCCGGGCCGTCGTGCCCCTTCCCGCCTCGCCTCAGGGATCCCGCCCATGACCGATTTCTCGCCGCGCGAGATCGTCTCCGAACTCGACCGCTTCATCGTCGGCCAGAAGGATGCCAAGCGCGCCGTGGCCATCGCACTGAGGAACCGCTGGCGCCGCCAGCAGCTCTCCGGGCCGCTGAAGGAGGAGGTTCTGCCCAAGAACATCCTGATGATCGGGCCCACGGGCGTCGGCAAGACCGAGATCTCGCGCCGTCTCGCCAAGCTCGCCGATGCGCCGTTCCTGAAGGTCGAGGCGACCAAGTTCACCGAGGTGGGCTACGTCGGCCGCGACGTCGATTCGATCGTCCGCGATCTGGTCGAGGTCGGCATCGGCCTCGTCAAGGCGAGGAAACGCGCCGAGGTCAAGGCCAAGGCGGAGCTGGCGGCGGAGGAACGCGTCCTCGACGCGCTGGTCGGCAAGTCGGCCTCGCCGGCCACCCGCGACAGTTTCCGACAGAAGCTGCGGCGCGGCGAGCTCGCCGACAAGGAGATCGAGATCGAGGTGGCGGCGGCACCGCAGATGCCGAGCTTCGACATCCCCGGAATGCAGGGCGGCTCGATCGGGGTGATGAACCTCGGCGAAATGTTCGGCAAAGCTTTCGGCGGAGCGCGCAAGACCCGCAAGGTGCCGGTCGCCGACAGCTACGACCTGTTGATCGGCGAGGAGAGCGACAAGCTGGTCGACCAGGAACAGGTGACGGCGGAAGCCGTGCGCGCCGTCGAGGAGAACGGCATCGTCTTCCTCGACGAGATCGACAAGATCTGCGCCCGCGACGGCCGCGCCGG
>CALMFH010000055.1 GCA_937864925.1 uncultured Alphaproteobacteria bacterium | reverse complement strand
ACTGGATCACCGGCCCGTCGCGCTCCGGCGACATCGAGCAGACCATCCTGCTCGGTGCCCACGGGCCGCGTTCGCTGCATCTCATCGTCGTCGACGATCTGTGACCGCACGAGCGGCGGACGGATCGACCGTGGTGCATCAACCGACCTGATCGATCGGATCAGCAACTTTCGCTGGACCGGCCCGGCGTCGCGGGCGACATGGAGAAACCCGATCGGCGCCCTCCGCCGGCGGATCTCCCGAAAGGCCGCGGTCCGCGGCCGGCCACCGTCACGCGGAAACCGCCGGATGACCGCCTCCCCACCCGTCGCACCAAAGGCTCCTGCCTCGTCCGAGGGGCGGTTCGGCGCTTTCGACGCGGTGCTCTACGCGGTCACCGTCTTCGGCTGGTCGACCAGTTGGATCGCCATGAAGGCGCAGGTCGCCAACGTTCCGCCGGAGGTGTCGCTGTTCTGGCGCTTCCTGATCTCGGCGGCGGTGATGTGGATCTGGGTGACGGCGCGCGGCGACCGGCTGCGTTTCCCACTCTCCGCCCAGCTCGGCTTCGCCGGTCTCGGGTTCTTCATCTTCTCGATGAATTTCAACCTCTTCTATCACGGCGCCAAAGGGCTGCCGTCGGGCCTGCTGTCGGTCGTCTTCTCGCTCGCCTCGGTGATCAACCTGTTGCTCGGCTTCCTGTTCTTCCGTCAGAGAATTTCGGGACGCGTGCTCGTCGGCGGCCTGCTCGGCTTCACCGGGGTGGCGGCGATGTTCTGGCCGACCATCGCCGGCACCGACTTCGACACCGGCGCGGCGCTCGGGCTCGGCCTGTGCGTGGTGGGAACCACCTTCTTCTGCACCGGCAACATGCTGTCGAGCACCATCCAACGCCGCGGCGTCCCGGTGCTCGTCGCCACGGCCTGGGGCATGGTGTGGGGCTGCGCCTTCCTCCTCGCCGCGATCCGGATCCGGGATCTGCCCTTCGTCTTCGAATGGTCGACCGCCTATGTGGTGTCGCTGTTGTGGCTGGCGATCGTCTCGTCGGTCGCCGCCTTCTGGGCCTATCTCACCCTGCTCGGACGTATAGGTGCCGCTAGGGCAGGCTATGCCACCGTGATGTTCCCGGTCTTCGCCCTGGCGATTTCCACCGTGTTCGAAGATTATCACTGGACGCTTCCCGCGATCGTCGGTCTCGGCTCGGTTCTCGCCGGAAATCTCTTCGTGCTCCGCCGCTGACGTCTGGCACGACGGCTTTACTTCTTCGGAACGGTTGCCGGTGTAGACTTGCCGGTGAAGTGGACGGCCGACGGTCCGTCACGCCGAGATCGAAGGAACGACGGAGATGGCGATCACCGCGAGAGCGCGACCGATACCGGTAGGTGCGGCGGCACGCCCCCCGTCCCGTCCCGGCGCCCGACCGATGGCGAACTCCGCCGCGACCGTGTCACCGCGTGAGGTCACTCCGCCGCAGATGACGCAACTGGTGGCGCAGGGGGTCATGATCGCCGGCGCCATCCTCGCGGTGATCGGCGGCATCATCTTCTTCTTCGGCGACACGATGCGCGGCCATCTCTTCCCGATCGCCGCTCCGCCCGCCGGCGTACAGCGCTCCGCTCCGGGCACCGCGCCCACGGTCTTCTACCGCGACCGCGGTGACGGCACCTTCGTCGTGATGGAGATCGACGGTAACGGCACCCGGGTCAAAGGCACGGTCGCGCGCGACGACGTGCCGTTGTTGCAGGCGGACAAGGTGCGCGAGGGGTGGGGCTCCAGCAACGTCAATCCGAATGCGCGCGTCAACGCGCTCGGCTCTTCTTTCCGCTGACCCGTCGGCGCCCGACACGCACCGAGCCCTGCCGCCGATCGTCGGACCCATCTCATTCCGCAGCGCGGCCGAACCCGGTCGACAGGTTGTCGAGCGAGGAGACGATGTGGCCGGCGAGCGCGTCGGCCACCGGGTTCTTCACCCGCCCGCGCAGCAGCCCGATGTCGACAGGGGGCAGACGCGGGAAACCGTCGGTCTCACCGAGCACCCGCATCCCCTGGCGCAGCGCCGATTCCGGCAGCACCGACACCGCCAGCCCGGACAGCACCGCCGCGCCGACGGCGGTCGAGTTCCAACTGACGTAGAGCAGCCGGTGGCGCCGACCGACCCGTTCCAGCCCGTCGAGCGCCGCCCGCCGCCAGTCGCAGGTCGGACGTCCGAGCGCCAGCGGTAGCGGATCGAGTTCGTGGGCGGCGTGACGCTGCGACCCGACCCACAACAGCGGTTCACGGCGGATCAGTTCCGCCGGCCCCTTCTCCCGCACGTGGGTGATGATGGCGACGTCGAGTTCGCCGGCCCGCATCGCCTCGACCAGCAGCGGCGTCGGCGCACATACCACCGTCACCTCGGCGCGCGGATTGGAATGGGCGAAGCGCGCCAGGATCTCCGGCAGGAAGCGATCGGCGTAGTCGTCGGGCGTGCCGAGCCGTACCCGACCGGTCAGCTCCGCCTCGTCGAAGGCGGCCAGCGTCTCGTCGTTGAGCCGCATCATCCGCCGCGCATAGGCGAGCAGCCGTTCGCCGTCTTCCGTCGGCTTGGAGGCCCGCCCGTCGCGGGCGAACAGCGCCTTGCCGACCCGTTCCTCCAGCCGCCGCATCTGCATCGACACCGCCGACTGCGTCTTGTGCACGAGATCGGCGGCGCGAGTGAACGAACCGGTCTCGGCGATGGCGACGAAGGTCTTCAACTGGTCGAGATCGAGCGGCGGCGGCATGGGCGATCCATCAAAATTTGTGCGACACGACATCTATAACATTCGTTTGATAGATAATTCCAGGTCGTGTTTTCTGTCGATGTTCCGGTCGCGTCGCCGCGTCGCCCCGCCCGATCTCACGGTCCGGCGGCACGTGGTCGCGCGCCCGTCGTACGGACACCTGCAACCGGAGAATTCGAAGAGGAGAAGTCCCATGGCCTCGCCCATGTCGCCGTCGATGAGCCACCCGATCGTCAGCGTTCTCGTTCGCACCGTCGCCGCGAATCTGAACGCGATCGTGGCCTTCGCCCGTGCGACGTGGAAAGCACGGCGGCACCGCCGCGAGGTCACGCGCCTTCTCGCCTTCGAGGATCACGTGCTCGCCGACATCGGCCTGACCCGCGGCGACGTCGCCGCCTGTCTGGCGTCGTCACCTCTCGAAGACCCGTCGACGCGACTGCGCATTCTCGCCGTCGAGCGCCGCGCCGGCCGTCGGGCGCAGGCACTCGAACACGCCGCGCGCAGCGTTCCTACGTCGATTCGGTCGCGCCTGTCGGTGTGAGCCCCGAGGGGCGGGGGAGGGGCGGCATCCGTCTCTCCCCCGTACGCCTCAGCCGCCGGCGTCGCCGACCAGTGCGGCGTACGGCCCGTCCTTCCAGTACCGGTCGAACAACGCCTCGAGCGCCCGGGCCTGTTCCGCCTGAGCGTCACGTCCGGCCTCGAACAGCCGGTCGACCATCTCGCGCGGCTGCGGCACCTGATCTTCCGGCGCGATCTCCTCGTCGATCGGTGGACCGCCGTTGTTGAAGCCGCGGACGAATTCGCCCAGGACTTCGCCGAAGAAGGTCGACGGACCGATCGGATTGGGAGTGTTCTTCAGCGTGTCGGCGACGAGGCGCGAGGTCTCGGCGCCGAAGTTGTCGGTGAGGATCTCGTCGAGTGTCGGCGCCGGTCGCGGCTTCGGCTGGAACAGCGTCGCCAGACCTTCGGTGAGCGGGTGGCTCTTCAAAGTCTCCGCGAAACTGACCATCACCGCTTCCGAGGCGATCGGCAGCATGATCTCCAGGCTGCGCTTGTCGACGCCGCTCGTCCGCGAGATCTGGTCGACGATCGCCTGGGTGAGTTCGCGCGAGCCGAACAGCTTGCCGAGCGCCTCGCCGCCCGGCATGGCGGCGGCGAGATCGGGCTTCGGTTTGACCCATCCCATGATCTCGGCCAGCGCGCGGGGATCGGCCGCCCGCCGCTTCAGCGCCGCGTCGATCGCCGGACCGAGTGCCGCTGTCGCCCCGCGCACCTGATCGGGTCCGAGCCCGAACGCCGCGGCGGTCTCGACCAATCTCGTCGGGTCGAGGAATTGCTTCGTCATTTCCTTGGGATCGAACATGGAAATCCTCTCCGCGGCGCGCCATGTGATGATCGGCGCGAAACCCTTCGTCGTCAAATCGACCGGAGGTGAAAGCCGGTGGATCGGTGAAGGGAACTGAACGGCGCGTTCGACAAAACGCATTTGTTCCGTCATCGACCGGCGCGTATGGTGCGCGCCCCGAACCTCAGAGGTAGCCATGGCGCGCGACACCACCGACGACCGTCCGATCGAGGGCCGCGATGCTCTCGTCGCCTGGATCGAGGCCGGCGCCCGCCCGCGCGAGCGCTGGAAGCTCGGTACCGAGCATGAGAAGTTCCCCTTCCGTCGCACCGATTTCGGCCCCGTTCCCTACGACGGCGCCGCCGGTATCCGTGCCCTGCTCGAGGGCCTCCGCGCCCGTGGCGGCTGGGAGCCGATCTTCGACGGCGAGGCGGTCATCGGGCTCGCCGACGACCACGGCGGCGGCGCCATCAGCCTCGAGCCGGGCGGCCAGTTCGAGCTCTCCGGCGCCCCCCTCCTCGACGTTCACGCCACCGCCCGAGAGTTCGAGGCCCATCTCGCCGACGTGGCGGCCGTCGCCGCACCGCTCGGTCTCGGCTTCGCCGGCCTCGGCGCCTCGCCGAAGTGGCAGCTCGACGCGACGCCGGTGATGCCCAAGTCGCGCTACGCCATCATGCGTGCCTACATGCCCGAGGTCGGCACCCGCGGCCTCGACATGATGTTCCGCACCTCGACGGTGCAGGTGAACCTCGACTTCTCCGACGAGGCCGACATGGCGGCAAAGCTGCGTGTCGGCCTGGCGCTGCAGCCGCTGGCCACCGCCCTCTTCGCCGCATCGCCCTTCATGGACGGTGAGCCCACCGGCTTCCTCTCGACCCGCTCGGAGATCTGGCGCCACACCGATCCGAACCGCACCGGCATGTTGCCGCGCGCTTTCGAACCCGGCTTCGGCTTCGAATCCTACGTCGACTGGGCGCTCGACGTGCCGATGTATTTCGTCAAACGCGGCGACACCTACCACGATGCCACCGACGTCACCTTCCGCCGGTTCATGGCCGGCGGCCTGGCCCACCGCCTGCCCGGCGTCGTGCCGGAGATGGGCGACTGGGTGAACCATGTCGGCACGCTCTTCCCCGAGGTGCGCCTCAAGCGCTACATCGAGATGCGCGGCGCCGACGCCGGTTCCCGGGCCTCGATCCCGGCGCTGCCGGCGTTCTGGGTCGGCCTCCTCTACGACGCGGACGCCCTCGACGCCGCCTCCCGCCTCGTCGCCGACTGGACGACGGAGGAGCGTCAGACCCTGCGCGACACCGCTCCCCGCCTCGGCCTCGCCACGCCGTTCCGGGGCCGGACGCTGCGCGAGATCGGCGCCGAGGTCCTGGCGATCGCGCGCGCCGGGCTGAAGGCGCGCGGCATCCTCGACGAGACCGGCCGCGACGAGAGCGTGCATCTGGAGATGCTCGACGAGATCGTCGCCAGCGGCAAGACGCAGGCGGATCGCCTGCTCGACGCCTGGCGTGGCGAATGGGCCGGAAACATCGACCGGGTCTTCGACGCGACGGTGTGGTGAGGGGTTACCAATCCCCCAGTGTCGCCTGCACCACGGCCAGTGCCGCGACCGCCGCCGTATCGGCCCTGAGGATCCGGGGCCCGAGCGGGATCGCGGTGACGAATCTCTTCGAGTGCAGCATCGCTCGTTCCTCGCGCGAAAAGCCCCCCTCCGGACCGATCAGCACGGCGAGCGGACCCCGCTCGATGCCGCGCAGAAGGTCGAGCGGGTTCGAGGTCTCCTCGTGCTCGTCGCAGAACAGGATGCGGCGGCCGGGATCGGTCGAGGGCCAGGCGTCGAGCAGGCGGTCGAGGTCGACCGGCTCGGCGAGCGGCGGCACCGAGATCACCCCGCATTGCTCCGCCGCCTCGACGACGTTCGCCTCCATCCGCTCCAGGTTGATGCGGCCGACCTGGGTGTGGCGGGTGATCACCGGGCGGATGCGCGCCACCCCCATCTCCACCGCCTTCTGCACCATGTAGTCGAGGCGGGCGTGTTTCAGTGGTGCGAACAGCCAGTCGACGTCGCCGGGCGTGGTCTGCGACCGCACGCATTCGACGAGATGCAGTCGGCAGTCGCGCCGACCGACGGGCCGTACCTCGGCCAGCCATTCGCCGTTCACCCCGTCGAAGACCAGCAGCCGGTCGCCTTCGCCCATGCGCAGCACGTTGAGGAGGTAGTTGGCCTGCTCCCGCGTCGGCTCGATCACCCCGCCGTCGCGTAGGGCGGCGCGAACGAACAGGCGTTGCAGGCGGAAATCGTAGCGGGCCATGGGCGGTCTCGGGCGAACCTCGTCACGTCGCTCATATCACGGTGAAAGACGGCGGGCGAAGGGCGCGCGACGCGATGCATCCCTCCTCCGCATCGCCTCCCTTGACGCGGCACGCGCCCACCGCCACCCTCCGCTCGCACTTTCGTCGAATCCGGAGCCCCGCTTGGCCGAGCCCCTGCCCAACGTCGTGGAATTCACCGTCTCGGAACTCTCCCAGGCGGTGAAACGGACGATCGAGGACGGCTTCGGCTTCGTTCGCGTGCGCGGTGAGATCTCCGGCTATCGCGGACCGCATTCCTCCGGTCACGCCTATTTCACCCTCAAGGACGAAGGCGCCAAGATCGATGCGGTCGTCTGGCGCGGTTCCTTTTCCAAACTCCGCTTCCGCCCGGAAGAGGGCATGGAGGTGATCGCCACCGGCCGCATGACCACCTTTCCCGGCTCGTCGAAGTATCAGATCGTCATCGAAGCCCTGGAGCCTGCCGGTGTCGGCGCGCTGATGGCGCTGCTCGAGGAGCGCAAGAAGAAGCTCGCTGCCGAGGGCCTGTTCGATGCCGACCGCAAGGTGGCGCTGCCGCGCCTGCCCAGGGTGGTGGGCGTCGTCACCTCCCCGACCGGCGCGGTGATCCGCGACATCCTCCACCGTATCGCCGATCGCTTCCCCGTCCGCGTGATCGTCTGGCCGGTCAGGGTGCAGGGCGAGACCTCGGCCCGCGAGGTCGCCGACGCCATCGCCGGTTTCGATGCGATCCCGCCCGCGGGCCGCGACGGCATCCCCCGTCCCGATGTCGTCATCGTCGCCCGCGGCGGCGGTAGCCTCGAGGATCTGTGGAGCTTCAACGAGGAGATCGTGGTGCGCGCCGTCGCCGCCTGCTCGATCCCGCTGGTCTCGGCCATCGGCCACGAGACCGACTGGACGTTGATCGACCTCGCCGCCGATCTGCGCGCCCCGACCCCGACCGGTGCCGCCGAGATGGTGCTGCCGGTGCGCGCCGAGTTGCTCGATCAGGTCGCGACCCTCGGCCATCGCCTCGCCGGCGCCGTCCGTCGCGGCCTCGAGACGCGGAAGACCGAACTGCGCTCCGCCGCTCGTGCTCTGCCCGGCCCGCAGAGCCTCTTCGACACCCGCCGCCAGCGTTTCGACCTCGCCTGCGGCCGCCTCGCCCACGCGCTCTCCGCGACGATCGCGGTCAAGGCGACGCGTTTCGCCGCACTCCGCGGGCGGATCTCCCCGGCGACGCTCGCGGTGCGCCTGACCACGGCGCGGGATCGCCTCGATGCGCTCGCCGAGCGTGGCGACCGCGCCGTCCGGGTCGGCCAGGAGCGGCGCACCACACGCCTCGACGGTCTTTCGAAACTCCTCGGCGCACTGTCCTACCGTGGTGTGCTGTCGCGCGGCTATGCGCTGGTGCGCGACACCGCGGGCCGCCCGCTGCGCGCCGCCGCTGGACTCGTCGCCGGCCAAGGCCTCGACATCGAATTCTCCGACGGCCGTGTCGCGGCGACGGTCGGTGGCGACCCGTCGCCGTCGTGGCCTCCTGCCGAACCCACCCCGCGTCCGGCGGTGCGCCAGAAGCGCCGACCCGGAGCCGATCCCGCCGACCAGGGCTCGCTGTTCTGAGCCCGCAGTGGAGAACCCCGTCATGGATCTCGGAATCGCCGGCCGCCGAGCGGTCGTCTGCGCCGCCTCCAAGGGCCTCGGCAAGGCCTCCGCGATGTCGCTCGCCCGCGCCGGCGTCGATGTGCTGATCACCGCCCGCGGTGCCGAGGCGCTGGAGACGACGGCCGAGGAGATCCGCCGGGCGACCGGATCCCCCGTCTCGACCCTCGCCTGCGACGTCACCACCAAGGAGGGCCGCGCCGCCATCCTCGCCACCCGTCCCGACACCGACATCCTGGTCAACAACGCCGGTGGTCCGCCGCCCGGCGACTTCCACGACTGGGACGAGGCCAAGTGGCACGCCGCGGTCGAGGCCAACATGGTCACGCCGATCATGCTGATGCGATCTTACGTCGACGGCATGGCGGCACGCGGCTGGGGTCGGGTGGTCAACATCACCTCCGGCGCGGTCAAGGCGCCGATCTCGGTCCTCGGTCTGTCCAACGGCGCCCGCTCGGGGCTGACCGGGTTCGTCGCCGGTCTCGCCCGCCAGATGGCGCCGAAGGGCGTGGTGATCAACAACCTGCTGCCCGGCCAGTTCGCCACCGATCGCATCGCCGTCACCGTCGGTGCCGAGGCGAAACGGCGTGGCATCTCCGAGGACGTGGCTCGCGCCGACATGGCGGCGACCATACCCGTGGGTCGCTTCGGCGATCCGGCGGAATTCGGTGAGGTCTGCGCCTTCCTCTGTTCGCAGCAGGCCGCCTTCCTCGTCGGCCAGAACATTCTGCTCGACGGCGGAAAGTATCCGGGAACCTTCTGACGCCCCCCCGCCCGTTGCGCTCGATCAAAGCAGATCGGCCGCTTTTCGGACAGACTCGCAACAACCAACCCGCCACCGAGCCGAGTGCGCCGGGGAACCACGAGAGGGAGAATCCGCCATGGCGATCAAGGACATGCTGGTACTCCTGGACAATGGGCACGCCACACCGGATCAACCCGCGGTGTCGCGTGGCACCGGCAATGCGGACGTCGACACCATCGGCCCCGGTCCGACGCTCGCCATCGACCTCGCCCGCCGGCTCGAGGCCCACGCCACCGGCGTCGCCCTGGCGGTCGATCCGATCGTCCCCGGCTTCGTCGTCGCTCCGCTTCCCGTCGAAGTGATCGAGCAGGCCCGCACCCAGGCGGTGGAGGTGGCGCGCATCACCACCGAGCGCTTCCGCGCCGTCGCCGAACGCTCCGCGGTCCAGGCCGAGACGCGCATCGCCGAGGTGCTGATGGGCGGCGCCCCGGAGGGTTTCGTCGTCGAGTGTCGCACCACCGATCTGGTGGTGATCGGCCAGGACGATCCGGATCGCCCGGAGCCGATGCGCGAGGCGATGATCGAGACGGCCCTGTTCGAGGGCACCGCGCCGCTCCTCATCGTTCCCTACATCTCGCGCGGCACCATCGCGCTCGATCGGGTGATGATCGGCTGGGACGGCTCGCGCACCGCCGCCCGCGCCGTGCAGGCGGCGATGCCGCTGTTGGCGCAGGCCAAGAAGATCGCCGTGGTGATGGTCGAGAAGGCCGGTTCCAATCCTGGTCAGCCGGGCGCCGAACTCGCCACCTGGCTCGCCCGACATGGTCTCGACGTCGAACTGACCCAGGTCGAGGCGCCCGACATCTCGGTCGCCGACGCGCTTCTCGACCACGCCGCCGACAAGTCGTTCGACCTTTTGGTCATGGGCGGTTATGGTCATTCGCGGGTCCGCGAATTCCTCCTCGGCGGCGCGACCCGCGGTATCCTCGCCACCATGACGATTCCCGTCCTGATGGCTCATTGAGGAACCACCGGCGATCGAACGGTCGCCGGATCCGACCGAGAAGAAGGTGGCGGAAAGCCACCCGAGGTCGACGATCGGGAGAGACGCCGCCGGGAGAGGCTCGGTTCGTCCAGGTGCGTGAGGGGCTTCCCGTCGGAGGGGGCGCCACGTGACGCCGCATCCCACGGGGGGCCCACATGGCCGTTCGGAATCTCGACGGGTTCTTCCAGCCGCGCTCCATCGTCGTCGTCGGCCCGGAACGCATCGGCAAAGCCGCATGCGAACTGTTCCACGCCAACCTGGCGCGCAGCGGCTTCCGCGGCCGGGTGACACTCGCCGGTCTGCCGGCCCCAGAAGGCTGGACCGGTGGCGTCGTCGCCTCCCTCTCCGCCTTCGACGGTAAGGCCGATCTGGCGGTGGTGCTGTCCGGCGGCTCGAGCGCGGTCGATGTGATCGAGCGGCTCGGCGCACTGCAGATCAAGGCGGCGCTGTTCCTGTCGCGCGGCTACGACGAGTGGAGCTTCGCCACCTCGCGTCTCGCTCTGCAGACCGCCCGCAAGCACGGCCTGCGCCTCATCGGCCCCGGTTCGCTCGGGGTCATGTCGATGCACGGCGATCTCGACCTGTCGCTGGCCGCCCGTCCCGCCAAGAAGGGCGATCTCGCCCTCGTCTCGCGCTCGGCCGCGGTGATCAACTCGACGCTGGCCTGGGCCGAGGCCAACGGCGTCGGTTTCTCCTCCGTCGTCTCGCTCGGCCAGAAGGTCGACGTCGACATCGGCGACCTGCTCGACCATTTCACCGCCGACTACAAGACCCGCGCCGTCCTGGTGCATCTCGAGAGCATCTGGTCGCCGTCGAAGTTCCTCTCCGCCGCGCGCGCCTGCGCCCGCACCAAGCCGGTGATCCTCATCCGCTCGGGCACCAGCCGCGACAAACGCATGGTCGGAAACACCCACTCCAGCCGCCTCGCCACCGTCGACTGGGTCTACGACGCCGCTTTTCGCCGTGCCGGTCTGGTCCGCGTCGACAGCATCGACGAGCTCTTCGACGCCGCCGAGACCATCACCCGGGTGAAGCCGACGCCGAGCCGCAAGGTGGCGGTGATCGCCAACGGCCGCTCGCTCGCCACCATCGTCGCCGACCATCTCGATCACAACGGCGGCACCATGGCCGAGATCTCCGCCGAGACCATCGAGTCGCTCGCCCAGTTGGTGCGTTACGGCCGTGACGCCGGCAACCCGCTGGTGCTCGCCGACGACGCCGATGCCGCCACCTTCGGCGTCGCCATCGAAGCGGTGCTCGGCGACCCTGCGGTCGAGGCGGTCATGGTGCTGCACGCCCCCTCTGCCTTCGCCGATACCACCGCGGTCGCCAAGAAGGTTGCCGAAATCGCCGCCGCTCAGGCCAAGAAGGTCGGTCGCCGCAAGCCGGTCATGGCCTCTTTCCTCGACCTCTCCGAGGAGGCCGACGCCATCCTCCATGCGAGCGGCGTCCCCTGCCACCCGACGCCGGAGGAAGCGGTCCGTTCCTTCGGCCATCTGGTGCGCTACGTCGCCGCTCAGGAGCGGTTGACCGCCATCCCCGAACCACTGCCGTCGGAGTTCCAACCCGATGCCGAGGCGGCGCGTGCGGTGATCCGGGCCGCCCTCGCCGAGGAGCGCGAGTGGTTGAACCCGCTGGCGGTCCGCGACCTCCTCGCCGCCTACGACATTCCGGTGGTGCCGACGGTGCTCGCCGCCGACGCCAAGGAGGCGGCCGCGGCCGCCCGGCCGCATCTGAAGGAAGACCGGCGGGTGGTGCTGAAGATCGCCTCGCGCGAGATCGCCTTCAAATCCGATGTCGACGGAGTCCGCCTCGGCCTCGACAGCGAAGAAGAAGTGGCGGAAGCCACCTGTGAGATGCTCGAGCGCATCCGCACCCGTTTCCCCGACAAGGTCATCGACGGTGTCATCGTCATGCCGATGGTGGAGAAGCGCTTCGGTATCGAACTGGTCGCCGGCATCGCCGACGACTTCGTCTTCGGTCCCGTCGTCGTCTTCGGCCAGGGCGGCACCTCGGTCGAAGTGGTCGGCGATCGCGCCCTCGATCTCGTTCCTCTCGACATGAACCTCGCCCATGCGATGATCGCCGAGACGCGGGTGTCGAAACTGATGGCCGGCTATCGCAACCGGCCGCCGGTCGACGAGGACGCGGTGGCGCTGACACTGTGCAAACTCTCCCAACTGGCCTGCGACATCCCCGAGATCCGCGAACTCGACCTCAACCCGATCGTCGCCGACCACGAAGGCGTCGTCTGTCTCGACGCGCGGGTCCGCATCTCGCCGATCACCCAGCGCGCCGGCCAGATCGGCCATCCCCGTCTCGCCATCCGCCCCTATCCCAAGGAATGGGAGCGCGAGACCGCGCTCAAGGACGGCCGTGCCGTATTGATGCGGCCGATCAGACCCGAGGACGAGGCGCTCTACCCCGACTTCTTCTCGGAGGTTACCGCGGAAGATCTGCGGCTCCGATTCTTCGCACCGATCAAGGACTTCTCTCACGCGTTCCTGGCCAAGCTGACCCAGCTCGACTACGAACGCGCCATCGCCTTCGCGGCGATCGAGAAGGAG
>CALMFH010000054.1 GCA_937864925.1 uncultured Alphaproteobacteria bacterium | reverse complement strand
GAGTGCTCCTGAAGGTTGTGACCCTCGCCCGGGATGTAGCCGATCACCTCGAAGCCGTTGGTCAGACGAACCTTGGCGACCTTGCGGAGCGCCGAGTTCGGCTTCTTCGGGGTCGTGGTGTAGACGCGCGTGCACACACCACGCTTCTGCGGGCACGCTTCCATCGCGGGAGCCTTGTTCCGCTTGGTGGGAGCCTGCCGCGGAGCGCGGATGAGCTGGTTGATCGTCGGCATTCGTCTTCAGCCTTCTCGATGACCCGGCCTTTCGGCCTCATTTTCACCGCGGGAGACCCGCGCGTAACTCGCATCACCCCGACCGACCCTGCGGCGCAGCCCGGGTTCACGACCCCATCCGATCCTGACGGAACGAACGAAAAGCACCGGTCCACGAGGAGAACCTCCCCGCCCGGTGCGAAAAGTCAGAGGACCGGGGCGAACCCGATCATGATCCTCGGCTTTCCAGATCGCGTTCCCGGCAGCGTCTCGGCGCCCTGTTCCATCCGCGAGGCGCGAACGAAACCCTGGCGGCCGACGGGCCTGCCGTGAAAGTGAGCGGAACCTATCCGTGTCGCCCTCCCCCGTCAAGTGACATTTCCGCTCAAAATCCGCGGAAATCGGTGGGTGGTCGCGGCCTCCGGCGGGGCCGACCGAGGATTTGCCGCGGTCGGGTGAGGGAAGAAGGCGAAACCGCTCGTCTCCCGGCTCCGAATCCCGGCGGCGAGCGTTCGTCGGTGATTCTCCTTCGCCTGCCCCCCGGCGATGCCCCGGCGCGTGGCGCTATCCGGGTGCGCGATGAGGAGTCGAAGAGAGAATCGGTCGCGGACACCGGCGGCTTCGTCTCCCGCCGACCGTTCCCTCGGTCGCATCGTCGGGACCGGCGTCGGCCGATTCTCATACCAGACGCACGAAGATCCGACCCTCTGCAGGGCGGTTCTGTTCGGTAGATCGGTGCTCCGACGCTCCCTCCCCCCTTCGTGAGGGAGAGAACCGGATGCGACCATCTTGGGAAATTCCCCGTCCACAGGAGTCGGAAATTCGTGCGTCTGGTCTCATGCTGCGGCCAGTCGGTCGGGGTCACGGTCGGGCGTGCCGCCTCGGCGGCGGCGACCCGCTGCGACGACATCGCCACGACGATCTTCGCATCGTCGGCCTTCAGGTCCAGTTCGACCGTCTCGACGTCCACGAACGACGTGGTCCGGGCCACGCGGGCACTGTCGAGGTCCTCCTGGAGCTCGCGCCCCACCACGCCGCGTTCGTCGTCCTCGGCCCGGGCGATCCGCGCGCCGACATTGTTCACCGCGGTGGTGATCAGTTCCCAGGCATCGACGATCCGCTGGAGCGCCGATCGGATCGCCGTGGTCGCGTCGGCCTGCTTCGGCATGGCGGCATCGTAGGTGACGAGCGCGGCGATCACGTCTGCGCCCGCGCCCGACACACTCCTCATGCGTCGATCGACGCCGTGAGGGATTCGCCTCCGCCGAGACGACCGCGGCGGCGGCATCCCCGGGGGAGGTGTGCATACCGAAGAACTACTCCTGTTCTTTGTCGCCGGTCGTCGTCCCGCACGTGAAGCGGGCATCCCCGCCTCGGCAACGAAGAAGGCCGCGGATCACTCCGCGGCCTTCGGTTCCTCGGTCTCGCAGCGCGATCACTCGGCGGCGGGGAGAGCCGGAGCTTCCACCTCGACCACACCGGTCTGGGCCTTGCGTTCCTCGACGATGAGTTCGTCGCGGTGAGCGGCGATCTGGCGGACGCGGCTCATCACCGAGCCGGTACCGGCCGGGATCAGGCGACCGACGATGACGTTCTCCTTGAGACCTTCCAGTGCGTCGATCTTGCCGGCGACCGCGGCTTCCGTGAGGACGCGGGTGGTCTCCTGGAACGACGCGGCCGAGATGAACGACCGGGTCTGCAGCGAGGCCTTGGTGATGCCGAGCAGCAC
>CALMFH010000053.1 GCA_937864925.1 uncultured Alphaproteobacteria bacterium | reverse complement strand
CCGATCGAGGGCAGCGCCTCGCCACGGAAGCCGAGGCTCTCGATCAGGAAGATGTCGTCGTCGGTGAGCTTGGAGGTGCAATGGCGCTGGACGGCGAGCGCCAGATCCTCCCGCACCATGCCGGAGCCGTCGTCGGTGACACGGATCAGGGTCTTGCCACCACCGGCGGTGACCACGTCGATGCGGGTGGCTCCGGCGTCGAGGGCGTTCTCCACCAGTTCCTTGACGACACTCGCCGGCCGCTCGATCACCTCGCCGGCGGCGATACGGTCGACGGTGGTGTCCGACAAACGATGCACGATCATGGAGCGGAGATCCCCGAAAGGCGGCGATCTTCCCGGATTCGGGCGGCGACGTCACCTGTTTCGGTGCCGGATCCCTGGAATTCCAGTCGCCGCATGTTGCGATGCAACGAGTGCGTCGCTACTTGTCGGAGCGAGTTTCCACATCCTCGAGGACCGATCCCGTCATGCTCCGACCCGTCCCGCCGCTCGTCTCCGGTCTTTCGGCACTGGCGGAGGACTACGACGCGCTGATCAGCGACGTCTGGGGTGTGGTGCACAACGGGCTCGCCGCCCATCCGCCGGCCTGCGACGCCCTGGTCGAGTATCGTCGTCGCGGCGGTCGGGTGGTGCTGCTCACCAACGCGCCGCGGCCCTGCGGGTCGATCCACCGCCAGCTTGCCGATCTCGGCGTGCCGCGCGACGCCTACGACGATCTCGTCACCTCCGGCGACGTCACCCGCGAGACGCTGATGGCGCGCCCGGAGCGGCGCATCGCCCACGTCGGGCCCGATCGTGATCTGCCGATCTACGAGGACCTGCCGCACCGCCTCGTCGGCGACGACGACGCCGACATCGTGGTGTGTTCCGGCCTCGTCGACGACCTCACCGAGACGCCGGACGACTACCGCGACCGCCTCGCCGCACTGGCTGGACGCGGCCTCCACATGCTCTGCGCCAATCCCGATCTGATCGTCGAACGCGGCGAGGACAAAGTGTGGTGTGCCGGGGCGCTGGCCAAGATCTGGGCCGAGGACTTCGGCGGCGAGGTGACGCTGCTCGGCAAGCCGCACGCCCCGGTCTACGCCGAAGTGCGGCGACGGATCGACGGACTGGCGGGACGCCCGGTCGCCGATGATCGCATCCTGGCGATCGGCGACGGTCTGCCGACCGACATTCGCGGCGCCGTCTCGCAAGGGCTCGACGTGCTGTTCGTCACCGCCGGCATCCACGGCGACGACTTCGGCGCACCGGACACGCCCGATCCGGCGCGGGTCGCCGAACGGCTACGGACCGAGGGACTGGCGATCACCGGATTCCTGCCGCGCCTGGTGTGGTGAGCGGACGCGATCGACCCACTCGGCGCGGCGTTCGGCTCAGCCCTTCTTCGCCGAAGCGGTCTTGCGCAACTCGGTCAGAGTCGTCGTCGGGGTGATCGCCTCGGGCGAGGTCAGAACGTGGACCAGCACCAGACCGTCGACGGCGAGAGCCTCGTCGATCACCGCTTCGATGTCCTCGTCGCGAGCGAGCGTCAGGCCGACGGCGCCGTGGGCGCGAGCAAGCGCGGCGAAATCGGGATTGACCAGAGTGGTGCCGTGGACGCGGGCCGGGAACTCGCGTTCCTGATGCATACGGATGGTGCCGTAGATGCCGTTGTCGACGACGAACGCGACGAACTTGGCGCCGGACTGCACGGCGGTCGCCAGTTCCTGGGAATTCATCTGGAAACAACCGTCACCGGAGAAGGCGATCACCCGGCGATCGGGGAACTGCAGCGCCGCCGCGATGGCCGCCGGCAGACCGTAGCCCATGGTGCCGGAAATCGGCGCAGCCTGGGTCGCCCAGCGGCGGAAGCGCCAGAAACGGTGGATCCAGGTGGCGTAGTTGCCGGCACCGTTGGCGATGATCACGTCGTCGGGCAGCCGGGCGCGCAGGACGGCGAACAACCGGCCGAGGCGGACCGGGCCGGGCGTGTCGGGTAGGACCTCGGACCAGGCGAGGTAGTCGGCGCGGGCGGCGGCGGTCCAATCCCGCCAGCGGATCTCGCCCGGCGGCGGCTCCAGGCTCTCGGCGGCGGCGGCGAAGGCGGTACCGGAGGCGTGGATGGCGAGATCGGGGCGGTAGACGCGGCCGAGCTCTTCGGCGTCGGCGTGGACATGGACGAAGGTCTGCGCGGGGAAGGGGATGTCGAAGAGCGTGTAGCCCTGGCTCGGCATCTCGGCCATGCGTCCCTCGACCAGGAGAACGAGATCGGCGGCGCGGATCCGCTTCATCAGTGCCGGATTGATGCCGATGCCGACGTCGCCGGCATAGTGCGGATCCATGTGGTCGAAGAGCATCTGGCGGCGGAAGGAGCAGGCGACCGGCAGATCGAACTTCTCGGCGAAGCGGGCGAACCGCCGCACCGCCTCCGCGCTCCAGCGCGAGCCGCCGAGGATGGCGATGGGCCGCTCCGCCGCCCACAGGCGCTTCTGCAGGTCCCACATCTGATTGAGGCCGGGATGGGTCTCGACCGCCGTCGCCGGGCGGATCGCCGGCGCTTCGGCCTCCTCGACCAGCATGTCCTCGGGCAGCACCAGCACCACCGGGCCGGGGCGACCGGAGGTGGCCACCGCGAAGGCACGGGAGACCATCTCGACCACTCGGTCCGGCGTGTCGATCTCCGCCACCCATTTGGCGACCGAGCCGAAGACCTTGCGGAAGTCCATCTCCTGGAAGGCGCCGCGCTCGCGGAAGGCTCGCTCGATCTGGCCGACGAAGACGATCATCGGGGTCGAATCGTGCTCGGCGACATGGATGCCGGCAAAGGCGTTGGTGGCGCCGGGGGCGCGGGTGACCATGCAGATGCCGGGCCTGCCGGTGAGCTTGCCGACCGCGTCGGCCATGAAGGCGGCACCCGATTCCTGGCGGGCGACGACGGTGTCGATCGGACTGTCGGCGAGGGCGTCGATGACGGCGAGGTAGCTCTCGCCGGGGACCAGGAAGACGCGCTCGACCCCGTTGGCCTCGAGAGTGTCGACGAGAAGCCTCGCCCCGGTCTTCCGTTCGCCGCTCATGGTCGTCCTCCGCGCGCGTTCATCGCCGGCAGGTCATCCCATGCCGGGGCGAGAGAGGGAAGAGGGGCGATGCGAAGCGGCCATGCGGAAGGCGTGGGCGGACGGGAAGTGGCGCACCGGCTCCGCCGGGGTCGCCCGGCTCACACGTCGAGGACGGTCACCACGGTGAAGGTGTTGAGGTCGCCGTCCTCGTCCTTGATCGAGACGTATTCGCCGACGACGAAGGGGTGAGCGCCGAAGCGATAGCCGGCCTCGTCGTCCTCGTCGCCGGAGATGTCGTAGCGGAAAGCCCAGCTGCCGCCGGGACGGTGGACGAGATGGCCGACGTCCTCCACCTCGGCGCCCCAGAAGCGGCGGACGCGGCACTTGTCGCGCAGCTTCTTCCAGGCCTCGGCGTCGATGCGACCGGTGACATCGAGCGGCGCGACGAATTCGTAGCCGTGCCGGGCCGACCCCATCGGATGCTCCTTGGTGCGAGCGAGGTTGAGGCGGATCTTCTTCAGTCCCGTACCCGGCATGATGGCGACTCCGTTCGGTCGGTCCGCATTCTTTCCACTCCCCATCGCACCGACATTGACCTCGGTCAACGTATGGATTCTCATGGCGGCCAAGATGTCGACGATGGTCGGCCGCGGCTCGGACGGGAGCGATCCCCATGTCGCACGACAGACCGACACCAACGGCAGGGCACGCCACTGCCACACCCTCGACGCCGGATGATCTCCGTGCCTTCGAGGAGGTCGCCGATTTCCTCGGTCGCGCCGCGACCCACGGGCGCGCCGAACCACCGGTCCGCATCGACACCCATGCAGCGGTGGTCTTCCTCGCCGGCCCGCTCGCCTACAAGATCAAGCGTCCCGTCCGCTTCCCCTTCCTCGACTTCTCCACCCTCGATCGGCGCGCCGCGGCCTGCCGGCGCGAGATCGACGTCGACCGACCGATCGCGCCGCAGATCTACCGCCGGGTGGTGGCGATCACCCGCGAAGCCGACGGGGGCCTCGCGATCGGCGGGGCCGGTGACGCGATCGAATGGGCGGTGGAGATGAACCGCTTCGACGAGACGGCGACGCTCGACCGTGTGGTCGGGCGCGGACCGCTCGACCCGGATCTCGTCGACGATCTCGCCGCCACCGTGGCGCGGATGCAGGCACGGGCGCCACGGCGCGATGTGGCACCGTGGATCGCCGACCTCGGGGAATATCTCGACCAGAACGCCGAAGCCTTCGCCGCGCGCCCCGATCTTTTTCCGTCGCGGGCGGTGGCGGCGCTCGAAGCGCGGTCGCGCGACCGCCTCGCCGAGATCCGCGATCTCGTCGAGGTGCGCGGTCGGCTCGGCTTCGTCCGGCTCGGCCACGGCGATCTGCACTGCGGCAACATCGCGGTGATCGACGGCACGGCACAGCCCTTCGACGCGATCGAGTTCGACGACGCCATCGCCACCGGTGACCTGCTCTACGACGCCGGCTTCCTGGTGATGGATCTCGCCGACCGCGGCGATCGGACCGCGGCACGGCGCTTCCTCGATCGATTGCTCGTCGCCGCGACGCGGCTCGAGGCGGAGGTCCGTGTCGGGCACGGGGCGCCGGCGGGTCCGGCGACCGTCGCAGCCGCCTTTCTCGATCAGATCGACGGACTGGCGGCACTCGGCCTCTTCCTGTCGATCCGGGCGGCCTTGCGCGCCAAGATCGCAGCGGCGCGGGCGCCGCATCTCGACCGTGACGGGCGCCGCGTGGCGGAGGCCGAGGCCCGTCGCCTGTTCGCCCACGCGATCGACCATCTCGCGCCGCGGACGCCACGGCTGACGGCGATCGGCGGGCTGTCGGGTTCGGGCAAGTCGCGCTTGGCGATGGCGGTGGCCTCCGATTTCGACCCCTCGCCGGGTGCGGTGGTGTTGCGCAGCGACGAGATCCGCAAGCTCCTCGCCGGGGTGTCCGCCTCCACTCGGCTCCCGGCCGACCACTACACCCGCGAGGCTTCGGATCGGGTCTACGATCTCCTCGACCGGGCCGCCGGGCGGGCACTCTCGGCCGGGCGATCGGTGATCATCGACGCGGTCTCGGCGCGGGCCGAGGAGCGGGCGCGCTTCGCGGCGACCGCGGCGCGGGCCGAAGTGCCGTTCACCGGCCTGTGGCTCGATGTCGACGAGGCGGTGGCGGTGCAGCGGGCGGGTGGACGGCGGGGCGACGCCTCCGACGCCGATGCCGCGGTGGTCCGTCGGCAACGCGCCTACGATCTCGGGGCGATGGCGTGGATCCGCCTCGACGCGAACGGGACACCGGAGGCGACTCTCGCCGCGGCGCGACGGGTTCTCCCACCGGTGACCTGATCCCCGACGGCGGGCCGGCGGTTCGGATGGAGGAGACGGGCGGGACCGTCCGCCTCGACCGAAACCGCGGTGTGCGCCACACCCGGTTCACGAGATGCGGACTCGTCCGCATTCCTCGAGCAGCACGGCCCGACCGGTCGACGCCGGCTCGGGCTCGCCTTCACGCAGGACGCTTCGAACAGGTCGCGACCGCGTGTGTCCGGTGTCACTCGCCGGGCAGGGCTGCGGCGTCGGCCACGGCGGCGACCGGCAGGACGACCAAGGCGATGGATTCGTCGTCGGGTGAAGACTTCACCGAGAAGCCGAGAGCCTCGCACATCTGGATCATCGTGCGGTTCTCTCGCAGCACCTCGCCCTTGACCGCCGACAGGCCGTCGGCCTTGGCCCATTCGATCATCAGCTTCATCAGCTTCCATCCCAGGCCCTGACCCTTGAGATTGGACCGGAGCAGGATGGCGTATTCGCCGGTGATGTGGTCGGGGTCGGCGTGGAGGCGGACGACGCCGAGGAGCTTGCCCGACTCCTTCTCGATCGCCGCGAAGGCGATGGCGCGTTCGTAGTCGAGCTGGGTCAGC
>CALMFH010000052.1 GCA_937864925.1 uncultured Alphaproteobacteria bacterium | reverse complement strand
CGCGCGCCTACGACAAGAACCGTGACGGCTTCGTCATCGCCGGCGGCGCCGGTGTGCTGGTGCTCGAGGAGCTGGAGCACGCCAGGGCCCGCGGCGCCAAGATCTATGCCGAAGTGGTCGGCTACGGCGCCACCTCCGACGGCTACGACATGGTCGCCCCCTCGGGCGAGGGTGCCATCCGTTGCATGCGTCAGGCGCTCGCCACCGTGAAGACGCCGATCGACTACATCAACCCGCACGCCACCTCGACCCCCGTCGGCGACGTCAAGGAGATCGAGGCGATCCGCGAGGTGTTCGGTGCGACCTGCCCGCCGATCTCGGCGACCAAGTCGCTGACCGGCCATTCGCTCGGCGCCACCGGTGTGCAGGAGGCGATCTACTCGCTGCTGATGATGAAGGAAGGCTTCATCTGCGAGAGCGCCAACATCCAGGAGATCGACCCGGCCTTCGCCGACATGCCGATCGTCCGCAAGCGCATCGACGGCGTGACCCTCGACACGGTGCTGTCGAACTCCTTCGGCTTCGGCGGTACCAACGCGACACTGGTGTTCAGCCGCGCCGGACTGGTGATCGCCCGCCGCTCCACAGGGGCGGCCGGGACCTCCATACCGCTCCCCCGGAGCGGCTCGGACTTCCCTGCCGCTCCCCCGGAGCGGCTCGGGCTTCCACAGCCTTTCTCGGGCGGGTTCTCCGCTCGCCCGAAGAGATCGTCATTCGTCTGCAACGGAACCGTGACATCGCCGCCCGGCGCCACGGGCGACATCCGCGAGGAGACCGCGGGTGGACCGGGGATGGTTCGAGAGAGATTCGAAGGAGCATCGATGAGCGGGATCATGGCGGGAAAGCGCGGCCTCGTGATGGGGGTCGCCAACGACCATTCGATCGCCTGGGGCATCGCCAAGAAACTCGCCGACCACGGCGCCGAACTCGCCTTCACCTATCAGGGCGAGGCCTTCGGCAAGCGTCTGAGGCCGCTCGCCGAGAGCGTCGGCTCGAGCTTGGTGTTGCCCTGCGACGTCGAGGACATCGCCTCGGTCGACGCCGTCTTCGCCGAACTGAAGGAGACGTGGGGTTCGATCGACTTCCTCGTCCACTCGATCGGCTTCTCCGACAAGAACGAGCTGAAGGGCCGCTACGCCGACACCTCCCGCGAGAACTTCTCGCGCACCATGGTGATCTCCTGCTTCTC
>CALMFH010000051.1 GCA_937864925.1 uncultured Alphaproteobacteria bacterium | reverse complement strand
CGTTCCGCCGATGACCACCGTTCTCGTCAGCTACACCACCTCACGGGACACGATCGGGGGCGGCGCCGTCGATCCGACCGCTTTCCCGCTCCGCCCGCTTCACCCACAGCCGCAGCGTCTCCGGCGTGCAGCCGATCTTGGCGGCGATCGAGGCGATGGCGGCCCAGCGGGAGTCGTGATCGCCCTCGTGCTCGAAGACCATCCGGACCGCGCGGCTACGCACTTCGGGGGCAAACTTGCTCGTCGCCTCGCTCGTCATAGCCCCATCCTCTCAGGAGTTGGGGCCTCCGGCAAACCCGGGGCGGTTCACACCGGTGAGAGCTTTTCCATCACTCGCCTTGTTTCGGTCTCGAAACGAAGGTGGCCTGCTCATGTTCGACCGAGCATCACCCTTCGCTCCTCTGGTCAAATCCTGAGCGCCTTCGGTTGCCGCCGAAGGCGTTCGTCTTCTCGTCCGCAAACGCGGAAGCCTCACGAAAACCTTCCCCTGATTTTCCCCGGCCAGAGGTGGGGAAATCACGAAATGTTCCGCTCGAAAGGCTTGGGGAAAAGGGAGTGGCCAGCGCCGAACTGTCTGATTCTGTTCGGAAAATGGTGCTGCGAGAGAGGATTGAACTCTCGACCTCTCCCTTACCAAGGGAGTGCTCTACCACTGAGCTACCGCAGCTTGCTCGATCCGCTGTGTGCGGACGGCGGGCGGGGCGACGGCTCTCATGGCCGTCCCGGACGAACCCGGGTGCCTCGCGCGGCCCGCTATGTGCCACAGTCGATCCGGGAGCGCAAGCCTCGCGGGGCGAGGAAATCGCCACCACCGCGACACCCGTCGCAACCTCCGCCGCTTCGACCGCGGCCGTTCCGACGGCCGTCCGCCTCTGGCATCATCGCCCCATGCCCGACCGTCCCGAATCGCCCCCGCCCCGCCCGACGTCGCCCCGCCCCTCCGCCGCCCGCGACGACCGCGCCGAGCGCCTCGCCGCGCAGTTGCGCGCCAATCTGCGCCGCCGCAAGGATCAGGTTCGCGGTCGCGACGCCCTCGACGCCGCTCACCCCCCCGAGAAACCTCGGGACGAAGACTGAACCGCCACGTTTCGGCCACGCCGACCTGATTTCGAGGCGGTGCGCCGGCCGTCACCGGCCCGGCGCACCGCACTTGCCCCGTCCGGCGCGACCGTTTAAGGGAGCGCGACACCCGATGGGCGGCGTGAGACCGGCGCACGACGGCCGGTCCCCGACCGCCCGGCGCGGATCGGGGTCGCGATCCGGCGAACATCTCGGCGAAGAGGCGCGTTTCATGGACAAGATCCGGATCGTCGGCGGCAATCGGCTCGACGGCATCATCCCGATTTCCGGCGCCAAGAACGCCGCCCTGCCGCTGATCATCGCCTCGCTGCTCACCGACGAGCGCCTCACCCTCGAGAACATGCCGCGCCTGCGCGACGTCTCGCTGCTCACGCGGATCCTGTCGAACCACGGCGCCGACTATTCGCTGAACGGCAAGCGCCCGGGCGAGGACCACCTCGCCGGTCAGACCATCGGCCTCACCGCCCGCGAGATCGTCGACACCCGCGCGCCCTACGAGCTGGTCAGCCAGATGCGGGCCTCGTTCTGGGTGATCGGTCCGCTGCTCGCCCGTTGCCATCGCGCCCAGGTGTCGCTGCCCGGCGGCTGCGCCATCGGCACCCGCCCGGTCGACCTGTTCATCGCCGGCCTCGAAGCGCTCGGGGCCAGGATCGACATCGTCGCCGGCTATGCCATGGCGGAAGCCCCCGGCGGGCTGCGCGGCGCCCGCTACGTCTTCCCCAAGGTCTCGGTCGGCGCCACCCACACCCTGATGATGGCCGCCACCCTGGCCAAGGGCGAGACCGTTCTGGAGAACGCCGCCCGCGAACCCGAGGTCGTCGACCTCGCCGCCTGCCTCGTCGCCATGGGGGCGAAGATCGAGGGCGCCGGCACCTCGGTGATCCGCATCCAGGGCGTCGACCGCCTGCACGGCGCCACCCACCGGGTGATGCCCGACCGTATCGAGACCGGCACCTATGCGATGGCCGTCGCCATGACCGGCGGCGACGTCACCCTGACCCACACCTCCGGCGACCTGCTGCGCGCCGGCCTCGACGTGCTCGCCGCCACCGGCACCACCATCGAAGAGACCGCCGACGGCCTGCGCGTCGCCCGCGACCCGGCGGCACCGATCCGCCCCGTCGATGTCGTCACCGAGCCCTATCCCGGCTTCCCGACCGACCTCCAGGCCCAGTTCATGGCGCTGATGAGCCGAGCGAACGGAACCTCGCGCATCACCGAGACGATCTTCGAGAACCGGTTCATGCACGTCGCCGAACTCGCCCGCCTCGGCGCCCACATCGCCATCGACGGCCGCACCGCCACCGTCACCGGCGTACCGCGGCTCGTCGGCGCTCCGGTCATGGCGACCGACCTCAGAGCCTCGGTGTCGTTGGTGATCGCCGGCCTCGTCGCCGAGGGCGAGACCACCGTCTCGCGCGTCTACCACCTCGACCGCGGATTCGAGCGGCTCGAGGAGAAACTGTCGCGCTGCGGCGCGGTGGTCGAGCGCATCTCCGGCGAAGGCATGCGCTGAACCGCCGACATCGAACGATCGCGTCGGATCGGGAGTTTTCCGGTTGTGACACGGGGCTCGGCTTCCTATCTGGGAAGAAGCCGGCCCCTGCCGATCCGCGACCTCCCGGAAAGCGCCATGACCGACCTGAAACTGCTCGCTCTCGACGCCGAAGATCTCGACATCGTCTCCGCCCACCTCCAGGACGCGGTCCTCAAGGTCGGTGACATCCACTGGCGCGCCGACGAGAAGCGCCTCGTCCTCGCCGTCAACCGCTTCGTCTGGGAGAGCGCCGGCGAGAAGAGCCGCCGCGCCTTCGAACGTCATCGCGCCGCCCTGCGCTTCGATCGCGTCACCCGCGTTCGGGCCCATCGCATCCCCCGCGACCGCCCCGACACCGTGCTCGAACTCCTCACCCTGCGCTTCACCCAGACCGACGCGCCCTCCGGCGTCGTCGAGGCGATCTTCGCCGGCGGCGGCGTGCTCAGGATCGAGGTCGAATGCCTCGAGGCGGGTCTCTGCGACCTCGGCACCGCCTGGTCGACCGAGAATTGCCCGAAGCATCTCGGGGCGTGAGGAACCGGGGATCCGGAATCGCCGGGTGCATCGAACGAAACGACGTGCCCCGGTCGGGATAGGGGCGCGCGCCCCCGGACCGCGCCACCGACCTCCCGTCGATTTCGGACGCCGCCGGCACATCTCGCCGCCGCTCCATGCGCCGCACGTCGCACCGTCGCGTCCCTCGCCTCGCCCGCCATCGCGACATTGCCCCGCCGGTCGCGATCGGTTACCAGTCTCCCCGACTTTTCCGCGCCCAGAGCGCCGACTTCCGAGGACCCCCTTGGCCATCCGTCTCGACAATCGTGATCCGGACTTCGAGCGTCGCTTCGCCGATCTCCTCGACATGAAGCGCGAGGTCTCCGAGGACGTCGATCGCGCCGTCGCCGAGATCATCGCCGACGTTCGCGCCCGCGGCGACGAGGCCCTCTACGACCTGACCCACAAGTTCGACCGCGTCGACCTGCGCTCGACCGGCCTGCGCGTCACGACGGACGAGATCGCCGCCGCCAGGGCCGCCGTCGATCCCGAGACCTTCGCCGCGCTCGAACTCGCCCGCGATCGCATTCGCTCCCACCACGCCCGCCAGATGCCGAAGGACGACGTCTACACCGACGCCCTCGGCGTCACCCTCGGCTCCAAGTGGACGGCGCTCGAGTCCGTCGGCCTCTACGTGCCGGGCGGCACCGCCAGCTATCCCTCCTCGGTGCTGATGAACGCCGTGCCGGCCAAGGTCGCCGGCGTCGATCGTCTGGTGATGGTCGTGCCCTGCCCCGACGGTAGACTCGGTCCGCTGGTGCTCGCCGCCGCCGACCTCGCCGGCGTCGACGAGATCTGGAAGGTCGGGGGCGCCCAGGCGGTGGCGGCACTCGCCTACGGCACCGCCTCGATCGCCCCGGTCGCCAAGATCGTCGGCCCCGGCAACGCCTTCGTCGCCGCCGCCAAGCGCCGTGTCTTCGGCAAGGTCGGCATCGACATGATCGCCGGCCCCTCCGAGGTGCTGATCCTCGCCGATGGCAGGAACGATCCCGACTGGCTCGCCGCCGACCTGCTCGCCCAGGCCGAACACGACGTCGCCGCCCAGTCGATCCTGATCACCGACAGTGTCGCTCTCGCCGACGCCGTCGAAGTCGCGGTCGAGAAACAGCTCGCCACCCTCTCGCGCGGCGACACCGCCCGGGCGAGCTGGCGCGACTACGGCGCCGTCATCCTGGTGCGCGACCTCGACGAGGCCGTCCCCCTCGCCGACCGCATCGCCGCCGAGCACCTGGAGATCGCCCTCGACGATCCTGCGCCTCTCGCCGCCAAGGTGCGCAACGCCGGTGCCCTCTTCCTCGGCCACCACACGCCCGAAGCGATCGGCGACTACGTCGGCGGTTCGAACCACGTGCTGCCCACCGCCCGCTCGGCGCGTTTCTCCTCCGGCCTGTCGGTGCTCGACTTCGTCAAACGAACGTCGATCCTGCAACTCGACGCCGAGGGCTTGCGCGCCCTCGGCCCGGCGGCGATGCTCCTGGCGAAGTCCGAAGGCCTCGACGCTCACGGCCGCTCGGTGTCGATCCGTCTCAACCTCTGACCCCGTGAGGCGCGTGCGCCTCCGCCAACCGAAGGCCCGGGAGGGCATCCGCCGACCATGGGCTCACCGCAGACCAGAGAGAAGCCGCGCACACGCCTCGTCGACGTCAAGCTGGACGAAGCCTCGATCGCCCGCTCCACCGCCGACGTCGAGCACGAGCGCGCCGTGGCGATCTGGGACCTCATCGAGGAGAACCATTTCGCCCCCGCCGGCCACGACGGCGGCCCCTATCGGCTGTCGATCGCCATGGTCGAGAACCGCCTCGCCTTCGACATCCGCGACGAGGCCGGCGCCCCGATCGCGGCGCATCTTCTGTCGCTGACGCCGTTCCGGCGCATCGTCAAGGACTACTTCTTCGTCTGCGAGAGCTACTTCGCCGCCATCCGCACCGCCACGCCGTCGCAGATCGAAGCGATCGACATGGGTCGCCGCGGCCTCCACAACGAAGGCTCGCAGGTGCTGATCGACCGTCTCGCCGACAAGGTCGAGATCGACTTCGACACCGCCCGCCGCCTGTTCACCCTGATCTGCTCGTTGCACTGGAAAGGGTGACGCCGGTGGATCGGACGCGTCCGAGCTCCGTCCTCTTCGTCTGCGGCCTCAACGCCGTCCGCTCGCCGATGGCGGAGGCCATCGCCCGGCTCTTCTTCGGCAAGGTCGTCTACGTCCAGTCGGCCGGCGTCCGCAAAGGCGAACTCGATCCCTTCTCGGTCAAGGCGATGGAGGAACTCGGCGTCGACATCTCGCGGCACCGCCCCCGCACCATCGAGGAGATCGAGGACGGCAACTTCGATCTGATCATCACCCTCGCCCCCGAAGCCCACCACAAGGCGCTCGACTGGACCCGGACGATGGCCGCCGACGTCGAATATTGGCCGACCCCGGATCCCCAGCTCGCCACCGGCTCGCGCGACCAGATCATGGACGTCTACCGCCAGGTCCGCGACAATCTCGCCCGCCGCATCAAGGCCCGCCTCGACTGGACCCCGAGCAGCGGGCATTGACCACCGGGCGACCGCGGGTTTCCTTTCGCCCCTCGATCCGTTAGCTTCGCGCCCGAACCGACCCACCCCGAGAGCCCGATCCATGACCGATGCCCGTCCCAAGCTCGTGCTGGCCTCCGCCTCGCCACGCCGGTTGGGACTGCTCGCCCAGGTCGGTATCGATCCCGATCATCTCCATCCGACCGACGTCGACGAGACGCCGCTCAAGGCCGAATTGCCGCGCCAGCTCGCCCTGCGCCTCGCCAGGGACAAGGCGGAGGCGGCCCTCGCATGGTCGCGGCGCGAGCCCGACTGGACCGGCGCCTTCATCCTCGCCGCCGACACGGTCGTCGCCGTCGGCCGCCGCATCCTGCCCAAGGCGGAGACCGTCGCCGACGCCGAGAGCTGCCTGCGCCTGCTCTCCGGCCGCTCCCACCGGGTGTGGACCGCCATCGGCCTCGTCACCCCCGCCGGCACCATCAAGACCCGTCTGGTCGAGACCAGATTGCGCTTCAAGCGCCTGTCGGCGGCCGAGATCACCGCCTACATCGCCTCCGACGAATGGCGCGGCAAGGCCGGCGGCTACGCCGTGCAGGGCTTCGCAGGCGGCTTCGTGGTCAAGCTGATCGGCTCCTATCCGTCGGTCGTCGGCCTGCCGCTGGCCGAGACCCTCGCCCTGCTCGACGGCGCCGGCTATCCCGTCCGCGTCGGCTGGACGACGCCGCTCGTCCCGGTCGTCTGACATGGCGAGCCGCACACGCCCCGATCCGCGTCCGAAGACCGACGGCACCCCCATCCCGGCGAAACCCTGCCCGATCTGCGGCAAGCCGGCGACCGCCGCCGCCCGCCCCTTCTGCTCACCGCGCTGCCGCGAGGTCGACCTCCACCGCTGGCTGACCGGCGCCTATGCCGTCCCGGTGGTCGAGGAGGACGGTGGCGAGGAGAGCGGCGAAGCGTGAGGCGGAGCCACCGGCGGAGACGACCCGCCGGGTCGCGGCGCGGAACGGGTCCGACGGATCCGCGGGTCCGCACCTCGGAACGCGCCGCGCGCATCCGTGGCCGCGTCGCCCACCGACGATCCGCACTGCCGAATTTTCCACCCCCCGTCGCTCCGTGCCGCGCAATTCACCGTCACCGACGTGAATTCGCGCGCCGACCCATGGGCTTGCCCCACATCCGGGGTTTCCGTCGCGGGATCGCGAAACCCCTCTGGACAGCCCCGAACTCTCCGACTATAAACCGCCCACCTTCGGGAAACGGGCACGCGCCCGCTCGTCCCGCCCGGTCGCCTGGGTAGCTCAGTTGGTAGAGCAGCGGATTGAAAATCCGCGTGTCGCTGGTTCGATTCCGGCCCCAGGCACCACTTTCCCTCCCGCTCATCTCCGCTTCACCCGTCGTCGCGCGCCGGCGAGCCTCCGTCGTCGCTTCGCGTGTCTCGACCCACGCGTCCACCGCGGCCCGGCGAGGCGGCGCGGTGGGCGGCCAGGAGGTCGCGTAGCGCCGCAGCGCCGGAGAGCACCGGCAGTTCGGCGAGCAGTTCCAGGAAGACCCGCGAGGCGACGCTCGGCAGCGTGTCGCCGAAGAGGTAGAGGTCGTAGTCGAGCTCCGAGACGAGGCCGCGGGTCGGCAGTACCACCAGACGGTCGCCCTGCGCGGCGGGGCGGATCGCACCCGCCGGCACGAAGGTGAGACATCCGGAAAGCGCCAGTTGGATCGCCGCCTCGATGCGCCCGACCTCGACCAGAGACAAGGGCAGCGCCATGTCGCCGAACCATTCCTCCACCCGGCGACGCGTATAGGTGCCGCGTTCGCGGATCGCCAACATGTGCGGCGCCAGATCCGCCGGCTCCAGCGGGCCACGACCGACCAGCGGATGATCGGGCGGCGCGACCAGGGCGAGGCGCTCGGTGTGGACCGGCGTCACCCGCAACGCCGAGGACGGGTCGGCGAGCCCGCCGGCGAAGCCGAAGTCGACCGACCCGTCCTCGACCTGGCGGATGACCTCGGCCGAGTTGTGGAAGCGCACCTCGACCTGGACGCGGGGATGACGGCGTTTGAACTCCATCAGCGCCGGCGGCAGCAGATAGGCCATGAACATGGTCGCGGCGATACGCATCCGCCCACGTTCGAGCGCGTTCATCGCGGTCAACGCCAGCTCCGCCTCCTCCAGCGCCTTGATCGCGGCGCGCGCGTGGCGACGCAGTTCCTCCCCTTCCGGCGTCAGATGGATCCGCTGCCCGGCGCGCACGAACAGGCGCGATCCGAGGCGCTCCTCGAGCGCCCGGATGTGCTGGCTGACCGCCGGCTGGGTGACGAAGGTCTCGCGCGCCGCACGGGTGAACGAACCGGTCTCGGCGACGATCAGGAAAGTGTGGAGCAGATTGGGATTCATGGTGGCCTCGGGCCAGCGCCGCTTCGGTCGAAGCATCATAAGTAAATACTTATGAATATGATAAAGCAATATAATTTGTTCTTCTGAACGAGTGGACCTATCATCATCCGGTGGGAGGATCGTGTTCCTCCCCCGCCCTTTCGCCGCTCCGGGCATCGGCCGTCGGCCGCATCGCGAAGGAGAGATCATGGCCAAGGAAATCGAACGCAAGTTCCTGGTACGCGGCGACGACTGGCGCCGCCTCGCCGAAGGGACGCTCTATCGGCAGGGTTACCTCAACAGTGTCAAGGAACGCACGGTGCGCATCCGCACCGTCGGCGACCGCGCTTTCCTGACCGTCAAAGGCCTCACCGTCGGCTCGACCAGAGTCGAATACGAATACGAGATCCCGGTCGCCGACTGCGACGCCATGCTCGACGGCCTCGCCGAGCAACCGATCATCGAGAAGAAGCGCCATCGCATCCCCGTCGGCCCGCATGTCTGGGAGGTCGACGAATTCTTCGGCGCCAACCGCGGCCTGATCGTCGCCGAGGTCGAACTGATGAGCGAGGACGAGGTCTTCGAGAAACCCGACTGGATCGGCGAGGAGGTCGGCCACGACCCCCGCTACTTCAACAACAACCTCATCGCCCATCCCTATTCGACCTGGGCGAAGTGACGGAGGGTGGGTCACCATGAACGACCGACCGACCGGATATGCCGCCACCACCGCCGCCGAGGCCGCGAAGATCGCCCCCCGCGCCGAGTTCCGCGTCTTCGGCCACGGCATCGTCGACCTCGTCGAGGCGAAGATGTGGGAGGCCGCGGCGCAGTTGCAGCAGGTCCGCCACATGCCGGCCGAGACCTATTTTCTGTCGCGCCACACCGACGAGGCCAACGTCAAGGTGCGCGACGGGTTGCTCGACATCAAGGTGCGGGTCGGCGTGACGCCGCAGGGTTACGAGATCTTCCAGCCACGCGGCAAGTTCCGCTTCCCGGTGAAGAAGGACGAGCTCGCGGCGATCCTCGCCGCCCTGAAGGTCGAGATGCCGCTCGCGGCGGAGAGCTACGGCTACGACGAGTTCCTCGCCCTGGCCCGCGCCCATCCCGACCTCGTACCGGTGACGGTGGAGAAGGTCCGCCACGGCTTCTCCGTCGGCGGCGTGACCTGCGAGTTCGCCGAAGTCATGTTCAACGGCGCCCTCGTCGAGAGCGCCTGTTGCGAGAGTGAGGACCACGCCGGACTGGAGCGGGCGGTCACCGCCCTCGGCCTCTCCGGCATGGACAACACCAACTATCTGAAGGCTGCCAAACGCGTCGTCGGCCTGTGAGCCGAGCGATGCATGCCGGCGCGCGATCCGGCTCGGGTCCGCGATCATCGCAGCCGGCACGGCGACGACGGAAGGAGGGACCGATCCCCATGTCGACGACACCCGCCCAACCCTTCGATCCCCTCGACTTGCGCAACTACTCGCTGGAGAAGTTCAAGGACATCCGGCCCGGCCGGATCATGGCGACGCTCAAGGTCTACGGCTTCCCGATCGCCATCGCGTTGTTCTTCTTCTTCCATCTGCGCTGGTGCGGTCGCATCGAGCTGTTCGAGGCGCAGAAAGTGCCGCAGCTCGCCTACAGCGCGCTGGGCATCTTCGTCGCTTCGCTGATCCTGTGGATCACCGAGACCATCCCCAACTACCTCACCTCGTTCATCGTCATCGTCGTGGCGATCGCCACCGGCTCGATGAAGATGCGCGACGCCTTCGCCATGCTCGGCGAACCGGTGATGGTGCTCAACATCGCCAGCTTCATCCTCGCCTCGGCCCTGGTCGCGACCGGCCTCGCCAAACGCGTGTCGCTGTGGCTGGTGCTCCGGATGAAGGGCAACCTCAGTCTGTTGCTGTGGAGCTTCATCATCCTCAATCTGCTGTTCGGCGCCTTCATCTCGGCCACCTCGGCCAAGACCGCGCTGCTGTTGCCGCTGTTCATGGTGATCTCGGCGATCTACGGCGCCACCGGCGGCGCGGCCCGCAACAACGTCGGCCGCAACATGGTTCTGCAGAACCTGCTCGCCAACAACGTCTCGGCCAGCGCCTTCATGACCGGCTCGGCGGCCAACCTCGTCGCCGTGTCGCTGATGGAGAAGGCCGGCGCCCCGGTCACCTACGACCGTTGGCTGCTCGCCCTGCTGCCGCTCGCCGTCGTTCAGTGCGCCATCGCCTGGTGGACCGGCACGCGCTTCATCTTCCCGATCTCCAAGGAAGAGGCGACCCCGAAGCTCGAGGGCGGTTTCGACCGGCTCGAGGAGGAATATCGTGCGCTCGGCCCGATCGCGATCGACGAGATCAAGGCGGCGATCGTCTTCCTGACCGTGCTCGGCCTTTGGGCGACCGGCGATCTCACCGGCATGAAGGCCGAGGTCGTCGCCCTCGGCGGCGCCTGCGTGGTGTTCATGCCGTCGGTGATGGGCCTGCCGCGACTCGGCGTCATCAAGTGGAACGACGCCGACATCCCCTGGCACATGCTGATGTTCTCGTGGGGTGCCTACGTGCTCGGCGGCGTGGTGGAGAAGTCCGACATCGTCGGCCTGTGGATCCACTCGATGCTCGACGCCTGGAAGATCGACGGCAACGCACCGGGGATGAAGCTCCTGGTCTTCGCCGTTCTCTCCGGTCTGTTCGGCTTCACCACCCTCATCAGCGAGAGCAAGACCGCCCGCACCATCATCATGTTCCCCATCATGATCGCCGTGGCCCGGAAATTCGGCTGGGACATCGTCGGTTTCTGCCTGCCCATGGCCTTCATGATCAACCAGGTCTACGTGCTGTACTTCAACTCGAAGCCGGCCAACATCTCCTACCTGACCGACCACTATTCCAACGGTGAGTCGTTCAAGTTCGGCTTCACGCAACTCGTGCTGGTGTGGGGCGTGCTGATCCTGTGGACGCAGTACGTCATGCCGCTGATGGGCTTCGCCAGCCGCCTGTGGTGAGCCCATGATGGGGCGCGGGCGCCACGGTGCCCGATCCCGTTCGCTTCCCGAGGTCGACCGGCCGAGAACCGGGCGACCTCGGGCTCGCATTTCGAGTTCGCCATGGCCGGCCTCTACTTCGACCGACGTGACCATGATCTGGTCGCCCTGATCGATCGCCACCTGTCGCGCAGTGCCGCGCGCGGGACCGGCGGCGTTCCGCTGCGCCCGAGCACCTTCCATCCCGACGGCCTGTCCGAACTGGGCTACCCCAAGGCGCTCCGGGTCGCCTGGGCGGTGATGGGTCTCATCGACGACACCGCGCCGTCGACCGCCCAGGAGCGCCTCGACGCGCTACGCGCGCTTAAGGGCGAGGCCTTCTCCTCCGCCCGCACCCCCTTCCGCCTCAACACCGCCCGCGCCCTCGTTCAACTGATGAAGGAGATCCTCAGGGCCCGCGGCGACATCGAGGAACAACTGCGCCTCGCCCACGATTTCAACAAGGCGGCGAGCGGACGGCCGCGCATCGCCCGCGACATCCTCCATCGCCACAACCTGATCGAGATGCCGGAGGCGTGGAACCAGCGTTCCTTCGACTACCACGTCCACGATTCCCACTCCTCCGGTCGCAAGTCGCCGACCCACCTGATCATGGACGCCTGGCTCAAGGGCATCCGCACCCTCAAGGTGATCTACGACGACTACGCCCCGCCGGCGGCGGCAGAAGAACTGATCGCCGCGGCCGAGATCATGGACGTCACCATCCGCATCGGCATCCGCTTCCATCGCCGCTTCCGCGGCACCCGGGTCACCATCGTGTGGACACCGCGCGGCTTCTTCGGCCCGCGCGGCTTCACCGAATTCCTCGACACCGCGCCGATGCGGGCGCTGACCGCCGAAGGCCGCGAGATCGACGCGGCACGCAACGCCCTCTTCTCGGTGCTCGTCGCCGACTACAACACCGGCTACCGGCTCGAACTCGATCGCCGTTTCGACCTCTCCGTCCCCGAACTCGAACCGAGCGAGTTCGACGCCCTGGTCGGAAGCGCCTCACCCTCCTGGGCGCATCTGGCCGACTGCATCCATCGCCGCACCGTCGCCGCGATGCGGGCCGATTGGCCGCGGCTCTCGAGCCCGCCGCCGGACGATGATCCGGTGGCGGCCGCACGGTATCGGGTGCGGCTCGCGGCGATGGAGCAGTTCTCGCCGGCGACCGTCCTCGACGACTGGCTGACCGCGGCGATCGCCGCCGGCGAAGCCCACCTCCTGCGCGCCGTGCCGCGGCTCGCCGTGGAGAGCCCGGCCGAACTCCTCGAACGGCTCGACGAGGCGGCCAGCGATTACCGCGCCTCGATCGACGCCCGCAATCTGACGCCGTCGCAGGTCCTGCAGTTGCTGCATCTCGGGCGCGGGCGCATCACCCACCTCGAGCTCTTCGAACTGCGCACCTTCCGCCCCGAGCAACTGCCGCGGCTCGAGGCGATGAACGAACTGCGGGCGATCGTCAATTCCGGCAATCCCGCCCGCTTCAAGCGTCTCGTCGCCGCCACCCTCGCCGCGACGCCACCGGAAGCGGCCGAGGACGTCGACTGCCTCACCGAGCTTCTCGGCGAGATGCGCGACCTCACCGACCATTACGTCAAGCACCCGCTCTCCGCCTTCGTCGGCAGCGACAGTTCCGGCCGTTCCGACTGGGGCGGCCAGCACGGCATGGGCTTCGTCATCGTCGACACCCTGCCGGTCGGCGAGCAACGCGGCGTGCAGCACAACGGCGATCATGCCCCGCTGCCCTTGCGCTATGCGCTGGTGGAGACGGTGGAACGTCGCGCCGATCGGGCGATCGCCGCTCGCGCCGCCCTCACCCACCATCCGAACCTCGCCTGGATCGCCTACTGGTGGTTCCGCCTCGTCGCCCTGTTCTCGGTCGAGAAGCGGGAATGGACGGCACCGCTCGACAGTCTGGAGATCGTCTCGCCCGGCAACGTCCTACCGCTGGGCGGCGTCGGCGCCTTCCCCGGCAACCGCCTCCTCGCCGCGACCGGCGGCGGCACCCGGCACGGCCCCCAGGGACGTTATCTCAACACCCTGTTGGTCAACCTCGCCTTCGTCCTCGCCGGCTTCGTCCCCGCCTTCCTCGCCTTCCGCGCCACCCAGACCGGCTTCCTCGCCCTGTGGGGTGCGCCGCTGTGGTTCCTGATCACCGGCAGCCGCAACATCGCCCAGGCGGTGATCGCCGGTGGGGGCCTCAGGAGCTATTCGGATCTGACCTGGAAGGACTACGTAAGCTGGACGAGGCTGTCGGAATCGCTGTTCTACACCGGCTTCTCGGTGCCGCTGCTCGAGCTCGGCGTCCGCTTCCTCCTGTTGCAGAAGGGGCTGGGGCTGACGGCGGCGACCGATCCGGTGGTGGTGTTCCTGGTGATCGCCGCGGTCAACGGCATCTATCTGATGAGCCACAATCTCTACCGCGGTCTGCCACGCGCCGGCGCCTTCGCCAATCTCGGTCGCTCACTGTCGGCGGCACCGGTGGCGGTACTCTACAACGCCATCCTGTGGTGGATCCTCTCCGCTGCCGAGGTACCGAACGCCGGAGCCTGGCTCACCGCCGCCTCGACCCTCGTCGCCAAGACCGCCTCGGACACGGCGGCGGCGATCATCGAAGGCCACTTCGATCGTCAGGCGACGGCACGCCTGCGCCTGCGCGAGATCGGCGAGGTGATGTCGGCACTGTTCGATCGGCAGGCGGCCCTGGAACTGCGCTTCCCGCAGGAGAGCAGCAGCGACCTGCTGCGCCGGCCGGCCGAACTTCTCGGATCGGAAGGACCCGAAGTGCGGCGTATCGCCGAGGAGATCGCCATCCACTGCCTCGATCTCATGTACTTCCACTTCCGCCAACCGCTGGCACCGCAGTCGCTCCGTCTCTACGCGCGCCGCCTGCAACCGGAAGACCGCCGCTTCGTGCTCGAGGCGCAGAACCTGCTGACGCGCGAAGACGACATCGCGCTCCTCGTCGCCGGCGATGCCTTCGCCATGCCGTCGAAGGCGGCCCTCGCCTTCTATCGCAACCACCACCGCCGCTATCGCGAGGCCCTGCCCGAACTGCTCGGCCTCGGCGACGAGCCCCGGCTCACGGCGGTCCCGACACCACAGGACCGACCATGACCCCGCGTCCCGACGACACCCGATCGTCGCCGCGCACCGGGGCGCCCCGGCCCGCCCACCGAACCTCGAAGGAGGGTCATGCCATGCGTACCGCCACCTCCGCTCTCGTCACCGCGCTGGTCGCCACCACCGTGCTCGCCGGCGGTTCGACCACCGTCCTCGCCCAGGCGGCCCCCGCCGCCGCGCCGGCCAAGTCCCTCGCCGCCGAATTCGCGCGGCCCGACCAGACCGTCGAGTACCACTTCATGATCGCCGTGCCGGCGATGAAGGAGGCCGACCTCGCCACCGCCTACGAAACCGCGGTGGTGAAGCCGCTCGCCGCGGTCGCCGAGGTCGGAGCGCTGAAGAAACCCAAGCCCGGAATCTACGTCGACGACGGCGCCCAAGGGCTGGAGAAGAAGAACCTCATCGTCCGTGTCCGTCAGGGCCAGATCACCGTCAAGGCGCGGGCGAGTTCGCCCGACGTGCTCCTCGACCTCGCCCCCTGCTCGTCCAAGAAGTACGAGATGGACTGGTTCGGCACCCCCGACTACTCGATCTCCTCCGACATCAGGTTCAAGGACGAGGAGTTCGACGTGAAGCCCGCCGCCTGGACGCCGGCGAAGCTGTGGGAATTCATGGGCGCCAAATGCCCCGTACTGATGCACCAGATCAGCCCGGCGATCGCCGCCGTGCCGAAGGTCGAGATCCCCGGGGTCGCGGCGATGTATTCGGCCGACGTCAAGCTGAAACACGCGTCGGCGGCGGATCTGACCAAAGCCGGCCTCGAGGCGGGGGTGGCGGTGTGGTTCTTCCCACCGACCGACAGATATCTGGTCGAACTCGCCTTCACCGGCAACGTCGCCAACCGCGCCGCGTCGGACAAGATGTATGCCGACATCCTGGACGAGCTGAAGAAGGCGAACCTGCTCGCCGCCGACCAGACTTCGAAGACGCAACAGTACTTCGCCGCCTATTTCGGCAAGGCGAAGTGACGCGACACCGGCGGCGGCGGGTTCGCGCTCGCCGCCGCGCCGTTCACAACGGCAACCCCTTGATCGCCGACACCGCGTGCATGACGCCGCGCAGTTCGGCGAGGCCCTTCATCCGGCCGACGCCGCTGTAGCCGGGATGCGAGCCGCGGCCGACGTCGTCCATCAGTTCGTGGCCGTGGTCCGGCCGCATCGGGATGCGCCAGTCGGCGGCGCCGGAGGCCTTGCGCCGCGCCTGCTCCTCGAGCAACGCGGTGACCAGATCGACCATGTTCGTGTCGCCGCCGAGATGGTCGGCCTCCATGAACGACCCGTCCGGCTCCTTGGCGACGTTTCGGAGATGGGTGAAGTGGACGCGCGGCGCGAAACGTCGGGCGATCGCCGGCACGTCGTTCTGGGCGCCGGCACCGAGCGAGCCGGCACACAGCGTCAGCCCGTTCGCCGGCGACGGCACCGCCGAGAGGATGTACTCGATGTCCTCGGCCGAGGAGACGACGCGCGGCAGCCCCATCAGATCGCGCGGCGGATCGTCGGGATGGATCGCCATCTTGATGCCGACCTCCTCCGCCGTCGGAATGACCTCCTCCAGGAAGCGGACGAGGTTCTCGCGGAGCTTCGCCCGGTCGATGCCGTGATAGCGGGCGAGCTGCTTGCGCAGTTCCGGGATGTCGTAGCGGTCGTAGGCGCCGGGCAGGCCCGCCATGATGTTGGCGAGCAGTTCCGCCCGCTCCGCCTCGGTCGTCGTCGCGAACCAGGCGCGCGCCTTCTCCACCATCTCCGGCCCGTGCTCTTCCGCCGCGCCGGGACGTTCCAGCATGAAGATGTCGAAGGCGGCGAACTCATGGGCGTTGAAGCGCAACGACGTGCCGCCGCCGGCGAGCCGGTGGTGCAGTTCGGTGCGGGTCCAGTCGAGCACCGGCATGAAGTTGTAGCAGATGGTGTGGACCCCGGCCTCGGCGAGGTTGCGCATCGAGATCCGGTAGTTCTCGAAGAGCTCCGTCAGATCACCCTCGCCGAGCTTGATCCGCTCGTGAACCGGAAGGCTCTCGACCACGCTCCATCTGAGCCCCAACGACGGGTCGGCGGCGATCAGGCGCTTGCGCTCCTCGATCGCCTCGCGGCTCCACACCACGCCGTAGGGGATGTCGTGCAGCGCCGTGACCACACCGGTCGCTCCGGCCTGGGTGATGTGGGAGAGGGGAACGGTGTCGTTCGGACCGAACCAACGCCACGTCTGTTCCATCGGACACTCCTGTCGAATGCCGGCGCGCCACCGCCGGCGCGCTCGCCGCTCCTGTGGTGATGCCGGCGCTCACCGGCGGGCGTCGCCGCTCCGCCCGGTGACCGGTCGGCGGCTTCCGGCGGCCGTTTCCAGGTCCCGGCGTCGGACGTGCCGTCCCCGCTTCGCCCTTGCGGATCGCCATCCTCGGAACGCACCGCGATTTTCTGGTCGACTAGTCTACCAGCTTATGGGTACCACCCTCGGGCGCCCCGCACAAGCCGCACGGTGGCCTCACGAGCCGCGAATCCGATGCTCGTCGACGGGTGGAGGCCGGCTCTCGCAGGAAGTACCGAGGTCATCGCGTGGCCCCCGCCCGACACGTCACGCGACCCGCCGGTCGACCGGATCGACGCCCACGGCATCGTTCGACCGAAATCTCACCGCCGCTCCGCCGCCTGCCGACGCATCGCCGCCGTCACCGCCCGCAGCGCCGGATCGAGCGATTTGTCACGCCGCAGGACGAGGCCGAGGCGCCGTTCGAGCCGCGGGTCGAGCCGTCGCACCGCCACCTGACCGGTGTCGGCGCCGAGCGCCAACCCCGGCAGGATCGCCGCGCCGAGACCGGCGCCGACCAGTTCGCGGATCGTCTCGACCGAGGAAAGCTCCATCACTGGTTTGGCGACCACGCCGCCGGCGGCGAACCAGTCGTCGATGATCCGCCGGGTGCGGCCATGCGACTCGTAGAGGATCAGCGGATGGCGGGCGAGCGCCACCGCGTCGATCGTTCCCTCCGGCGGTCGCTCCGCCACCGGTAGCACCGCCAACATCTCGTCGGCCATCAACTCCTCGACCACCAATGCCCGCCCCGATGCCGGCAACGTCACCAGTCCGACGTCGATGGTGTTGGCCTCGACCTCGGCGAGGATGTCGCGGGTGTCACCGGTGCGCACGATGATCTCGAGCCCCGGCATCGAGGCCCTGAGCCTCCTGAGCGGCCCGGGCAGGAAGTGGAGGCAGGCGGTCGCTCCTGTACCGATCACCACCCGCCCGGCGTCACCGTCGCGATGCGGCTTCACCGCCGCGATCGCCGCGGCATGGGCCGCCTCGAGCGTCGCCACATGGACGAGGAGTTCGCGCCCCGCCGCTGTCGGGCTCACCCGCCGCCCGACCCGTTCGAACAGCCGTACCCCGAGTTCGCGCTCGAGCTGCTTCACCTTGAGGCTCATCGCCGACTGGCTGACGCCCCGCGCCTCGGCCGCACGCGTGAAGCTCGCAGCTTCCGCCACCGCGGCGAAAGCGAACAGCCGGTCGAGATCCGCCTCGATCATCCATGAGGTTTCCTTCTGCCTCGTAGAACTCTCATGAGCTTGATCGATGACACGAAGACGCGCAACAAGGTCGACGTGCACCGCACGCCCCGTCCCTTCCGCCGCTGGCCGCTCTCGACGACATGACCGCTTCCCGCACCCCGCTGATCCGCCCCGCCATCGAGACCGACCTTCCCGCCATCCGCGCCATCTACGCCGATGCGGTGCTGAACGGTTGCGCCTCCTTCGAACTCGACCCGCCGGATGCGACGGAGATGGCGGCTCGCATGGCGAAGATCCGCGAGGCCGGTATGCCGTGGCTGGTCGCCGAGGTCGACGGATGCGTCCTCGGCTATGCCTATGCCGGCGCCTATCGGCCGCGACCGGCCTATCGCCACACCGTCGAGAACTCGGTCTACGTCGATCCCGCCGCGAAGGGCCTCGGCCTCGGCCGCGCCCTCCTCGCAGCGCTGATCGACGAGGTCACCGCCCTCGGTTTCCGGCAGATGTTGGCGGTCATCGGCGACAGCGGCAACGCCGCCTCGATCGGCCTGCACACTGCCCTCGGCTTCTCCCATGCCGGATTGCTGCGGTCGGTCGGCTGGAAACACGGCCGCTGGCTCGACAGCGTGCTGATGCAACGCCCTCTCGGAGACGGCGACACCACCCCGCCGGCTCGGGACCCGGGGCGATGAACCCCGGCACGCCGTCCCGCCTTGCGACGAGGTCGCCACGCGTCCGCGGGTCGGTTCTTGTCGCTTTCAATCGTTTCGTATTACCCTGCGGCAGGCCACGGTGGACCGTGGCCGGGCCATCCGGCCGTCCTGGGGAGATCCACCATGAAGCGTTCGTCCGTTTCGCTCTTCGCCGCGTCTCTCGTCTGCGCCGGTCTCGTGGTGCTCGCCACCCCGGCCTCGGCACTCAACCGCTCGCCGGCGAAACCCGCCGTGACCGCCGCGACCGACGTGCAGCCGATCGGCTGGCGCTGCGGACCGGGACGCCACATGAATCGGTTCGGCCGCTGCGTCCGCAATCGCCGCTGGTGAGGCGAGTCGCCACTGCGGCGACCGAAAGGCCGGAGCGATGATCACCGGCCGCATCGTCGCCGCGCTCTCCCTGTCCCAGTTGATCGGCTGGGGTGTCACCTTCTATGCCGTAGGCGTCTTCGGCGATCGCATCGTCGCCGACACCGGTTGGTCGCGCGGGGTGGTCCACGGCGGTTTCTCCGTCGCCCTCCTGGTGATGGGCTTCGTCTCACCCGCCATCGGCCGCGCCATCGATCGCGCCGGCGGGCGGCGGGTGATGGTGGTGGGGTCGCTCGCCGGCGCCGCCGGTCTGGTGGCTCTCGCCACCGCCCATCATCTCGTCCACTGGTTCGCCGCCTGGATGGTGCTCGGCATCGCCATGCGCATGTCGCTCTACGACGCCTGCTTCGCCGCCCTCGTCCGCATCGACCCGGTCGGCGCCCGCCGCGCCATCACCACCGTGACGCTCTCCGGCGGCCTCGCCTCCACCGTCTTCTGGTTCGTCGGCGAGGCACTCGCCACCCGCCTCGGCTGGCGTGGCGCGACCCTCGCCTTCGCCGGTTTCGCCCTCCTCACCCTGCCGCTGCATCTGGCGATCCCGACCGTCGCCGACCGCGCCACCCCGGCGGCGGCGCGCGGCCCCGTTCACGCCCTGCCGCCTCCCCTCGCCACCGAACCCGACGACCGGCGCGCGGCGGCGATCCTCTTCGGCATCGTCGCGGTCTCGACCAGCGTCCTCGCCTCGGCGCTGGCCGCCCATCTCATTCCGCTGCTGCTCGCCCTCGGCCTCGCCCTGCCCACCGCCGTCGCCGTGTCGAGCCTGCGCGGCGTCGGCCAGTCCGCGGCGCGCTTCGCCGAGTTCGCCTCCGGGGGCCGCCTGCACCCCCTCGACCTCGCCTGTTTCGCCTGTCTCTCCCTGCCCGTCTCGCTCGCCTTCGCTCCCTTCGCCGGGGTCAGCACCGCCGCCGCACTGGCCTTCTCGATCGGCGGCGGCGCCGGCAACGGCCTCGTCACCATCGCCCGCGGCTCGGTGCCGCTGGTGCTGTTCGACCCCCGCTCCTACGGCGCGATCACCGGACGCATCGGCGCGCCGGCCTTCTGGTTCTCCGCCCTCGCCCCCTTCGCCGTGGCGCTCGTCCTCGACCACGGCGGGGTCGCCGCGGCCCTCGCCGCGCTCGCCCTGCCGGCGCTCGCCGCCACCGTCGCCGCGGCACTGTTGCGCGCCGAATTCCGCCACCGGGCGGCTGGTACACCCTGATTCGACGC
Source organism: uncultured Alphaproteobacteria bacterium (assembly GCA_937864925.1). Classification (GTDB taxonomy): domain Bacteria; phylum Pseudomonadota; class Alphaproteobacteria; order Rhizobiales; family Ancalomicrobiaceae; genus CALBKH01. The sequence continues at coordinate 15,975 of CALMFH010000051.1, read as the reverse complement.
CTGCCGCGCGAAGCGGCACATGCTCGAGAATTCGGCATGATTCTGATCGCCTCTCGAGCAGCGGCGAATTTCGCGCTCGCCGATGGTTTCGAATGCGTAAACGAGTTGCTCATTGATCGAGTTGTCAGCAGAATTGGCACGTGAGTTGCTGACGATCACGCCAATTCGCTCATCTTTTCCGCAGTCTCGGGGGTTCGCATGAAACTCGTCGTCGCCGTCATCAAGCCGTTCAAACTCGACGAGGTGCGCGATGCGCTGACCTCGCTCGAGATCCACGGCATGACCATCTCCGAAGTGAAGGGCTACGGCCGCCAGAAGGGCCATGCCGAAATCTATCGCGGCGCCGAGTACGTCGTGAGCTTCATTCCGAAGGTCCGCGTCGAAGTCGCCGTCGCCGACGAGCGCGTCGCCGCCACCGTCGAGGCGATCCGCAACTCGGCCCACACCGGCCAGATCGGTGACGGCAAGATCTTCGTCCTGCCGATCGAGCAGGCGATGCGCATTCGCACCGCCGAGAGCGGCGAAGCCGCGCTCTGATCCCGCGAGCGGGTCGCCACGACCCGTCCGCCCGATGTCGTCAGCAACTCACCCAACGGTATCTCCCATGACAACCCGTCTCGCGTCCCTCCTCGGGGCGACGTTCGTCCTCTGCCTCGGCGCCGGAGCCGCGGTCGCCGCCGACGGTTCGCCGATCGATGCCGCCGACACCGGCTTCATGATCGCCGCCACCGCCCTCGTCCTGATGATGACCCTGCCGGGTCTGGCGCTGTTCTACGCCGGCATGGTGCGCAAGAAGAACCTGCTCGCCACCATGGCCCAGTCGGTCGCCGCCACCGCGGTGGTGTCGATCCTTTGGTACGCCATCGGTTATTCACTGGCCTTCACCGGTGAGGGCGCCCTCATCGGCTCGGCCGCCCGCCTGTTCGGCGCCGGCATCCGCCTCGACACGGTCAGCCCCTTCGCCAAGACCATTCCGGAGATGCTGTTCCTCGCCTATCAGATGACCTTCGCCGTCATCACCGTGGCGCTGGTCGGCGGTTCGGTCGCCGATCGCATGAGCTTCGCCGCCTTCCTGATCTTCTCGGTGATCTGGCTCTTCCTGGTCTACGTCCCCTCCGCCCACTGGGTGTGGGGCGGCGGCTTCCTGAGCGCCATGGGCGTCATCGACTTCGCCGGCGGCACCGTCGTCCACATCAACGCCGGCGTCGCCGGTCTGGTCGCCGCCCTGGTCGTCGGCAACCGCATGGGCTTCGGTCGCGAGAACCTCGCCCCCTTCGACCTCACCATGGCGGTGACCGGCACCGGCCTCCTGTGGGTCGGCTGGTTCGGCTTCAACGGCGGTTCGGCGCTCGGCGCCGGCTCGCGCGCCGTCTGGGCGATCATGGCCACCCACCTCTCGGCCTGCGCCGGCGCCGTCGCCTGGACCGCGATGGAATGGTGGCAGCGCGGCAAGCCCTCGGTGCTCGGCATGATCTCCGGCGCCATCGCCGGCCTCGGCATGATCACCCCGGCCTCCGGCTACATCGAGCCCTGGTCCGGCCTCGTCATCGGCCTCGTCGGCGGCATCGTCTGCTACTGGTGCTGCACCGAGCTGAAGCATCGCCTGAACTACGACGACAGCCTCGACGTCTTCGGCGTCCATGGCGTCGGCGGCCTGATCGGCACGCTCTTCGCCGGCGTCTTCGCCACCTCCGCCGTCACCGGGGACACCGCCGTCTCCGGCCTGATCGAGGGCAACCTGCGCCAGTTCGGCCTGCAGGCGCTGGCCGTCGGCGTGGTCACCGCCTGGTGCGTCGCCGGCACCTGGATCGCGCTCAAGGTGACGAGCCTGATGACCGCCCTGCGTGTCGCCTCCGACCAGGAACGCGAAGGCCTCGACCTCGCCCTCCACGGCGAGACGCTGCACACCTGAACCCGGATCGGCGAGGGCGGCTCCGGTCGCCCTCGCCGCCCCCGTGCCATCAACCCGATCTTCAGATCGATCGGCCAGAGTGGTCCCGGAGCCCGGCCCGCGCCGGGACGGCGGAACCGCTCGATGTTCATGTTCTTTCACCAGAACGACGTGACCGATGCCCAAGGCGGCATCGAGCGCTACGTCGACACCCTCATCGCCGCCGCCGGCGAGGAGGCCCTGCTCGTCTCCGAGCCGCCGGCGCGACCGGCGCCGAACCGCCTCGGCCTCCCCCTGCCGAAACTCCCCGGTCCGAAATGGATCCCCTTCGCCCTCGCGGTGATCATGAACGCCCGCCGCATTCGCGCCGCGCTCACCGCCGCGCCACGGCGAGTGCTGGAGTTCTCGCGCCCCGAGTACGCCGCCTTCGCCTGGATGTTCCCCGGCGCCAAGGTCTTCACCATCCACGGCACCGGACCGGGGAAAGGCGAGCGCAGCAAGCGCCTGATCCACGATCTCGCCTGCCGCTTCCTGCCCTTCGTCGCCGACCGGGTGCAGGTCGTCGGCCGCGACGACGGCGGCCTCTCGGCCGGTGTCGTCGCCCGCCTCGGGTCGCGCCTCTCCCATGTCGACGCCTGGTACGACGACGTCTTCGCACACACCCCCCTGCCGGCGACCACGAAGATCATCGTCTTCTACGCCGGCCGTATCGTCGAACAGAAGAACCCGAAGCTGCTCTTCGAGATCATCCGCGAGGGCCGCCGCCGCTTCGGCACGGCGATCGAGTTCCGCTACTTCGGCAAGGACGTCGACCGCGTCGCCGAGGCCGGTCTCGCCGGCGATGTCGTCTGCTCCGGCCTCCTCGACGCCCCTCGCCTCGCCGCGGCGATCGGCGAGTGCCACATGGGCCTGATGTGCTCGCACTTCGGCGAGGGCTCGCCCTTCATCGTCGTCGAGACGCTGGCCTGTGGCCGTCCCTATGTGCTGTCGAAGCTGCCGACCCTCGTCGGCGCCTACGCCGGCAATCCCGGCGTCCGCTTCGCCGAGGATCTCACCGCCGACGCTTTCCTCGTCGCGATCACCCGCCTCGCCGCCGACCTCGACGGCGACCTCACGCCCGCGACGATCGCCGCATCGGTCGCCGCCCGCGCCAAGCCGGTCGCCACCCGCGCGCTTCTCGCCGATCTCGCCACCCTCGCCCGCTGAACCGGCCGGACACGCTCACCCCGCCACGATGTCCTTGCGGCCGAAGCGGCGCAGCGCCCGATCGAGCCGCTTCTCGTCGTCGCGCAATCGCGCCAGCGTTTCGGCGGTGAAGCGGATGTGATCGCCCGCCGCCGCCTCCGCCCGATCGGGATCGCCGGCGAGCACGGCCTCGGCGATCGCCACGTGTTGAGCGAGAAGGAGATCGCGCACCCCCGGAGTGACGTAGAGCCGGCGCCGATTGTAGAAGACATCGCCACGCAGCATCTCCGAAAACGCGCGCATGACGTGCAGGACGACGAGATTGTGGCTCGCCTCGTAGATCAGCATGTGGAGATCGGCGTCCGCCTCCGCCTCCGCCGTAGGATCCTCGTCCGTGTGGGCCGCCCTCATCCGCTCCAGGCAGCTCGCGATCGCCTGCCGGTCGAACTCGGTGGCCCGCCGGGCGGCCAGTCGCGCCGTCGCCCCCTCCACCATCCTGCGATACTCGAGATAGTCGACGATCACCTGCTCGTTCGACTGCATCAGCGTGGCGAGTGGCTCGGTCAGCGGCGCCATGAAATGGGCGACGTAGGTCCCGCCGCGCGTGGTGCGCAGCAGCTTGCGTCCCTCGAGCTTGTCGAGCGCCTCGCGCAGCGACGGCCGCGACACCTCGAGCTTCTCCGAGAGTTCGCGCTCCGAAGCGAGCCGTTCTCCCGGCCGGAGCGTCCCCTCCAGGATCAGCTGCTCGAGGTGTTCGGCGATGGCGTCCGCCAACTTCGGGTTCCGCACCGGTTCCACGGTCCTGCCCTCCGACCTACCGCGCCCCGCCGCGTCGCGACCGCACCCGCCGACGCGGGCGCCCGTCGACGACGACCGGCGGGAGATCGTATGACCTCGATGTCGGCTTGGTAAGATGAAAAGACCACGGGCCGTCGCTTTCTCCCCGCCGCCGTGACGTCGGCACCGATACCCGAGCCGGTTCGTGACGGCCGCCCCCGTCGAATCCGACGGAAGATCACGGGTGTATCCGTCTCCCGGCGCCGACGGGCGGAGCGAAGTCGCGAGTCGTCGTCGGCCGGAGACCTGGGGACGACCTCACCCGTTCCATCCGACCATCGGCTGCGCCAGGACGAACTGCTCGGAAATGACGTTCCGAACCTCGCGAAACCCTACGGAAGTACTGACATTCCTTACCCGTCTCGTCGCCGAATTAGGCGAATTGTAATGGTTGGCGGCGCAGGCTCGTCCCAGGAACCGAAGAGAACTCCGGGCCGGAACGACTCGTCGGACGACTTCGACGGGCGTTCGACTCGGATCTCTCGTCGGAACAGGGCCGAAGATCGCGGCCACGACCGGTGTGGGAACGGGACCGGAATGAACGTCGAACCGCGCAGATCCTACGTGATACGAGTGGTGGCGGCCTATGCGCTGTTCGCGTCGGCGTGGATCTTCTTCTCCGATCTGATCCTGGCGAACATCACCGATCACCGCACCCTGATGGAGATCTCGGTCTTCAAGGGTCTGTTCTTCGTCGCCGCGACGTCGCTTCTCCTGGTCTGGGCGCTGTTGCGTATGCCGCGCGGCGTGACGACCGAACGTACCGGCCGCACCGCCACCTCGCCGGCGCCCATCATCGCCCTGGCCGCGGCGGTCGTGTCGGTCCTGGTGATCGCCCACGTCGCCTATCGCGCCCAGTCCTCGACGATCGAAGCCGAGGCGCTCCGCAAACTCGAAGGCCTGGCCCGGCTCGAGGTCGCCGCCATCGGCCGTTGGTACGAGGAACGCCACGGCGACGCCGAGATGTTGGCACGCGACCCGGTACGCCGCGATCTGCTGGAGCGGTGGCTCGACACCCGCTCGACCCAAGAGGCCGACGCTCTGGAGGAGACGCTGGCGGTGATCCGCGGCAACCGCGGATATCACGGTGTCGCCCTGGTCGACGGCGAGGGACGCCTGCTCCTCGGCGACGCTTCGGCCATTTCGGAAGCGCCGGAATTCCATACCGCTCTCGCCCGCAGCGCGACGGGTACGCGGGTGACGCTGCTCGATCTCCATCGCCGGTCCGACGGCTCGGTCCACATGGCTTGGCTCGCCCCGATCTTCGACCTCGGGATGCAGCGGGGAAGCCCTCTCGCATTCGCCGTCGTCGACGTCGACGCCGCCACATGGCTCTTTCCGTACCTCACCTCCTGGCCGATGCCGAGCCGCACCGGCGAGAACGCCATGGTCCGTCGTGAGGGCGACGCGGTCGTACCGCTGACCGACACACGCCTCGGCAAAGGTGCACCGTTCACCCGCCGCATCCCCCTCGACCGCGTCGATCTGCCCGCCGTCCGGCATGTCCGCTTCGGCGACAGCTCGGCCACCGGTATGGACTACCGCGGCGAACGGGTCCTCGCCGCCATGGCGACGATCCCGGCGACCGGTTGGATCCTCGTCACCAAGATCGACGAAGCCGAAGCCCTCGCCGAGATCAACGGGCTGGCGTTCGGGACCGGCCTGTCGATCCTCCTGGCGCTCGGCGCCGGCCTCGGTATCGCGATCCTGTCGTGGCAGCGCCAGCGCCTCGACGCCGCCTATCGCGAGATCGGCGAGCGCCACCGGGCCCAGGCGGCCGAGGAACGCTTCCGCTCCACCTTCGAACAAGCCGCCGTCGGTATCGCCCACCTCGCCCTCGACGGCGGTTGGATCCGCTGCAACCGGCGTCTCGCCGAGATCGCCGGCTACGACGGCGAAGACGTCATGTCGGTGCCGATCGCCGAGATCCTCCATTCCGAGGAACGGATCGCGGTGGCACGGTCCCTGCGCACGCTCGTCTCCGGCGAGATCCGGAGCATGACCTCCGAGCGCCGCATCCGCCGCCGCGACGGCTCGGTCGCCTGGGTGGCGATCACCGCCTCGTTGGTACGCGACGCCGCGGACGCGGTTCCCTATATTCTGGCGGTCGTCGAAGACGTCTCCGCCCGCCACACCGCGGAGAACGCGCTGCGGGCGAGCGAGGAGCGCTTCGATCTCGCCATCCGCGGCTCCGCCGACGGTCTGTGGGACTGGGACGTCGCCGCCGGCACCATCTTCCGCTCACCGCGATGCCGCGAGATCCTCGGTTTCGACGCCGACGGCGAGAACGAGGACTGGCGGGTCTGGAAACAGCGGGTCCATCCCGACGACCTCGACCAGGCCGAGGCCCACCTGCACGACGTCCTCAAGGGGCGGACCGAAGCACTGTCGACCGAGTTCCGCCTACGCACGACCGACGGCACCTGGCGCCACGTGCTCACCCGCGGCTTCGTCGTACGCGACGCCGACGGTCGGGCGGTGCGTATGGTCGGCACCCACGCCGACATCACCGACCGCAAGCGCGACGAGGCCGAGCTGCGCCGCGCCGCCGCCGTCTTCACCAACACCCAGGAAGGCGTGGTGATCACCGAAACCACCGGTCGGGTGATCGACGTCAATCCCGCCTTCACCACCATCACCGGCTGGCCGCGCCAGGAGATCGTCGGCGGCAGCCTGCAGACATTGCGGTCGGGTCGCCACGACGCCACCTTCTACGTCGACATGTGGAAGACCATCGAACGCGTCGGCCACTGGCAGGGCGAGATCTGGAACAAGCGCCGCAACGGCGAGATCTACCCCGAGTGGCTGACGATCTCGAGCGTCCGCGACGACGGCGGCCGGGTCATCAACTACGTCGGCACCTTCGTCGACATCGGACCGTTGAAGCAGTCGGAGGCGCGCCTCGCCCATCTCGCCCATCACGACTCCCTGACCGACCTGCCGAACCGCGTCCTGCTGCTCGAGGAGCTCGACCGCGCCGTCGAGCGGGCGCTCGAGACCGCCGTGACCGGCGCCGTACTGTTCCTCGACCTCGACCGCTTCAAGAACGTCAACGACAGCCTCGGCCACGCCGCCGGCGACGAACTGCTCTGGTTGGTGTCGCGCTGCCTGCGCGAGATGCTGCCGCCCGAAGCGATGTTGGCGCGCCTCGGCGGTGACGAGTTCGTCGGCCTGGTGCCCACCATCGGTGGCCATGACCACGCCGCCGATCTCGCCCACCGTCTGATCGAACGGATGAACCAGCCCTTCGTCCTCTCCGAGGGACAGGAGATCTTCATCTCCACCTCGATCGGCATCTCGCTCTTCCCGGCCGACGGCGTCGTCGCCAACGAGTTGATCCAGCACGCCGACACCGCCCTCTACGAAGCCAAGGGCGCCGGACGGGCCACCCACCGCTTCTACGAGGAGGTACTGACCGCCGCCGCCGCCATCCGTCTGGAGACCGAGGCCGGCCTGCGCCGGGCACTCGAGCGCGGCGAGTTCGAACTCCACTATCAGCCGCAGGTCTCCACCCGCGACGGCCGCATCCGGGGCGTCGAGGCGCTGTTGCGCTGGCGCGACCCGATCCACGGACTGATCCCGCCCGACCGCTTCATCCCGATCGCCGAGGAGACCGGCCTGATCATCGCCATCGGCGAATGGGTGCTGCGCACCGCCTGCCGCCAGATGCGCGAATGGCTCGACGCCGACCTCGGCCTCGACACCATGGCGGTCAACCTCAGCCCGCGCGAGTTCCAACGCGCCGACGTGCCGCGCCGCATCGCCGAAGCGCTCGCCGAAACCGGCGTCCCGGCCCGGTGTCTGGAGATCGAGATCACCGAAGGCGCCCTGATGGATCAGGGGCCCGAGGCCGAGCGCCGTCTCACGGCGCTGCGTGAGATGGGCGTGCGCCTGTCGATCGACGATTTCGGCACCGGCTGGTCGTCGCTCGCCTATCTGCGCCGCCTGCCCATCGACAAGCTCAAGATCGACCGCAGCTTCGTCGCCGACATGCCCGACGACCCGACCTCGGTGGAGATCGCCGCCGCGATCATCTCGCTCGCCCGCAACCTCAAGCTCGAGGTGCTGGCCGAGGGCGTCGAGACCCGCGCCCAGTTCGACGAACTGGTGCGGCTCGGTTGCGATTTCGCCCAGGGCTGGCACTTCTCCCGGCCGCTGCCCGCCGCCGATCTGCCGCTGTTGCTCGGCCGCCCCGGCCGGGCAGGGATGCGCCTCCGCCGCATCACCGACAAGCGCCGACGCTCGGTCTGATGCCGAGCGCGGGATGCCCGGCCGTCGCGAAACCTCCGGCGTGACGGGAGGGCCGTGCACGGCGCCGGCACCGCGTCACGCGGTACAGTGGTCGTCGCGCCGATTTTGGTGTTCACTCGTTCGCCGCCGGTTCGTGGTCGACACCGGTTCGCGAGGGAGACGAACACAGCATGACCTTGACCAAGGTACTCGTGGCCCAGGGTGGTGGGCCGACCGCCGTCATCAACCAGTCGCTCGTCGGCGCCGTGCTCGAGGCACGCAAGTTCTCCAACGTCGAACTGGTGTACGGCGCCTATCACGGCGTTCGCGGCATCGTCGACGAGGAGTTCCTCGATCTCACCCAGGAGACCAGCCACAACCTCGAGATGGTCGGCAACACGCCGTCCTCCGGGCTCGGCTCGACCCGCGACAAGCCGGATCTGAAATACTGCCAGGAGATCTTCAAGGTCCTGCGCGCTCACCGGATCAGCCAGTTCTATTACATCGGTGGCAACGACAGTTCCGACACGGTGCGCATCGTCTCCGAAGAAGCGCAGAAGGCCGACTACGACCTGCGCTGCATCCACATCCCCAAGACCATCGACAACGATCTGATGGTCAACGACCACACCCCCGGTTTTCCCTCCGCAGCGCGCTTCGTCGCCCAGGCCTTCATGGGGGCGAACCTCGACAACGCCGCGTTGCCCGGCGTCTACGTCGCGGTGGTGATGGGTCGCCACGCCGGCTTCCTCACCGCGGCCTCCGCCCTCGGCAAGAAGTTCCCCGATGACGGCCCGCACCTCATCTACATCCCGGAGCGCCCCTTCGTCGTCGATCGCTTCCTCGCCGACGTGAAGGCGACCTACGAGAAGTACGGTCGCTGCATCGTCGCCGTCTCGGAGGGCATTCACGACGAGAACGGCGTGCCGATCATGACCAAGCTGACGGCACAGGTCGAACGCGACGCCCACGGCAACGTACAGCTCTCCGGCACCGGGGCACTGGCCGATCTGCTCTGCGAGGAGGTCAAGGCCAAGCTCAAGATCAAGCGCGTCCGCGGCGACACCTTCGGATACCTGCAGCGCTCCTTCATCGGCTGCGTCTCCGACGTCGACCAACGCGAAGCGCGCGAAGTCGGCGAGAAGGCGGTGCAGTTCGCCATGTGGGGCAAGACCGACGGCTCGGTCACCATCCACCGCACCGGCTTCTATTCGGTCGACTATCAACTGACACCGCTCGAAGCCGTCGCCGGCAAGACCCGCACCATGCCGGACGAGTTCATCGCCGACAGCGGCAACGACATCACCGACGCCTTCCGCCTCTATCTCAGACCGCTGCTCGGCTCCGGCATGCCGGATGCCTACCGACTGCGCCTCAACCGGGTACCGAAGATCCTCACCGGCACCTGAGACCGGGCCTCTCGGCGCGAGCCCCCCGAAACGACTGAGGCGGCGCTTCCCGCGAAGCGCCGCCTCTTCCGTTTCGCCTTTCCCTCTCGTGCGAGCGGACGGCGAAATCACTGCCCCTTGACGATCGCCCCACCCCGCCGGGTCCAGTCGATCATCGATCCCGAATAGTCGGCGATGTCGGGGCGACCGACCGACGGCAGCACCTGGGCGAGCTTGCCCGAGCGGTTGCCGGAGCGGCACATGATCACCACCTTCTTGCCCTCGGGCTTCGGCAGTGCCGCTGGCGTCAGCTTCGACAGCGGCAGGTTGATCGCGCCCGGCACGTGTCCGGAAACGAATTCGTCGGGCTCGCGGATGTCGACCAACACGATGCTCTGCTCGGCCAGCCCCGTGGCGACCTGGTCATAGGTCACCGTCTGCGCCGCGTATGCCGGAACGGCGGCGGCGAAGAAGGTCGACAGGGCGAGCGCGGCGGAGCGAGACGACATCATGCGAGTCTCCGGACGGTACAGAGCGGATCGCCATTCTCATATCAGAGTTCTCTCATATATTCGACTCCGGATGCGCCCTCGAGCCGCAGGTCACGACCAATTGATGACCGCGCCGCAACATTGACATCGCACTGCAACAGAGTCAGGCATGGGGAACCCGATGTCGGATCGGGTCCCACGCGCCGGAACGCGCGAGATGCGATGGCGAGGCCCTCGCGCTCGCCGTCGACGGTAGGGCGAGGCTTTCGGGCTCGCCGGGGGATGGCATGCGTTCGCGCCGGGTCTCCGGCGTGGCTGTGACGATCGACCCGTCTTCCCGCTGTGCCGGGAGATTCGGAGAACGACCATGCTCGGAGCCGCCGACATCGATTCCTGGGACGACGACATCCGTACCGATGCGCTCGGCGCTCTGCGTCGTGCCGGTTGGGACCACGGTGGTCGCGGGGAGGCGCCGACCGTCCGTCTGCGCCTGCTTCTCGCCCGTTTCCGCGGTGGCGAGACGCTGACCACCCGCGAACTCTCCGACCTGCGCAACGCCCTCCTCGGCGCCTGATCGGCGATCCGGCCCCTCCGCGCCGCCCGTCGTCGTCGGACCCGGATTCGACGCGCCCGCACCGGCTTGACCATCTCCTCGTCCACGGGGAAAGTGGCCTCCGCTTTCGCTGCTCACGATCCGACCAGACGCGGGCGTGACCACACCTCGGCCGACGAGGCCTCGGGAGGACCGGAATGGATTCGCTCGGCGCGCCGCCGGCTCCGCGTGACGGCGCGACTTCCGCCATCCGCCTCGATGCCGTCCGCATCGCCTTCCGCCTCGAAGGAGGCGGCACCTACGACGCCGTCGCCGAGACCTCGCTCGAGGTCGCCGAGAACGAGTTCGTCGCCATCGTCGGCCCCACCGGCTGCGGCAAGTCGACACTGCTCAACGCCGTCGCCGGCCTGTTGAAGCCGGTCGCCGGCAACGTGACCGTGCTCGGACGCCCACTCGCCGGCCTCAGCCGCGAGGCCGGCTATCTCTTCCAACAGGACGCGGTGATGCCGTGGAAGACGGCGCTCGACAACGTCGCCCTCGGCCTCGAGGTCGCCGGCCGGCCACGCGCCGAGGCGCTCGACGCGGCACGGGGCTGGCTCGGGAAGGTCGGCCTCGCCCGCTTCACCGATCGCTATCCCCATCAGCTCTCCGGTGGCCAGAGAAAGCGCGTCGGCCTCGCCCAGGTGTTGATCCGCCACCCGAAGATCCTGCTGATGGACGAGCCCTTCGGCCCGCTCGACGCCCAGACCCGCCAGATCATGGGCAACCTGCTCCTCGATCTGTGGGCCGCCGACCGCAAGGCGGTGCTCTTCGTCACCCACGATCTCGAGGAGGCGATCGCGCTCTCCGACCGGGTGCTGATCATGTCGGCCGGGCCGAATGCCCGCATCATCGGCGATCATCGCATCGACCTCGCCCGGCCGCGCGACGCCGCCGACATCCGCCTCGACCCGCGCTTCCACGAACTGCACCGGGCGATCTGGGGACAGCTCAAGGCGGAAGTGATCAAGACCTACGGGGAGGCGGACGCATGAGCCGGGTCAAGCTGCTCTCGCTCCAGATCCTGGTCGGCGTCGTTCTCCTGGCGATCTGGTGGATCGGCTCGAACGTGAAGATCTTCGGCGTGCTGCTGTTGCCGCCATTCTTCTTCTCCACTCCCGGCGACGTCTTCGCCCGGGTGGTGCGGATGTTCGCCACCGGCCTGATCTGGAAACATCTGTGGGTGACGCTGATCGAGACGGCGCTGGCCTTCGCCATCGGCGCGATCGGCGGCATCGTCTTCGGCTTCTGGTTCGCCCGCAAACCCACCGTCGCCGCCGTCTTCGACCCCTATCTCAAGATGATCAATGCCCTGCCGCGCGTCGTGCTGGCGCCGATCTTCATGCTGTGGCTCGGCCTCGGCATCTGGTCGAAGGTGGCGCTCGGCGTGACGCTGGTGTTCTTCATCGTCTTCTTCAACGTCTATCAGGGCGTCAAGGAGGTGAGCCCGGTGGTGCTGGCCAACGCCCGGCTGATGGGGCTCAACGAGCGCCAGCTCTTCCGCCACGTCTACTGGCCCTCGGCGCTCAGCTGGATGTTCTCCTCGCTCCACACCTCGGTCGGCTTCGCCCTGGTCGGTGCGGTGGTCGGCGAATATCTCGGCTCCTCCGCCGGCCTCGGCTATCTCATCCATCAGGCCGAAGGCGTCTTCGACATCGCCGGCGTCTTCGCCGGCATGTTCGTGCTCGCCGCCTTCGTACTGGTGATCGACTGGGGTGTCACCCGGATCGAGGATCGCCTCCTCGTCTGGCGCCCCGGCAATTCGCTCAACGACGGATGACGTCCCGAGAACGGGCACCGCAGAGAACAACAGGGAGAACAACGCGATGAAGCGTCTGATCGGTATCGTGGCGGCCGGCCTCGCCGCCTTCGGCCTCGCCGTCGGATCGGCCACGGCGGCCCCGCCGGAGAAGCCCAAGCTGGAGATCGGCGTCGGTGGCAAGCCGCTGCTCTACTACCTGCCGCTGACGCTGGCCGACCGGCTCGGCTACTTCAAGGACGAGGGGCTCGACGTCACCATCAACGACTTCGGCGGCGGCGCCAAAGCGCTGCAGGCCCTGATCGGTGGATCGGTCGACGTCGTCACCGGCGCCTACGAGCACACCATGCGGATGCAGCAGAAGGGCCAGGACATCACCGCGGTGATCGAGCTCGGTCGCTTCCCCGGCATCGTGTTGGCGGTCTCCAAGGACAAGGCCGACACGGTGAAGTCCGTCGCCGACCTCAAGGGCCTCAAGATCGGCGTCACCGCACCGGGCTCCTCCACCCACCTGACCATCGTCTACCAGATGATCAAGGCCGGCCTCGCCCCCGACGCCGCGTCGTTCATCGGAGTCGGAGGTGGCGCCTCCGCCGTGGCGGCGGTCGAGAAGGGCAACGTCGACGCCGTCTCCCACCTCGACCCGGTGATCTCCAAGCTCGAGGCCGACGGGGCGATCAAGATCCTGGTCGACACCCGCACCGAAGCCGGCACCCGCGCCGTCTTCGGCGGCACCAACCCGGCGGCGGTGATGTATCTCAAGGCCGATTTCATCAGGGCCAACCCGAACACGGTCCAGGCACTCACCAACGCCTTCTATCGGACACTCAAGTGGATCGAGAAGGCGACGCCGGAAGAGATCGCCGCCAAGGTGCCCGAGGACTACATGCTCGGTGACAAGGAACTCTATCTGAAGGCGCTGAAGGCCTCGATCCCGACCTATTCGAAGACCGGCATCATCCCGGCGGACGGCATGGACTCGACCCTGAAGTTCCTGCAGACCACCGAAGCCGACTTCAAGGACGCCAAGATCGACGTCTCGCGCTCCTTCGACGCGAGCTTCGTCAAGAAGGCCGCCGAGACGGTGAAATGACCTTCTCACCCGGAGCGGCGGCCTCCGCCGCTCCGCTCTCTCCGTCGGTCGATCGGCAGCCCAGGATGGATGCACAACCGAAAAGAGAATTTAACGCCCGGCCGCTCTACTTCCACGCGGGCCCATTGCACAAATGGCGTGCAACTGAAATTTTGTCGTGATTTATGACGATTACCTTAGGGAAGAATTAAATCTTCGACGCTGGGATCGAGCCGCAACCCATCGTCAGAGACCTCTCCCCATGCCCTCGATCGCCATTCGCTACAAGCTCGCCGGCATCGTCGCCCTGCTCCTCGTTCCGATCGCGTTGTTGGCCGGGTTGTTCGTCTTCCAGAGCCGCAAGGACATCACCTTCGCGGCCAAGGAAGCCGACGGGACACGCTACCTCCAGGCCGTCTGGCCGGTGCTGACCGCCGCCACCGCCATCGACGTCGGATCGACCGGTGCGACGATCTCCACCGAAACGCTGGCGGCCCGTGGCCGTGAACTCGACGAAGCGATGGGTTCTGCCGAGGCCGCCCGCACGCTCGCCGCCGCTCTCCCGGCTCTTTCCGGCGCCCGCCGCGACGAGAAGGTGGTCGCGCTGATCGCCGCCCTGCGCGGGGTCGTCACCAAGATCGCCGACGGCTCGAACCTCACTCTCGACCCCGATCTCGACAGCTACTACGTCCAGGACTCGGTGACGGTGAAGCTTCCGGAGGCCGTCGATCAGGCCGCCGCCCTGCTCGCCACGGTGCGTCTCCAGCGCGCCGCCGCCACTCTCTCGGACGACGACAAGGCCGACCTGATGGTGCGGCTCGGCACCTTCACCGCCGCCGCCGACGGCGTCGCCGGCGACCTCGCCTCCGCCACCCAGGGCAATCCCGACGGTTCGGTGAAGGCCGCCCTCGCCGCTCCCGGCGAGGCCTTCGCCGCCGCCGCCAAGGCCTACCAGGAGGCCATCGATCGCGTCGCCCGCGACCTGCGTGACGATGCCCGCCGGTCCGGCCTCGACCTCGCTCCGGTCGCCGCCGCCCACACCCGCCTGCACCAGGCCGGCGACGCCTTGTGGACCGCCGCCGCGGCCGAACTCGATCATCTGCTCGAGGCGCGTATCGCCGGCTTCCGCTCGTATCTCTTCCTGATGCTCGGCATCTCCGGCCTCGTGGTCGTGCTCGCGCTCGCTGCCGCCTGGGCGGCGTCGCGCTCGATCATCCACGACATCGATCGGCTCGACGCCCGCATCCGTCACCTCGGCGACGGAGATCTTCACGCCACCATCGATCTCGCCGACGGCCGTGACGAGATCGCCCAGGTGGCGCGGGCGGTCGCCTATTTCCGCGATCGGACCATCGAGCGCCTGGAAGCCGCCAACTCCGACGAGCGCAAGCGCGAGCTGGTCGAACAGGAACGCCGAGCGATGGGCGCCGTCGCCGAGAAGATTCGCCGATCGGTCGGCTCGATCATCACCGCGCTGTCCGATCTGGCGCGCAAGATCGAAGCGCAGACCACGACGGTCGCCACCAACGCCGCCGGAACGCGCGCCGGTCTCGGCGATGCCATCGGTCGGCTCAACATGGTGACCACCGACAGCACCGTGGTGGTCACCGCCGTGACCGAGCTCTCCTCCTCGATCAGCGAAATCGCCTCGCAGACGGCGCAGTCGGTCGGCGCCTCCGATCAGGCGCGCCAGCGCGCCGAAGCCGCCAACCGGGTCGCCGCCCGGCTCGGCGAGACCAGTCGCCGCATCGGCGAGATCTCCGGTCTCATCGCCGACATCGCCTCTCAGACCAACCTGCTCGCCCTCAACGCCACCATCGAGGCGGCCCGCGCCGGTGAAGCCGGCCGCGGCTTCGCCGTCGTGGCCCAGGAAGTGAAGGTGCTGGCCGGACAGACCTCCAAGGCGACCGAGGAGATCGAACGCCAGATCGCCGACATCCGTGCCGCCACCGACGACGTCTTCGCCTCGGTCGGTGAGATCGCCGACGCCATCGGCGCGATGTCGTCATTCTCCACCGCCGTCGCCGGCGCCGTCGAAGAGCAGAACGTCGCCACCCAGGAGATCACCGGCAGCCTCCATCGCGCCACCGACGCGACCCAGGCCGCCGTCGCGGCGATCAACCATCTGCCGCGCATGGCCGAGGACACCGATCGCGCCGCCGACACCCTCTCCTCTCTCGCCGGCGACCTCTCCGATCGCGCCGGCGACCTCTCCGAGGAGATCGAACGCCTGCTGAGCGAACTGGTCGGTGGTCGTCGCGCCGCTTGACCGGCGAGGTCGACCCCATCCCACCCGCGGACCACGACGACGGCCACCCCCCGGTGGCCGTCGTTTCGCTCGTTCCCGGCGGTGGACCGGCCGGATCGCCGCGGTGATGGAAGGCGGACGGATCGCGCCTCCCGCCCGGTGCGGTCGGGCCGGCGACGACGTGTCGACGTCGACGCCGTGGACCGGGCGGTCACCATCAGGGGAACCGCATTTGAAGAAATCGAGTGGCGTCGAGTGGTGAAATGGATTCTGTAGGGCTCT